>CAYVME010000001.1:0-63917 GCA_964452415.1 uncultured Bdellovibrionales bacterium
TCTAAATGAGATGTTATTAAATCTATATATGTAAATGTTCCATTACGTTTATTAGTTAATATATAAACATAATAACTCTTTTTCATAAATCCTGGATTCCCGCCTACGCGGGAATGACAACAAATTAAAACTCCGCAGTGACAAAACGAATATAAAAAAAGCACTCCTTTCGGAGTGCTTTGCAATATTTATCGTTTCGCCCACTGTGGAGCTTTTCGAGCTTTCTTGAGTCCGGCTTTCTTTCGTTCAACCTCTCTGGCATCTCGAGTCATGAATCCAAGAACTTTCAAAGATTTCTTGAGCTCAGCGTCAAATTTCACCAAGGCTCGAGCAATTCCAAGTCTGATCGCTTCAGTCTGACCAGTGATTCCACCACCTCGAACAATAACCGTAGCGCGGAAACTGTCTTGCATTCCAACAGCCTTAAGTGGTCCCATCAAGTTGTTCTGAAGAGCTGCAGTTGGAAAATAATCTTTCAATTTCTTATCATTGATAACAATATCATTTTCAGTTGCTTTTTCAGCCTTGAAAAGACGAACTTGAGCCACAGAAGCTTTCCTTCTTCCAACAGCGTAAAAGTAGACTTCATTCTTGGCAACTTTCGGAGCCTTTTCCACCTTTTCCACTTTCTCAACCTTTTCAACTTTAACTTCCTTAACAGCTTTCACTGCCTTGGGAGCTTTGACAACCTTTTCAGCTTTTGGCTTTGCAGCCTTCACAGCTTTTGGTTTTGAAACTTTTTCAGTTTTTTCCGCTTTTTTTACTGCCATAAAATTAGTGTGTAACATTAATATTCTTACATGTGTGCTCTGCGTCAGCAAAAACGCTTAGTCTGAGCATCATCTTGTCTCTGAGCTTGTTCTTCGGAAGCATTCCGTATACTGCGTTTTGAATCACTTTTCCTGAATCCTTGGCAAGCAAATCTTTCAGAGAGATTGATGAGATACCTCCTGGATATCCAGAATATTTGTGATAAATCTTTCCTTCAAGTTTGTTTCCAGTAACTTTAATCTTTTGAGCGTTAATCACAACAACGAAATCTCCCCCATCAATATGTGGAACATAATCAACTTTATTGCGACCGCTTAATGTCTTTGCAATTTCAGTTGCCAAGCGTCCAAGCACTTTTCCCTGAGCATCAAAGAGGTGATATTGTCTGTTGTTCATAAGTTTACTTAATATTATGCGTTTCTTATACAAATTCAATTACTGCCATCTCAGCTCCATCGCTTTTTCTCTGACCCATTTTGATGATGCGAGTGTATCCACTTGTTCGAGCAGAAAACTTTGCAGAAAATTCACCAGAAAGCTTCTTCACTGCGATAAGTGGCAGTTCTTTTCGAAGATCCCTGAGCACCGCAACCTTTTTTGTCTCATCCTTAGATATCTTTTTGATCTTGGTAATGATTTTGTCAACCATTGGTTTGATCTCTTTGGCTTTCGCTTCAGTCGTGGTGATCTTTTCTTTCATAATGAAGCTGCCCAATAGCGTCTTCAAGAGAGCTACTCGTTGCTTTTTTACTCTGCTAAATTTTCGGCTTCTTCCAAGATGATTCATGAGTTTAGCTTCTGGCTTTCAGCTTTTAGCTTTCAGCTTTCGGCTCAGAATTCAAAATTCCGAGCCTAGTAGCTAGTAGCTATAAGCTATAACCTATCAAATTTACTATTGTTTAAGTGTAATTCCAAATTCTCCAATTGATTTTTTAATTTCCTTTACTCCCTTGCTTCCCATTCCTTCCAATCCAAGAAGCTCTTCTTCGCTCAATTTCACAATGTCTTTGATCTTTGCAATCTTGCTTGTCTCAAGAACATTGAGAGTTCGAGTTGAAAGATTTTTAAGTTCTCCAACTTTGATTTTCATTGGGTCAACAGCTTCTTCAACTTCTTTCTTTTCCTCAACAATCACAGCTTCTTGAACTTCAACAATTGGAGCCTCCTGGATCATTTCAATTCCTCCAAGCACTGAAAATTGTTCAACAAGAATAGCAACAGCTTTTTTGAAGGCTTCCTCTGGAGTTATGCTTCCATCAGTCACGATTTCAAGAGTAATTTTGTTGTAGTCTGTTCTTTTTCCAACTCGCATGTTTTCAACTTCATAGTTCACACGACGAATCGGTGTGTACACTGCATCAATTGCAATAACTCCAATTTCTTTTTCAGGTCGGTTTTGCTGATCAATTGGAACATATCCCAAACCTCTTGAGATTTCCAATTCCATTTCAAATTCAACTTTTTTATCAGTGATAGTTGCAATGATCTGATCAGTATTCACAACTTCAACATCAGAAGGACATTTGATCTCTTTTGCAGTCACTTTTCCCTCGCCTTTGAATTTAAGGCTAACCTTCACAGGTTCTTCGCTGTGCATTTTGAAACGAATTTTTTTCAGATTCAAAATGATTTGAACTGCGTCTTCCATGACTCCATCCATGGTTGAAAATTCATGAGAAACTCCTTTGATTTTCACCGATGTGATGGCTGCTCCTTCTAGTGATGCCAGAAGAACACGTCTAAGCGCATTACCAAGAGTCATTCCATAACCTGGATAACAACCCATGATTTCAAATTTACCACTCATCTCGTCGATTGGAGTGTATTTTGGCTTCTGAGGAAGTGACACGATCTGCATATCCTCTTTTAAAACGAATTGGTCATTCCGCTCAGCGGAACAAAAAACACGTTTTTAATTAAAAAAGTTAAATTAAAAACAAAAACAAATTTATCTTGAGTATGATTCCACAACCATTTGAGGATCAACATGGATTCCAACATCTTCACGAGTCGGCATCGCAATAACCTTTCCTTCCAGTTTTGAAACATTGAACTGGACCCATCTCGGAAAATCTTTCTTGTTTGCCAATGATTGAGCCTGAATTTTGAAGTATGCATTGTCCTTCTTTGATTCTTTCACTGCAACCACATCGCCAACTTTCACCCAACAAGAAGGAATTGTCATTTTCTTTCCATTAACCACAAAAGCTCCGTGAGTTACAAGCTGTCGAGCCTGAATTGGAGATGATGCTAGTCCCATTTTGCGAACCACATTGTCCAAACGCATTTCAAGGCGACTCATTAGCAAATCTCCAGTAACTCCTGGTTTGTTGCTAATTTCATCATAGTGCTTGCGGAATTGTTTTTCCAAAACTCCATACATTCGTTTGATGCGTTGTTTCATTGCAAGCTGTTTTCCGAACTCACTTAGTCCGCGAGACATGCTTTTTCCATGAACACCTGGCGCATATGGACGACGACTAACAGCGCACTTTGCGCTATCACATCTATCACCTTTCAAGAAAAGTTTTTCCTGAGCTCGGCGACATCTCTTACATTTTGACCCTAATAAATCTCTTGCCATAACTTCTTATTATAAAAAATTTGAATTTGAATTATCGTTTATACTCTTCTTGGTTTTTTGGCTCGGCATCCATTGTGAGGAATCGGAGTCACATCTTTAATTGCAGTAAGTTCAAAACCTTTGTTTGCCAATGTTCGAATTGAAGATTCTCTTCCGCTCCCAACACCTCTAACAAAAACATCCAACTCGCGCACACCATATTTCTTCACTTTTTCACTCACATCATGCACAACTTGAGTTGCAGCATATGGAGTTGCTTTCTTGGCACCTTTGAATCCCAAAAGTCCAGAGCTTGACCAACCAAGCATTCCACCATTTGCATCTGAAATCATCACCATGGTGTTGTTATAGGTGCATTTGATGTGGGCTTGTCCCTTGCTGATCTGCCTTTTCAACTTCTTTTTCTTCTTTTTGGTTTCAGCTTCAGTTTCAACAGCGGTAGCAACTGCGCCCTCAACATTTTCAGATGATTCTTCAGCCAACAATTCTTCAATTTTTTTAATTTCGTCTGCCATATTTATCAGGTATCAGCTTTCAGCTTTCAGCTTTCAGCTTTTTATAAAATATTTATCATTCTAATTAGTTACTAACCTATAAGCTGTAAGCTAGTACCCAGAAGCTGGGCTTATGTCTTTGATTCGCTTCTTCGTCCGCTTCCCATGGTCTTTCTCACATTTCCTCGAACTGTTCGACTGTTTGTCTTGGTTCGTTGTCCATGAACTGGCATTCCTTTTTGGTGTCGGCTTCCTCTGTAGCTTCCGATTTCTTTCAAACGCTTGATGTTCATCTTAACTTCATGCTTGAGTTCACCTTCAACCTTGTATTTCTTTTCGATTTCATCTCGAAGTCTGTTTGCGTCTTCAGCTGAAAGATCCTTCGTGCGAGTATCTTCATTAATTTCAAGAAGCTTCAAAAGCTTTTTGCTAGTTGAAGGTCCAATTCCAAAAACATATGTTAGGGCGATCACTATTCTTTTTTCATCAGGAAGATTTATTCCGGCAATACGTATCATAATACAAAATAATTTTAAATTTTAACCCTCAGGGTACAAGCAATTTAAAATTTTAATTAAATAAATTACTCTTAACCCTGTCGTTGCTTATGCTTCGGTGTGGAGCAGATAACATACACTTTACCTCTTCTTCTCACCACTTTACATTTGGCACACATTTTTTTTACTGATGCTCTTACTTTCATAATTTTGTTTACACTCAAACACTTATAACTTTTTCTCCAAATTATTTTGAATAATTTGTCATTAGTTGTGAGTCTTTAGTTATATTAAACTTTATTTACATTCTATGAGTAACTCTTCCTTTAGTGAGATCGTATGGGCTCATTTCCATCAAAACACGATCTCCTGGCAATAATCTGATATAATGGACCCTCATTCTTCCAGAAATATGAGCCAAAACTTCATGACCATTGTCCAGACGCACACGAAAAGTCGTGCTTGGCAAGGTTTCAATGATTGTTCCTTCGAGTTTTATCAACTCTTTTTCTTGTTTTGGGGCCATATTTTGCTTTGCGTTACAACATAAAAATAGAGGCGGTAAACTTTCCGCAAAACTATCCTAATTCATGAAATTCAAATAGTGATTTCCTCTCTGTGGACAATCTATTAAGTTTTTTCAGAAACGTATAACAATCTTAACAAAGTATTCTTTTCTTGTCAACTGTCCCCAGGGGCCAATTTTATTAATAATCTAAAATACCCCTTTGACCCCAGAAAACACAGATTTGCCCTTTTTCACTCAGCCTAAGTCAAAAAGGGTCATTTTGGCCACCACATTGCCAAAGTTTGGCTTATTCAAGAGATTCTTTGTCAATTTCAATGTTCACCCTTGAAGAATATTGAGGAATTTGAGATATAAAAGGCATTGAGAATTCAACATTGGCATTTTTTATACCTTTATTGTTCTTGAAAACTTCATCAATTTCATCACCGTTTTTGCCCAAAAGTTCCTTCTTTATCTTCTCAGTATCAATATTTTGAATCACTGAAAAATCCCCCCTAATTTTCAACTCCAAAGTGTTTTTCTCAAAATCAGCAACAGCAAGACCATAGGTCAATTTAGAGATTTCAAATTTAATATCTTTAATATCGGATCTTTTCTCAAATTCTCGGATTAACACTTTTTTAATGTCATCCTCGGCAAAGACAAGGGCTTTTATTTTTGCGCTCACGACATAATCAAATTTATCTGCAACAATTCCAGCCTTTGCTCTTGTGCTACTCTTGGAAATTGAAATTTTCTCACATTGTTCAAGAATTATTTCACCTTCAGCCAATTCCACAGCAAGAAGACCTTTCAGCTCTTCACTAATTGCTTTTTCGGTTTTTTGCTTGGCACTGTCAATGTCTTGCTGACTAACCGAGCTTGAATTTTCCCCGCCCTCCAAGGATCCTCCTGCAAAATTCTCAGTTGATTTTGCGCTGAATTTGTCATATTTGGGACTACCCTTGAAGCCAGGTATTTTGAAGGATGAAGGTTGCAAATTAAAATCTTCACCTGCCTGATCAGCAACAATTTCTGCTTCAATAGCTCCGGGTTTTGTCTCGCCTCCAATCAAAGTTGTCCCAGGAACAATCACGTTCTTGATCAGTCGAAAAATTTTTCCATCTGCCGACTCAAATCTTGTTGTAGCTACAAGCGTTTGAGGTGAGCTGTCATATTCATTATAGATAATGATACTGCCATGAGCTTTCTTTCCTGGACCTCCTTGAGAACCTTGGGCATCGTATGACATGGAAATTTCTTTTTCTTTTTCAATAACCCTAATTTTAATATTGTTTTGACCATCAGTTGCTATTTCTGACGAACCTTGAACCACCACATCAACTTTCTCACTGAGCGCACTTTGAACTATTGTAACCTTGGCGCTTGGCAAAAAAAGATACCCCGCAATAAATACAAGAAAAACCGTGCACAAAGAAATGAAGCTTACGAATATTTTTTTAGATGTTCCGCTTACTATATGACTTTTTTCATTATTGATATTTTTCTGATTAGTTTTAACCGAAGAATACATTTTTTCCAAAATTCTTGTTTTGTCCTGATCCATGGATCCTTCAAACAAAGACTTGCCTGAATTTTTTTGTTCCTTGTTTGCATGCAAAGAATGACTGATGCCTCCTGAGCTTGAAATCTTGGATTTGCCTCTCATGTCAAAAATTCCATTCATCTTAACCCTTTTGGTTTCAATTTTTTTATCCACACTTGAAATGACAGGAATCTTTTTTTCAAAATCTCCAGCTTCCACATAGAAATCATTTGTGCCAACTCCCTTGAGTCTGTTTTTTTTATCTTGCAATTCATCAGAATACTCCTGAGACTCCTTAAGGACAATATCTTCTTCAATCACATCCTCTTGATATGTCGTCAAAGATTGATCTTTCGATTCAACATCGTCAATTGTTCTTTTGACCTCAAGTCCAGCTCTTTCCGCCATGGAGGCGCCGAGTTCATCTTGGGTCACAATGACTATTTTTTTGCCAAACTTTTCAGCCTCACTTTTCAAAAGTTTCAAATTAATAATGCTCAGCAAAAAAATTGCGCGCTTTGGCACAACAAAATAATTAACAGAAGACATTGACCTGTTGAGCCTGTCTATCACTGAGGATATTTCCTCATCTGCATCAATGTAAAATGTTTGGTGCATAATAATTTTAAGTCAAAAGTTTATATGCTTAATTATCAATCTTGCATTGTCTGCAAAACTCTGCGCAAAATTCCTGACATGACTTTTTCTTCACCAGTAACATCCAAGACCAAATTCGCCAATCCCATCGGCGTGACATCTTGAGGATTCTTGAGTTCCCCTGTATTGTCAACAATCCTCACCACATCTCTCGGCTGAAGATAACTGACACTTGGAGTTTTTGCGAAAGCCAATTTTTTTGACCAAGCCGAAGACAATAATATCTTCTTGATTCCCGGCAAACCACTGCCTCCTCCGCAAAGCAAAATTTTTGAAGGCAAAACATCACTGCCAGCAAATTCTTCAAGAGAAAGACTCACTCCTCCAAGCCAAACCTCCACATCGTTTTGCAAAATTTGATCAATTTTTGAACTCACATCATCATTCAATTTTCCTTCGGCATATTTTATTTTCAATTCTTCAGCTTCATCAAAATCAATCCTGAGTTCTTGCGCCAACTTTTTCGTGAATGCCTTTCCTCCAAAAGCAAACATTTTTGTTCCTTCCAGCCCTCCATTTCTCACCACAGCAATATCTGTTGTTCCACCTCCAATATCAATAAATATTGCACTAAAATCAACGGCGTCTTCATAATCAACACTACGAGCAACCGCATATGGCTCAGCAGCAATACTGAGCAAATCAATATTAAGTTCATCAGCAATTGCCTGAAGTGCTCCCAAGTGAATCATTGGAGCATAAGCATTAAAGATACTAACTGAAACATCTTTTCCTTGAAAACCAATCGGGTTTGTCACCTGATATCCATCTATTCTAACATCGACAATGGCCGCATTGATCAGCTTAACATCGATATCCTGTCCGGTTTCCCAAGAGATTTGTTCTTGAATTCTTTCATATGCTTTAGCTTGAACTTTTTGAATTATATTTTTCAATTCAGCAAAATCAATTCTACTGTCAGGATTTCCTCTTTCATAATGAACAGTTGTTGTTGTTCCCTTGACCAATTCCCCAGCTATGCCCACAATGGCCTTCTTAACTTTTTTCACACCAGCTTGCTCGAGTGCCTTATTAATTGAAATCTGACAAGTTTCAATAACGCCAGAAATATCAGAGACAGCTCCACTTTGCATGTTTCCCTTTTTTTGATGCTCTTTGCCCACGCCTATAACAATCCCGCCTTTTTTCTCTTTATCCACCTCAAAAACAAGAGTCTTTGCAACCTCTGTTCCAATATCAAGTGCCAAATAATATTCAGCATTGTCACTTGAAAATAATTTTGAAAAAATAGACATATTTTAATGAAAATTTCTAATACAATAAAACACTATAATAAATCTTTAACGCCAATTTTTAAGATTATATTTTCAATTTCCTTTTCATCCAAAAGTCCTGCTTGCCCGCCATATTCCGTGACTGAACTGCTACTGTTTGCACTACCCCATCTCAGTGATGTTGCCAAATCTTTTCTCTTCATGTGTGCAGCCAAAAATCCACTCGTGAAAGCATCCCCAGCCCCCGTTGAATCAACAGCTTTTCTGAGCAAGGCATCCACATGAATCATTTGATTTCCATCATATCCCCAGCCTCCATGCTCGCCATCCGTAATAACCACAGTCTTGGCTCCAAGCCTATGTAGAACTTTCAACAAATATTCTTCATTTTCAAGCAATTCCGAAATCGTATTATCCCCGAGCCCAACAACAATCTCAATCGCCTCATCCTTATTAACAAAAAACACTTCACTAACAGTTATTGCATACGCAATTTCGGAAAGACCAGTTTTGATGTTTTTTTGTCCAGGATTAAAAGCAACGCGAATTTTTTTTTCTTTTGCTATCAACAACAATTCCCTCAGATGCTCACGCCAATCCCCATTCAATGAACTTACAAAAAACCAATGCGCATGAGAAAGTTTCTCAGCTATTATGGTCAACTTATCATTTGCATCTCTGTCTGAAAAAATAGTTCTTTCTCCGGTGCGTTGATCAACAAGAATCAAAGACAGGTCGCTCTTGCAATCTTTCTCGATTTCAAGGGCAGACACGCCAACCCCACCACTAACAAGTGTTTTCCTAATCCAATGACCAAGATCATCATCGCCAATCTTGGAATAGCATTCAGAAATTTCACCGAGCTTTGTTAGTCCCTGAGCAACATTTGCAGCGCACCCACCAAGAGATTCAAATCTTTCCTTGACTTGATATTTTGCGCCCAACTCAAAAGCAATCTTTTTTTGCGAGGTCACATCTTCAGGAGTATCCAAAATCAAACCCTCACTGGTCGGAAAGAAAATATCTTTAGATGTGGAACCAATACAAATTATTTTATGCATTTTTATCACTTTAATTCCTGCTCTATTTTCATAAGTCTATTGTATTTGCAAAGTCTTTCACCTCTGGAAAGAGAACCTGATTTGATGAATTCCGCAGCAGTTCCAGCGGCCAAATCAGCAATGAAATCGTCCGTTGTTTCTCCACTCCTATGAGAAATCATGATCTTTAATTTATTTTTCTTGGCCAAACGGATACATTCAAGAGTCTCAGAAAGACTTCCGATTTGATTAACCTTAATAAGAACGGCGTTGCAAGCTCTCTCCTTGATTGCACGCTCAACCTTTCTTGGATTTGTCACCAACAAATCATCTCCGACCAACAAATTTTCACCTAGGACATTTTTTGGAATCCCAGGTAAGATTTGCTTGCCGGCAATTTTTTCAGTCAAAATTCCCCAGCCCTCCCAATCATCCTCCGTCAAACCATCCTCAATTGAAACCACATGATATTTATCAATCCATTCTTTGTACATACTAATCAAGCGTTCTCGTTCCAATTGGGCACCTTCTGGCTTCAAGATGTAATGCTTTTCTTGTTCGTCATAAAAATTTGTGGCCGCAGCATCAATACCAAGATTTATTTGTGTTCCCAATTCATATCCACCTTCGGTTATTGCCTGATTAATAAGTTCCAGAGCTTGAATATTACTTTCCAGTTTTGGAGAAAAACCACCCTCATCACCAACACCACTACTATGATTATTAGCTTCAAGTATTTTTTTCAAGCGATGAAAAACTTCACTTCCAGCTCTTAATTGTTCAGCAAAAGATTTGATTCCGGTTGGAATAACCTTGAATTCTTGAATGCTTAATCCACTATCACTATGCATGCCACCATTAAGAACATTAAACATCGGAACTGGAATCTTTGGCTTGACTCCAAGTCTTGAAATTTCATTGATATATTGATAAAGTGGAATTTTTTTTGTCATGGCCACCGCGCGACAAACTGCCAATGAAACACCCAAAATTGCATTAGCGCCAAGATGAGATTTGTTTTCCGTTCCATCAAGCTGAAGCATGATTTCATCAATCTCATGTTGCGAGCTAGCATCTTTTCCAATGAGCGCATCCCTGATAAGAGTGTTAACATTCTTCACAGCAGTAAGCACACCCAATCCGCCATATCTATCCTTGTCACCATCTCGAAGTTCCAAAGCTTCAAATTTTCCAGTTGAAGCTCCCGATGGAACAGCCGCCACAGCGATGTGACCACCACTAAGCGAAACTTGGACTTCTATTGTTGGATTGCCTCGAGAATCCAGGATCTCCCTGGCAATAATATTTGAAATTTTTAACATATTTTTTATTTTATTATATTTTTTTATAACTACCGACAACTAAGCTTAGATATTCATACGAAACCAGAAAAACATATGCTCCAATGGATTGTAAGTAACCAAAAACAATAGAACCATTAAATAATAAACTGTTAAATATTTTAGAGTTACAAAATATTGATCACAATCAGTAAACTTAACTTCAATATCTTTCAATAGCATTTTCCTTGCCTCCAAGATGAAATTAACATGCACCAGGGCAACCACCAAAACAGAAAAAATTGATAGTTGAGTGGCAATTAAAATATCAGCACTATACAAGAAAAATATCCCAAAGAAAAATAAAGGTAGGATCCAAAAGGTCTGCTTATCCCAAAAAGAATTCTCTTGTTTGAAATTTTTAAAGCTTGTTATATATAAGATTGGGATAAAAATAAAATTGAGCAAAATTCCAATCGTAAAAACAATAAATGTAACCCAACTAAATTTTCCAAAATAACTTCCGGGAGCTATGATATTAAAATTATTCAAAAAAATAAGAACAACACCAAAAAAAAGCAAAGATTTAGAGAAAAACAAAGCAAGAAACGAAGTAGCATCCGTAGCTTTAATTTGATTCAGGTATATTCGCTTATTAAACAAGGAAGAGTTTCCACCAGTAGGCCCAAAATTAACCATACTTTTTTGTTTTCATTATAAATTCTTCACCTCTGCAATTATAACACAAAATACATCATCAACCCAAACAAAAAGCTATTCTACTTTTAATGATTCTATTCCAGGCATCAAATTTCCACTCAAATACTCGAGCATTGCCCCCCCGCCTGTTGAAACAAAAGAAATGCTTCCCATTAAATTATTTTCTTCAAGAACTTGAACGGATTCTCCTCCACCGATAACCGTGAACATATCACCATCAGCAATAATATCCAAAACTTGTCTGGTTCCTTTGTCATATGGAGACTCCTCAAATTTTCCCATTGGACCATTCCAAACAACCATTTTTGAAGTTGAAATAATTTCCTTGAATCTCTGAATTGTTTTTGGTCCAATATCAAGCCGATCATTGGCAAAATCAATCGGCAAAATAACCTTGGAAGAAAATTCCACTTTTTGATCAATAGCTTCATTGGCAACCCTTCCTCCAACCAAGATATAATCATAAATTTTTTCAAATTTTTGAATCAAAGGAAGTTTGGTTTCAATTTTTGCTCCCCCAATCACCGCCACCGCTGGATGCAAAGGCTCATGAATTAATTTGCTCAAATTTTCAATTTCTTTTTGGAGCCATATTCCAGCATAACTTGGCAAAAATTTTGCCACACCAGTCACTGAGGCCTGATTGCGATGACAAACACTAAAAGCATCATTCACAAAAACATCAAAATTTTCTGAAAGTTTCCTAGAAAAATCTGCGTCATTTTTTTCATCACCATCATGAAATCTCACATTTTCCAAAAGCAAAATTTCTCCTTGGTTCAAGTTTTCCAATGCTTCTTTGACTTTTTCTCCAATACAATCATCAATGAAAACAATTTTTCTGCCCAAGATATTTTCAAGCTCATCTTTCACTTGCGCCAGTGAGAATTCAGCATCAACCTTTCCCTCTGGCCTTCCAAGATGAGAACAGAGCGCAATTCTTGTTCCAACCTTTTCAACCAAAAAGTCCACGGTTTTTTTGCAAGCTTCAATTTTAAATCTTTCTTTCACATTCCCCTCTGATATTGCCACATTAAAATCAGCACGAATCAAAACTTTTTTATTTTCAACTTCTGCATCCTGAATTTTTTTCATTTCCATAATGAATTATTTTTTTATTATTGTAAAAGTTTTGCTATGTAGCATGTTACGCAGCAAATTACGTAATTTTTAATTCGGAATTATTTAGAAATTAGAAATTTGCACGAAGTGCATTTTCATTTCCCCATTCCGAAAATTGCAATTATAACACCAATAAGTGCTGTGACCATGGTAAAAATCCAAGCGCGCATCACAATTTTACATTCAGGCCAACCCTTTGCCTCAAAGTGATGATGCAATGGCGCTGCCAAAAAAACCTTACGATGAAAAAGTTTTTTGCTAGTTAATTGAATAACAACACTTCCAGATTCCATCACATAAATAAAAACAATCACAAGCAAAGCCAAGGCTGAATTTGTGAGCATTGCAACCACTCCCAGCGTTGTGCCAAGTGCCATAGCCCCAGTGTCCCCCATCATGAAACGAGCAGGGGAAATATTAAACCAAAGAAATGCCAACAATGTCCCCGCGATGGCCGCGCAAAAAGATGCCAAGTCCATCTTGTTTTGAAAAAAGGCAATGATCGCAAAGGAAAGGAACGCTGAAAGCAAAACTCCGCCATTGAGACCATCCAACCCGTCTGTCTC
Organism: uncultured Bdellovibrionales bacterium; assembly: GCA_964452415.1. Lineage (GTDB taxonomy): Bacteria > Patescibacteriota > Minisyncoccia > Moranbacterales > GWC2-37-73 > UBA12068. The sequence continues at coordinate 13,021 of CAYVME010000001.1, forward strand.
ATTTGAAGAAACTGCAGAAAATAAAATCACGAAAATAAAAAGAGGGATGTACCAAAATCCAATATTGAAATCTCCAACAGCAGGAACATGAAAGACATCCCAGCCAAGTTTACTGAAAAACCACCAAGCACCAGCACCTGCAATCACAAAAAGCCAACCAAAACGCATTGCAAAACGCATTCCACCACCTTTGTTTTTTCCCCAACCACGAACACTCATCACATCATCAAACAAGCCGAGAATTCCAGCAGCAATCAATGCAAAAAGTGGAAGCCAAACTTGTCTGCGACTCAAAAAATCAAGTCGTGCCAAAAAATCAACACCAAACATCTTACCAAGCCATGGAAAGATAAAATGTGAAGCAAAAACCAGAGCCAAAACAGAAAACCACATAATCACACCTCCCATTGTTGGTGTTCCAGATTTGTGAGCATGAAGCTTACTAATAAATGTCAGTGTTTCACCATTAACATCACTTTTTTTAATCTTAATACCGATTTTATATTTATATAAAACATGCGTCCAAAGTGGCGTGATCGCAAAAGCCAAAGCAAATGCCAAAATTCCCGTAGTGAGAACCTTGAGCACATTAAGAATTTCAGGGATGGTTTGAATTTGAGCAAATTGCATGATAGTACTATGCAAATCTACGAATAAATGCCAATCCGCCAATAACTAATGGATTTCATTTTATGTTTTCGTAATTCGTTGATTAGCATTTATTAGTGGATTAGTGTAACATCACTTCCAATCATAGGAACCAAATGTCCAACTAGTCATTGTTTTGATGTCTTGCCACCTGGTCGGATCATCCAAAACAACTGCGACAATTCTATGCTTTGTTGTTGGATCAGAAACTGCCATAAGAAGTGAATATCCGGCCATTGGCGTGAATCCCGTTTTAGCTCCAATCATGTTCGGCATTTGATCGAGCAATTGGTCCGTATTTAAAATTGTGTGCTGAATTCTTCCATCGGATGAATATACAAATGAATTACTTGGCATTCTGGAAATTTTCCAAATAGTATCAAAGCGCAAAGAATACGCTGCGATTCTGGCAATGTCATACGCTGAAGAATAACATCCGGCCGCTGCAATTTCATCATCAAGATCAAGCCCCGATGCTGTGCAAAAATTTGAATCGCTCAATCCCAAATCTCTTGCCTTTTCATTCATCAACTTGGCAAATTCTTCTTGGCTACCAGCAATATGCTTTGCCAAGGCCAGTGCTGCATCATTGGCACTATTCATCAGCATGGCCTGAAGCAAGTTGCGGACACTTATTTGTTCACCGATTTTCAATCTTGGTGAAATACAATATCCACTTCTTGGACATCCAATTTTAGTGCCCTCGATGTACACAGCCTCTTCATCAATAGTAACAAGCTCGTCAAGATTTTTAACTTTTTCCATCACAAGCACAGCGGTCATAATTTTGGTCAAAGATGCAATCTGCCTTTGTTGTCTTCCATTATTGTAATGAAAAATCGTTCCGGTGTCAGCATCAATAATCACTGAAGCGTGGGCGCCGGGAATAACCAAATCATTTATTCCCCCCTTTCGATATGGCTGATATTGAGGCATATCAACAGCTTGAGCTTTTGGCTTTGGCTTTTCAGCCTTGGCAATCTCAACACCTTTAACCAAACCTTCGATACTCTTATTTTCAACAGAAGAATCAGCCTTAACTTCGTTACCACCAACAAAACCCTCTTGAAAAACCAAGAAGGAATTTAATGGAAAAAATACTATCATCAATATTGTTGGCAAAATTGCAGCCATTTTCTAAATTTTTGATAAAATTTAATGCTAAAACATGTTCAAATTACCCTAAAAAGATCACCTTTTAAAAATAATCGAACTACACTTCCTTTGCCACTGAATTGATTCTTTCATCCACTGAAAGTATACCATATTCTGGAAGTTTTTTCACATCATCAATTCCAAGCTTTTTCAGAAAATCAAATGAAATGACATAGACATATCCTCGAGAATCTCTTGGGTTATCATTTCGCTCAATCAAGCCTCGAAGAAGCAGATTTCTCAAAGTATAGGAGCAATTAACACCTCGAATGGCTTCAATTTCCGCTTTTGAAATCGGTCCACGATACGCAATGATCGAAATCACCTCCATGGCAGCATTTGAGAGTGAGTCTTGGAGTTCATTTTTCACCAAACTTTCCACAAACTGTGCATTTTCAGGATTTGAGACAAGTTGAACTTCTTCACCCTTGGTAATTAAAGCCAGTCCACTGGAAGAATTTTGATATTTTTCAGTCAAAGCATTCAAGACATCTTCAAGTGCCTCTTTTTCAATTGCTAAAATTTTCAATAATTTAAGCTTCTTGATTGGCTCCCCACTAACAAACAAAATGCTTTCAATGACTGAGATTATTTTTTCTTGCTCCATATTTTTGAATTATAACATTATAAACTTTATGAATTTTTCTGATCTTTGTGTTTCAAATGAATCTCACTGAATAACTCACCTTGCTCAACATGAATTATTCTCTGCTTCACCAACTCAAGCATGGCCAAAAATGAAACCACCACTTCAACCTTATCTTTTGCATTGGCAACCAATTGTGAAAATGAAGTGGTCACGCGCTCCCTGAGAGTTTCTTGCAAATGTACAATCCTGTCTTCCAAAGTCAAAACTTCTTTCACCATTTCTTCCTCCAACTTTTCCACAATTGGAATTTCTCCCAAAACTTTTTCAAAAGCTTTTTTCAAATCGGAAGCTTCAATATTTTCTGGTGGATAAAAAACACTCCCCAACCCCAAAAATCCTTCGCGAGAAAAACAAACCTGTGGCGAATCAAAAATTTGAGCCAACCTCACAGAAGCCTCCTTGAATTTCTTGTACTCAGCCAATTGGTGTTCAAGATCCTTGATCTCCTCTTCTTCCTCTTCAGTAAACTCCAACATCGGCAAAAGAGCTTTGGACTTGATCAAGATGAGCCTTGAAGCAATCGTCAAAAAATCAGCCAGATGAGCCAGGTCAATATTTTTAGCCTCAGCGATGTATTGCAAATATTGATCGGTGATCTGCGCCAAGCTGACGCGAGTAATGTCCAATTTTTCCTGCTCAGTCAATTGCAAAAGCAAATCAAGAGGTCCTTCAAATTGTTCCAGTTTAATATGATATGCCATAGGTTTCATTTTTGCAGTTAAGCTCTTGCGCGTGAATTTCTCCTGCTGTTTGCAATTTCCATTTCACTTTTATTATCAACCAAATTAAACGCAGGATACAATGCCAACAAAATCACCCCCGTCAAAAAAACAAAAACAATTTTAACTGGGAAAACAACCAAAATCATCGCCGAAATCGCAGTGGCGGCAATATATGCCACACTTCGAGAAGTTCGAAAGAAGCTGATAATGTCCATATCATCTCCATCAATTTTCTTGTAAAAATAAGAGTCTCGCAAAGTTTCAATCATGGCAGCTCCGACTCTTGTCATGAACAGAACAAATCCCCAAACCATAACCGAGTTTGTTTTCACAAACAAAATGCTGAGTGTTGAAATTGCCATCACAAACAGAGCAAAAATAATCATCTCTTTTTCTCCCAATTTCTTATCAGCAAGCAAACCAACAGGATAGTTGATAATAACAAATGGAATGAGCATGATTGTGAAAATAAGTCCGATTTGACTCCAGCTCATGCCCAAGTCAAGCAGATACAACGGCGTATACACAGTCATCATCGCATAAAAAAATTCCAGCACAAAAGAAACCCAATAAATTCTCATCAGATTTTTGTTCACGAAGATTTTCTTCACCAAATCTCGAATGGTAATGTTTCCATTGAAATGATTATTCCCACCTCGAAGTCCAATCAATCCAATCACGAAAATGACCATTGAGATGACCATCGACAAAAAGAAAAGTCCGGAATAATCATACTGCTCCAAAATACGAGTTGAAAGAATTGGCCCAAGCATGAAACCAGCGCTGATCACCATCAAATGCAAACCCCGGATTCTTCCGGATTTTTTATCCTCAGAATATGATTCCATAATAATATCCAAAATCACATACATCAGATATGCTGTGATGATGTTTATCATTAGCAAAAATATTCCAAAGATTGATGGTTTGACCATTGTCAAAATTGCCATGGCAAAAATCTGCAAAAAGAAAAACAAAAAGAAGGTCGTGGCCTTCCCCAATTTCTTGATGATTTTGTGCATATTCAAAAGTCCGATCAGCGCAATCACATATGACAAAAAATAAAAGACACCAACATTTTCACTTCCCAATGACAATTTGAAATATGAAGATTCAATATACACCAAGAGAGATTGCGAAAAACCAAGCAAGAAAGAAATGCCAGTGATCAATTTCAATTTTCCTTCATTGAGATTTTCTTTGTGTTTTTTGTTTGCCATTTTTTTATTTTTCAGTGCTTATGTGTTTGATTTTTACTGCCCAGATGTTTTTCCTTTCTGGCCCATATGCAACGAGAGTGAATCGGAGCTTTTGGATATTGAGAATTTATCCAAAAGCGTGCCAGAAACGGGAAAACGGCTGGGCAGTTATAAAGTTCCTCAATAGAATTTACCATTAGACAACTTTTTTCTTTTTTGTGACAACTTTAATTCCAGCTTCAATAAGTTGTTTTTCATCAAGAACACTAGGAGCTTCCATCATTGGATCTTCAGCTTCGCCTGTTTTTGCAAAAGCAATCACCTCTCGAATGTTTGGTTCGCCTTGCAGAATCATCACGATGCGATCAACTCCAGGTGCAATTCCACCATGTGGAGGAGCGCCATATTTGAAAGCTTCAAGCATGTGACCATAGTCTCGCTGAATTTTCTCTTCAGGAATTCCCATGATTTCAACAACTTTTCTGAGGGCCTCAGGTTCATGATTTCTGATGCTACCACCGCCAATTTCAAAACCATTCAAAACGATGTCATATTGAGTTGTCAAAATGTCTGCAATGTTTTCTTTCTTCATCAAACTTTCCATAAACTCAGGTTTTGGACGAGAAAATGGATTGTGTGTGAATGTCCAACCAGTCGAAGATTCTTCATCTTTTTCAAAAAATGGAAAATCGATCACCCAACAGAAAGCCAAAAGATTTGGATCATTTTTGTCCTCTCTGATGTCAGGTCTGTCATTGCCATATTTTTCCATCGATTCAGCATATGAAATTCGTGGAAAAGGAAGGGTTTGAATTTTCTTTTCTGGAAATTGGGTTTGCACAAGTTTAATGAGCATCTCCTCAACAACATTCATCACATCTTCTTGTTCAACAAAACTCATTTCCATGTCCAATTGAGTGAATTCAGGCTGACGATCACCACGAGTGTCTTCATCTCTAAAACATCTTGCAATCTGGAAATATTTTTCAATGCCAGCGACCATCAACAATTGTTTGTATTGTTGCGGTGATTGAGGCAAAGCATAAAACTTTCCCTTATAAATTCGAGATGGCACAACATAGTCTCTTGATCCTTCAGCGGTTGATTTTCCCAAAATTGGAGTCTCCACTTCAATAAAATCTTGCGCCCCAAGAAAGTCTCTGAAAAATTTCACCACCTTGTGTCTTGTGATGATATTGTTTCTCATTCGCTCAGTTCGAAGATCAAGATAGCGATATTTCAATCTCAATTTTTCATCAGTTTCTTTTGTATCTTTGGTAATTTCAAATGGAGTTGTCTTGGCTTCATTCAAGATCTTTATTGAAGCCACTTCCAATTCAACACCTCCAGTTGCACTGTCCTCTTTTTTTGCGCTCAAAGGTCGTTCCTTCACAATTCCCTCCATCTCAATCACAAACTCACTTCGAAGTCGTTTGGCATTGTCATGAGCTTCAACATGATCAGGAATAACAACTGTTTGAATGATTCCACTTCGGTCGCGAAGATCAACAAAAATCAATTTTCCATGATCTCTTCGAATGTGAACCCAACCTGCCAATTTCACAGTTTGTCCAACAAATTTAGGTGTGTCTGCAATGCTAATTCGCTTCATATATTTTTATAGTAAATTAATTCAAAATTTCATTGACTCGCCGGGCAAGATCACTGGGCACCAATCGTGTTTTTTCATAGAAGTCACTAATTCCCATTTCTCGCACCGGCTGAATATCTTCCTCGATCAATGATGCTGACAGGACAATAATTGGAGTGTCCTTGGTCTTTTCATCAAGCTTGATTCTTCTGATGATTTCTTCTCCTCCCATTGCCGGCATCACCATGTCAGTGATAATCAAATCGTATTGATTTTCTCCTGCCATCTTGGATCCCCAGGCACCATTCTTGGCATATTCCACACAAAATCCTTCGTTTTCAAGTTTTTGACCAAACATTTCCAGAAAAATTTCTTCATCCTCAATGAAAAGAATTTTTTTGCCTTCACACTCAACTCTTTTCTCGTCTCCACCATTCAAACGATTCTTGTTTTTGTCCTGCTCAACATATTCATTCAAGAGTCTCTGGATTTCAACCACCAAATCAGATGGACTGAATTGAGTTTTTCCGATATATCCATTGGCTCCGTTCTCTCTGGCAATCTTTTCATTTTCAGTCTTGTCCAAATTGCTGAAGATAATGACTTTCAAGTCCTTGCCATATTCCTCATTGCTTCGAAGTTCCTTGAGCACATCCATCCCGCTCATTTCAGGCAAAACCATGTCCAAAAGCACAAGATCAAACTTGTCTTCTTTGGCAAATTTCAAAACTTCCTTTCCTGTGACAGCATTAACAACCTCAAATCCAGCGGATTCGAATTTTTTCACATAAATATCGGCAATCATTTGATCGTCCTCAACCAGCATTATCTTGGCCATATTTGATCTTTTTTAATAATTTCTACTTTCCAAGTATATCCAAAACAAGGGAAAAAAGCAAGAAAAGGCTCAGGTTTGAATAATTTTGAAAAATATAAAAGGGATTTCTCATTCAGAGAAATCCCTTTTGGCCCGCGATGTCCAAAAAACTCACTCTTCAGCCTTTTTAATGGTCTCATCGATGGCCCGTGCATTTGTGCAGGCATCTGTTTCTTTGTCGAAAAACTTGCAACGATACTCAGGCGTTTTGTCATCTTCATAATATCGACAAATCTCCTGATTACCGGCATATCTGACACAAAGAAAAACTTGTCTGCATTCACCACCACCTTTAAGTGTCAATAAAATTTCATGCTCGAGAAATTTTGTTACCGTCATAAGGGATGTCCCAATTGACTGAATCCCCTCAACCCTGAAAAAGCCTTTGTTCAGATTCACATGTTCCTGCATGCTTTTGAAAAGATCACTTTCCCCATTGGGACATTCTTCCATCTTTTTGCAAAGCCAGATGAAATATTCCCTTAATCCTGGGAAAGATGGTGCGCCAGCAAAATCTTCCTGCTGAGCAAAAAATTCAGGATACTTCTCCACGAGTTTCAAAATCTTTTCCTGCTCTCTTTTTATTGCAACTTCCTCAGAAGCTTCCGCCAAATCAAGCATAAGACCCCCCCTTTTTTTTTGCAATCTATTTATTGCATCATTTTTTTGTTAAGGTAGTTTTCCATCATACACAGCAAAATATTAATTGTAAAGGTTCAACAAAAAAATACCCCTAACAGATTTATGCTTGTTACGCAGCATGCTGCGTAACAAAAAAACTATTTAGATTTAATTTTTGGAAACAATTTTGGCACCTTTCGTTTGTATTCCGAATACTCATCTCCAAATTTTTCAATCAAAGCTTTTTCCTCCAATCTTATCCAAAACAAAAACACAAACATCGCAAGATGCGCGCCAATCAAGAACCTAACATCGGGATAGAAAAAGAAAAGTGACCAACCCAGCACAATGTCCGCTGAATATATTGGATGGCGAACTTTACCATAAACACCCTCGACAACAAGCCGATCAATTTTGTCCGCGCTAAGTGGCGCTTTGCGATGAACACTGATTGCGCCAAGAAAAAAATACAGCCACCAACCCAAGGCTGGAACAATCAAAAATGAGGTCAGCACATTTCTTGGCCACACCAACCTTGCAGGCACAAGCTGGAAGACAACGAACAAGCCTGCCAGGATTATTGCCCACATCAGCACCGGACTTACCAATTTTTTGTTAATCTTCATAGATGAAATTTTAAATCAAGATATCAATAGTAAGTGAAACCATGTCGCCAGCTTTGATGTTTTCTTTTCTGCGCACTTCAGCTTTGAGCAAAAGCAAAAATGGGCCGTCTTTGCCTTCTGGAAAAAGTGAGGTTCTCCAAGTTGTTTTGCCAATTGAAACTTGAACAGGAAGTGAACCGAATCCACCAGTCAAATCCTGGAAGAATTTTTTCAAATCCCGCGAAAGACCCTTGGGGAGAAAAATCATATGCCAGACAATCTTCTTGCCTTCATACAATTGGACTTTTCTTCGCATTTTGAGTTCCATGGACATAAATCTATTTTCGCTTGGAAACACTGGCCTTGATTTTGTCCAATTCCTCCTTGGGAACATTTTCCTCAATTCTTCTGACAATCTGATGAGCCCGCGTGGCGGAAATTTTCATCTCTTTTGCAATATCGCGAAAAAACTTCCCCTCCGCGTGAAGTTGATAAACCTTCTTTCTTTGTTTTGTGAAATTATATGACCCCATAATCTTTTTTCAGTTTAAATTATCACACTACCAATATAGTTAAGAGCAAAAGAAAGATAAGCACAAGCCAACCGATCATCAAAGAGAAAAAGGTAATGCTATCTTTTTTCTTGCCTTCAAGATACAAAAGAACGGGCCTGCCAAAAATCAAAGCTGCTGACACGGCGGCGGAAATGACAAACATCGTGAGAAACGCGATGCCCTTCAAGATTTCAGGTTTGTCACCAAACAATCTCTCAGCATTGTTCATAACCAAAACCACCAAGCCCACATAGGAAACTTCGCAAACAGCCGTAACCAATGACTGCCAAATTAATGTTTTTTTCATATTTTTTTGTTTATAATTATTTCCAATCTGAAATTATTTATCCAGTTAAAATTGAGGTACTCCTCACTATTCAACCAGGATTATTTTCCAATCTTTATTTCTTCAATCAATCCGATAATGTCACTGAATTTTTCCGCTTTCCATTTGATGTCATCCAGACCGTAATCATATTCAGAATAAAGAATGAACGGAATACCAGCAGCTTCGGCCGATTCAAGATCAGTCTTTTGGTCACCGATATACACAGCCTCCCCAGGGGAAATTCCAAGTTTTTCCAAAGCGACCAAGAGAGGTTCAGGATGAGGTTTAGGATTCTCATAATGCCCATAATGGACAACTTCTTTGAAACATTCTTTCAATGTGGAATGCTCGAGATAACTCTCCGTTCCATTTTCGTGCCGCCCTGTCACGATTCCCAGGTGATATTTTTTCGAAAGTTTCTTGATCGTTTCCACCGATCCTTCTGTCGGTTTCATTTTTTCAATTGGATATTTTATACCGTTGCTGATTTCCCTTATTCTTTGAAATTCCCTCTCCCCTGGATTTTTCGCAACAAGTCTAATCATGTCGTCGAGAGAAATGTGAAACATATGACGATACTCGTCACGCGTTGGAGCCACATATCCAGACTCCTCAAATATATCCTTGAAATATCCATGGTTCGCCTCGAAGGAATCAACCAACACTCCATCCACATCAAATAATATAGCTTTTATCATATTTTTACAATTGCTAATGAGTCAGCAAATGAAGATGATTTTTCATTTGTGTCGAGTGACGCAATTTCAAGCACGAAGTGCTTATATTGCAATCTGAAATTATTATCTCACTATTCGCCAAGTTCATCACTGAGCCATTCAGTTCTGACCCAATCAATATACTTTCGATGAAGTTCCCCGTCAAACTGTTTTACCGCCTCCAACCAGTCCTTTACGGTTTCGATCTCTTCTTGCCAATTCAGCCATTTTTGAATGATGACCAGCAACAGGATCGCCGACACCCAACCAAAGCTTGGCGTGTGTGGAGATTTCATCTCCTTCAATCAAAAGGTCTTCTTTGCCTTTGAAGGTTTCCTCATTGATTTCCTGTTGCAAGGAATAAATTTTGGGCATCTCATTGTTGTGCGGACGAGCAATATCAAAAGCATATTGTTTTCCATTTTCATCATTCACCACCAAAAAGCTATGACTTTCAGGAAATTCTTCATTGTCTTCCACATTATTCATGACGATGCCACTCATATAGCTGGATTGGATGCCTATTTTTTGCAAAATATATTGACCCATTGCAGCGCGCTCCGCACATTCGGTCTTGCCAACCAATTCAGACAATTTGGGCGCTGTTTCTCCGCCATACTTTTTCATTCTTTCAAAAGAAGCTCCGGGCTCCGCATCAGCCGTTTTCAAGATCCCTGCCATTTTCTTTTGAGTTTGCAAACAAGCAAAAAATAAAAGTGGGTCAATGTCGGATTTCAACTTATCAAGATATTCGATAATGCTATCTTTGCCAGTTATCTCAAGCACCTCTTGAAGTCTTTGCGGGCTCAATGTCGAAAGATCCTTTTCAAAAGCATCAAAATCAAGCTCCAAAAAAGTGTCCATTTTTTCATTAAAAATAGATCCTCCCACTGGAAGCATCTGCCCGGCATCAAGCCTGTTCGCCCAGACGCCACGATACAATTCGTGAATCGCAGGTGTCTTTTCTTGCTCGCTTCCAATTTCAACAGAATCTTTCATTTTCTCTTCACCGTTGCCAGAGATTGAATTGTCAAATATTTTCAATTCTCCCATATTTATTTCCAATCTGAAATTATTATTTTCTTTCTTTCAACCTTGAAAACCATTTTTTGGCGTTCGCGGATGCCGAGCTCCTGAACAATCTCAGATGGGATTGTGATTGAAAGACTTCGTTTTCCTTGGCGAGTTACCTTGCGAACAAGTTCTTCTTTTTTTTTCATATTTTTTTATTTTAATTATTTTTCACCACCATAACGCTTTTCAATTTCTCCATCTTTTAATTCTTTTCCTGACCATCTTCCAACTCTGAAGCCACAGTCAAGGCAGACCCATTCACTAATTCCATCGTAGCGTTCTGGACTTGTATAATTATATTCTACTCCACCAATATTCTTGCTACCACATTTCGAACATTTTTCCATATTATTAAACTTTAATAATTAACTATAAACTATTAATTTCTTTAATAATTTCCCTGTATTGTGGTATTCCCCTTTCTACCAAGTTCCAGAATTTTCGAGAATGATTAAACTCTTTCAGGTGACACAGCTCATGCACAATAACATAATCAGCAATTTTTTTGGGCAACAAGATAATTTTATAATTGAAATTCAAATTTCCTTTTCGAGAGCAACTTCCCCATCTGGTTTTTTGATTCTTGATTGAAATTTTATTTATCTCATATTTATAAACCTGGTTAAAATGTGCCACTCTTTTTTCGGCAAATTTCAGCGCGTCATCTTTATATTTTTTATAGTCAGATTCACTTCTTTTTAGAAATATTTTATTTTTGATACTTTTGAAATAGGCAACTTTGTCCAAAATCCAAACAGCTTTTTCCTTGATTAATTTTTGAGCGAAACTTTCATTCATTTGATGTGGCAATGTAACCACAAAAGTTCCTTCACAATAAACAGCCAAGCGCATCCTTTTTGCACGCTTGCTTTTTTTGATTTCGTATTCAACCACCTTATTTTGTAGGGTTATTTTCTTTTTCATTGTTAGAATTTTTTAATCACAATATCCACAATGCGATTAAGATATTTTGAAAAATCAGACACTGAAATTTTTTCCCTGTATTCACTCAAAACAATTTTTTGAACTTCCTTTTTAACTTCCTTGAGAATTTCTTCCCTGCGAGTGGTGCTCTGCCAATTAAAACCATAAAGAGAGGTTACTGCTTCAATTTTTGATGTCAGATCAATAACGAACTCTTTCAAATTTTCATCGTTGCCGGTAACAAATTCCTGAGAAATAACAAACACGCCATATTCTCTTAAATTATATCCCAACTCGCCAGCCTCTGAGTTTTTTGCTTTTATCTCTTTGAGAAGTTCATAATATTTCTTGATTCTTTCTGCAAGTTCAATTTGGCTTTTTTCAAATTCACTCCTGATGGCTGCCAGTCTTTCGCTGAATTTTTGAAAAATTGGATTAAGATCCAGATTTATTGAAATTTCTCTTTTTAATAATTTTTCCAAAGCGCGCGCTTTTTCTTCATCACTGGAAAAATATTGATTATCCAAAGTCGCCAAATCATGAATGGTCAACTCTCGGAAATTTTTCGTGATTCCTTCGTAGTCAATTTTTTCCTGGATAAGTTTTTTTACCTTTTCTCCATATTCAGCCAGCACACTCATGTCATCATCTTGGGATTTGAACTCCTTGGAAAATGCCAAATAGAAACTCGTGATCCATTCAAATTTTCTCAAATATTGTTTCAAAAAAGGATCCGGAGAAAGAATTTCAAACAACAATTTCAAGCGTCCATATTTTTCTGAAAATTTCTGTTGCAATTCCTCCTTGCCAGCAAAAATTCCAAGACACTTTCTCAAATTGATTATTGTCGGATCCTCAATATTCACGCCATTAAAAATTTGCATGATATCATTTAGCAAGGATGTGAATTCTTTTTTCACTTTTTCAATATCAATCATGGCGCTCTCCACCACGCTCTCATCGAAATTCAAGGCTTCATAAAGATTTCTGGTAACTCCATAATAATCAATAATTTTTCCACAACCTTTGTTTTGATAAACCCTGTTTGTTCTGGCAATTGCCTGCAAAAGATTGTGATCACGAAGTGGCTTGTCCAGGTACATCACCTGTTCCAATGGAGCGTCAAAGCCAGTTAGGAGCATGTCACACACAATCAAAAATTTTAATGGATCATTTGGATCCTTGAAACGAGCAATAATATTTTCGCGCTCTGCTTTGTTGGTGTTGTATTTTTTCAAATCATCCGCGTCGCTGTTTGGATCACCGGGAGAAAAAACAACTTCAGACCATTCGGATGGCACAAGTTTGTCAAAAAATTCTTTATACTTTGCAGCTGCCATGCGATCATAGCAAACAACTTGTGCCTTGAATCCATTTGGCTCAACATACAACCTGTAATGTTCAATAATGTCTTGAGCCACTGCTTCCATGCGACTATCAAGCTTAATTAAAGCTTCTTTTTTACCATATTTTTTGATCAATTTATTTTTTTCTTCTTCTGTCAGCCCAACCGTTAAAGCGTCGAATTGAGCCTCAATTGCGGTCTCATCAATGAAAAACTTAGACAAACGAGCTTCATAGGTTACTGGCAGTGTCGCACCGTCATCGATTGCTTGCTTGATGGAATAGTAATCAAGATATCGTTCGCCGTCTTGTCCGAAATTTCTGTGAGTGTTGGTAGGATTTTTATCAATCGGTGTTCCCGTGAAGCCAAAGAAGAAGGCGTTTTTCATGGCACTTCTCAAATTTATTGCGGAAACACCTTCATTATCGCGGTGAGCTTCATCAGAAAGCACGATCACATTTTCATCCAGGTTTTCGATTGCACTGCCCAATTCGGAAAACTTTTGGATTGTAGAAATGTAAATTCCACGCTCGGATGATTTTATTTTCTTTTCAAGCTCTCTTCGCGATGTGATTCGCTCAACATTTTTTCCTCCGCAATTTATGAAAGTGTTATAAATCTGATCATCCAAATCAATGCGATCAACCAAGATGAAGATTTTTGGATTGTTCAATGTTTTTTCAAAGCGCAATTTCCAAGCAGTGAAAAACATTGTCAAACTTTTGCCGCTTCCTTGTGTGTGCCAGATCAACCCCCTTTTTTCTTCTCCTTTTTTCACACGCTCAAGAATTTTGTTGGTCGCGCGCATTTGCTGATAGCGACAAATTTTCTTTATTGTTCTCACGATGCCATCAGAATCTTTTTCATTTTCAAACAAGATGAAATTCTCAATCACATCTAGAATATTCTTCTTGCTCAGAAGTGCGGTCAATGTCATTTCCAACTCTCCGCCAAGTTCTTTTTCCAATTCCTCATCTCGCCATTGCAAGAAATATTGCTTCGATGCATAAGTTGCACCATACATGGTCTTGAGTCCATCAGTCACGATATTGAAACAGTTTGGCAAAAACAGTCGCTGAGCATTTTTTTCATATCGCTTGATCTGGCCGATCGCATTTTCATAGCTCACACTGCTTGAAGCTGTTGGGCTTTTGGCCTCAATGTCCACCACAGGAACTCCATTGAGAAAAATCAGCACATCAGGACGAATGTTTTCGGAGCTGCCTTCAAAATAGAATTGGTTCGTGACGACAAATTGATTGTTTTCAAAGTTATCAAAATCAACAATCAAATAGTCTTGCATTTTTCCTGTTTCAGGATCTTTCAGATTCACACCATCGCGAAGAACATTCAAAAATCCCTCATTGGTATCAACCTTTTTAATTTCACGAATGATATTTTGAACTTGCATGTCATCATCAAACTTGTTGATTTTTTTGATCGCCTCAGCCAAAAGTGGCACAATCAAAAATTCACTCTCAAATTCCCGCAGCTTTGAAAATTCTTCTGGCTTAATATATTTATATCCAAGTTTTTCTTGGATGAATTTAATGATGTGATTTTCAACCGTGTACTGTTCGTTAAATTTCATAATGATTTCTTTAATTTAATTTTGTTCCAAATCTTCACCCACTGTTTTAAGAATATCAGATACCTTCCTTGCGAAAATATCTATTTTTTTACTAAATTCTGTGATACTCGCTGCTATTTCACCTTTATCATGATCACTTATTGTTATTGGAAAACATCTCATTCCCTCAAATTCAAGTGGTTGCGTATATTGTCCCTTAGTTAAGGGGAAAAACTTATTACTTATATTAATAAAACTTTTTGCTATATCGTTATAATCCCCCTCTAAGCTAGGAAACCACACAATGGTTTCGTTAAATAAGTTTTGTTGATGACTCCCATATTTTTCTTTATTAGTTTTAGGATCAAATTCTGTTAAATCATACAAACCATTATTTAAAGATATTTGTATATTCCCAACAATCATTTTATACGATTCGAGAGAATTAAAAATTAATCTTGTTGATTTCTGCAACTCTAAATATTTCTCTTTCTTATATAAAAATTTGCGCTC
The DNA here is from genome assembly GCA_964452415.1 of uncultured Bdellovibrionales bacterium. Lineage (GTDB taxonomy): Bacteria > Patescibacteriota > Minisyncoccia > Moranbacterales > GWC2-37-73 > UBA12068. The sequence goes on from CAYVME010000001.1 coordinate 28,112, forward strand.
CTTATCAAACCTCCTTGAGGTAAATACTTCACTGACGACCAAGGTTGCAATACTAGACACTAATGATAGCAATACTCCTAAAATTATTTGGGCATTCTGTATAAAAAATCCTTCCATAAGTTTAGCTACTTACTCTCACTTTCCCACTCAAGAGATCTCGCATAAGACCTTTTTTGAGTTCAGTGAGTTTTTCTTTTATTTGCTTATTTATTGAAATTTTTTCATCAATATTCGAAAGAATTTCTGCAATCTTGATTTGTTCTGCGACAGAAGGCATAGCAAAAATAAATCTTCCAATTTTTTGAGGAGATGTATGCCTAACTGTAGTGCCTGCTGCAGTAGAAAGAATCATGTCCCTATAATCGCTAGCTCTTAACCTCCAATATAAAAACTCCTTATAAATTTGCTCATTCAAAAAAGACACTTTCCCCAATCGTTGATTATGCAAGAAAGTATTTTCTGGACTGTTTGGCGCCAAGGCAGGATATCCAAGAGTATCTCCAGCTTTACTTAAATCAGTCATCGTTAATAACATTTGTCCAGCATCCAGAATGTATTCTCGTGGCAATTCACCTTTGCCTCCTAAATAATATTTGAATTTACTGTCATTGAAACCGCCACCAATTTTGAAATTTCCAGGTGTTAATAATATGTATGATGTTTTTACATCAGTAAAATAAACTCCCTTAAATGCATAACCGTGTTTTATTTGGATAATATTAGACAACCCTACAATATCCCACTCATACGGAATCATCCCTAGTTTAGTTTTTTTGAATTTCGTGTGTCCAATGCCTTTTGTGAAAAGTTCTTGCATTAATCCTTTTTTCAATTCTTCTGTCTTTTTGATCACCTCATCAACTCTTTCAATTTCAGCATCTGCACCACCCAAAATCCCAGCAATTTTATTTTGTTCTTCAAGTGATTTTGGTTTTACTGTTTTTATTTTTCTTAGACTATCGGAATTAATAGCTGTAAATGTCGATCCTTGAGATAATTTATTAAATTCATCTTTTAGATTTTGCAAACAATAATATAAGAACTCTTGCGAATTTCCCTTTTTAATATTAAAACTTGCCAATCCTCTCCCAATACATGCCTTAGTATTATTCAAAAATACATCCCCAACTGGCGCTCGCACTGAAAACAAAATGCTACCATTTTCTGAAATTTTTGTTGGCGCAGTAGTCCATTGTCTAACTCTCGGATATTTATTTCCTTTTATAAAGTCTGCATTTCCTTGAAGAAATGGCAGACCTTCGCCATTCTGATTATAACTCGCTGAAGAAGGAGACTGACCCATAATCAAATCAGCGAAATCTTGCAATTCCACTTCCTCCCATCCCTCTGGAATATTTTTTTGTAATTTATTATTTTTCATTATTAAAAATTCTAATTTAGTAAGGGGTTTAATTCAAAAAATTTATTTTTTATTTTCGATAAGTCATTAATCTTCATTTCAAAATATTTCTTAATATATGCATCGTATTTATGATTTTTAATAGTAGAAATATTTTCCAAACTTTCAATGCTAAACTTTTGATCAATATTTCGTTGATTTGAAATGATGTGAAAATGTGGTGGATTATGATCTCCGGAGCGAACAAAGACCATTAAATTTTTGCTAATACCAGTTTTTACAAATCCCTTAGTTATCATCTCACCCATTTCTATCTGAAAGCATCTGTCCATTCCCAAGGATATGTCCTCGAATTCAAAAATTTCTTCTTCTGAATTATTTTTTTGTAATTTATTGATTTCCATAAAATTTAATTGTGGACTCTTGTAATTTCAAATTCTTCCAAATTTTCTCTGAGAGACAATGCATGATTTATATAAAAGTCATGATTGCCAATGAAGTCTGCCCACTTAACAGGATGCACATACGAATGATCTTCTCCATAATGATGATGTCCACCACATGAATCACATTTTTTCTGATTTTTATTTTTTCTATTAAACATATTTTTATTCAAAATCGAAAAATATGTATGTGTTTGCCAATTTGTTACGCAATTTTTATGCGCAACAGCATATTCATAGCTGCCACTCATATCCGGCAAAACAACAGCAAGCATCGCGTTTGTCCTACTAATCCTGTCACCCCTCGTTTTATTGCGCAAAGAATATACGACCTCCCTAGGAATCCATTGTTCTTTCTCTAATTTTAATCTATCCCGCATATTTGGAGAAATTAAAACTATTGTGACAGAGCTATCAAAAATTTTCTGTTTCAACTTTGAGTCTATTGTATCATCTGACAAATCATCCATAGCCTCATCGCCCAGCTCTCCCTTGTATATATGATTGCTGCCAACAACATCAATTATTTTGTCCACATAATGCCTGGGCGTATGAAGATATCCAGTATCTGCTGACGGAGTGTATTCACTCAAAGGAAAAACATTTGAATCTTTATACTTATAACTTACAAAAATTTTTCTTGAAGTATCCATGATTAAAATATGCTAATTAGAAATATTATTATCAATGTCGGGATATAAAAATATGCCAATGTATTAGAAAACATACAATAGCAAATCGATGTTTTTCGTAGACTATTAAACTCGTCCGTATTCATTGAAAAATCAATATCATCTTCTTTTAACTTTCTAACTTTATCATATAAGCATCTGTAACTGCGCTCCAAAGACAAAAAGTAAGCGTCATGAATCCAAAATATCAAAACAACGAGCACCAATATTACCTGCAACTCATTGCGGCCAACTTCCAAGAATGCAACCGAGAGACCAACTACAAGTGTAATCATCCAGCCGCGCAATGTGAATAAATTACCACTCATTCTGGTGATCACTCCCTGAATTAATTCAAGGTGCTTTAATCTTTTTTCATTTTCACTCATAAATTTTTAGTTATTACTTGCTATTTTTTAGCCTTAATCTTTTTCACGCTTTTCTTTCTTAATTTAAACTTGTGCATTTTTTGCACTAGTTGATTTTTTTATGATAATAATTTTTGAATATCTTCCTGACTAAATTCCTTTCTATAATCAATCAACTTTGGATGTTTGATTTTTCTGAGCTCTTCATCATATGTTGCCATGATATTTCTTGCTCTTTTTTGATAGACCAACCAATTTCTTTGAGATGAAAATTCTTCAAATATTTTTTCAAACTCCCTCTGTGTCAACATTCTGCCCAATTTTTTGAATTCTTTTTCAACTTCCCCTGCCAAGCCAGTTTCAAATGCTCCAATAATCAAAACGATCTCCTCATACATTGAATTTCTGGTCAAATCTTTTTTGACAAGATTCAAAAGCTTTCGATATTCTTTGGCTCTTTCCAGGAACAAAAAATTATACAACATGTCGGTGTATGTTCCATAAATTTTTACGGCTACGAAATCTTTTATGCAATCAGTAAAATCTCTGCGGTATTCCTTTGTTTCTTCTCTGGTTTCAAAAAATTGACTAGCAAGTTGATTGATGAATTTCGGATCCATGGTTGCGATCTGCATGACCTTTTTGAAATCACTTTCAACTCTGATGAAATATTTTCTGACTTTTTTACCTATCTCACTATTTTCAATCATCGCAAGCTCCTTGGCCATGTCCACGGAAATAATATAGTCTTTAGCAACAACTTTTCCGGTTTTTGGGTCTTTAGCTTTTGCTTTATTTGAGGCAATTTTTCCATCCCCCGATTTGGTGATGGATGCAGGAATGGATGTAAAATAATCCAAATTTTCCACAAAATCATACTTCTTAATTCTGTCTTTTATCCATGTAGAAAAGTCCCTACCAACATTCAACCATGAGTGCAACTCCCTGGCATTTACAAATCGCTTCTTATCCCCATTGAAATCTTTTTGGATTACTTTTATATTTATAAGTTCATTCATATTTTTATTTTAGTTAGTATTTCAACTCCTTCAAAAATCCCTCCACTTTTTTGTCAGCTTCCATTCGTTGTTTTTCCAATTCTTTCAGTTCAGTGTAAACTTTTTTCACATCGATTTGAATCTCTTCTTCACTTGAATCAATGTATCTGCGCACATTCAAGCTGTAGTCATTTTCTGCAATCTCAGTCTCATCAACCACGCGAGCATATTTTTCAACATCTTGATATGTGTCATATGAGCTGACAATTTTTTCAATGTCTTGGTTTCTGAGTGTGTTTTGATTTTTTCCTTCTTGAAATTCTTTTTCAGCATCAATAATGAGAATTTTGCCTTTCCTTTCTTTTGGCTTATTTTTGTTAAATATAATTACAGCCACTGGGATGCCAGTGCCATAAAAAAGTTTTGCTGGCATCGCAATCACTGCCTCAATCAAATCATTTTTGATGATCTGCTCCCTGAGTCGTCCTTCTGCACCACCACGAAACAACACACCGTGCGGAAGCACAATGCCAGCCCTTCCATTTGGCGCAATTGATTTGAGCATGTGCAAGACAAATGCGAAATCAGCATTTTTTTCAGGTGGCATCTCATAACCTTCAATTCTGCCATATCTATCACCTCTAAAAGTTTCGTATTCGTAATCTTTAATCGAGTAGGGCGGATTCGAAACCGCGATTGAAAACTGTTGAAGCCCGCCAAGCTCATTCAAAAATTGCGGATTGGCAATTGTGTCGCCTCTTCTGATGTCAGCACTGTCAAGCCCATGAAGGAACATATTGATTTTGCAAATCGCATAGGTTCCAATGTTTAATTCTTGTCCATATAAATAGAGCGACTGCGCAATTTTTTCTCCAGCTTTTTCTTTGAGATAATGATACGCCTCCAAAAGAAAACCTCCTGAGCCCACGCACATGTCATATATGTGGTCTTTTTGGTGAGGTTTCAATATTTGAATGATGACACGCTCGACCTCGCGAGGACTGTAGAACTCGCCACCCTTTTTACCTGCATCAGCAGCAAACATTTTTATAATATATTCATAAGCATCACCCAGAAGATCAGAACTGATGTATGAGTTGTTGAAATTGTATTGTGAAAAGTGATTAATTAGTCGCTGCAATGTTTCATTTGAAAATTTGTCCTTGTTTGCAAAATCAAGGTCATCAAAAATTTTGTCCAGTTTTGGACTGTTTGCATTGCTAAGTTTGTCAAAAATTCCATTGAGACTTTGGCCAATGTTTTCAGCTTGCTCTTCAATGATTTTCCAGCGACAATCTTTTGGAACCTGAAATTTGTGATTATAGTCAGCCCGAGCAATTGCATCATCGCCAAACTCTTTCAAAAGTTTTTCATATTCTTCATCCCAAACATCACTGATGCGCTTGAAGAACAAAAGTCCAAATATGTATTTTTTGTAATCACCACTGTCGATTTTTCCGCGCAGAATGTCCGCACTTTTCCAAAGAAATTTTTCCAACTGCGAGAGTGTCAATTTGTTTCCCAATTGAGCTTTTATGATTTCAACATGCTTTTCAGTGTATCTCCTGTCTTTTCTGTCACCAACCCGAAGAGGAACGATGATTCCATTTTTTTCCCAATTGCGCAAAGTGTCCTGATGGATATTGAATTCCTCGGAAATTTCTTTTATTGTATAATTCTTTTTTTCCTTTTTTGAGGCTGTTGACAAGTTTTTCATGTTTTTGATAACTTTAATATTTTCCTTTTACTAAAGTATATATCAAGCTTTTAAAATTGTCAAGCCTTCATAGGTTATCATATAAAGTCAAGCACATAACTTCTTGATTTATGGCTTAATATGGCCAAGATATCAAATTTTACATCTCAAGTTATTGAGTATTTTGTAAGCAGGATAATACTTGAAATGTAACTAACTACGCAATTAGTTACATTTCACACAGCCAAAGTGAACTAATTTCAAAAAATACGGTTTTTAATGCTACTGTAATCATTTTTCGTGACAATAACATGATCAATCACCTCAATCCCCAGGATCTTCCCTGCTTCCACGAGGCGCTTGGTGATGGCCAGGTCATCATCTGAAGGTTCTGGATTACCCGAAGGGTGGTTGTGAGCCACGATGATCTGAGCAGCGGTGTGTTTGATGGCTGGCTCGAAAACTTCCCGCGGATGCACCAAATTAGCATTGAGCGTGCCGACAGAGATTATTTCTCGTTGGATTTCTTGATTGCGAGTGTCCAAAAAGAAAACCACGAAATGTTCTTTCTTGTGGTCGCGGATGTCTTTGCAATTTTCCCAAACATCTTTCGGTGACAAAATAAGTGCTGACTTTTTGTCTTTCAAAATTCTTTTTCCAAATTCAAGACATGCCAGAATTTCAGAGGCTTTTGCTTTTCCCAACCCATGAATTTCACTCAATTCTTTTATGGTTGCGCTGAGCAATTTTTCGTTGGGAAATTTTTTCAGAATTTTTTTGGAAAGTTCAATCACATTGCAGTCTTTCGTGCCAGTGCGAAGCAGGATTGCCAACAACTGAGCATCCGTCAATTTTTCTGGTCCGTATTTTTCCAAAATTTCTCTTGGTCTATCAACTTTTGCAATGTCTTTTATTTTCATAGTATCAATCTTTGTTTATAGATTAATTCTACCACGACCAAAAAGTCGTGAATAGTGATATGGTCAAACGATCATCGCTCAATCAAAACCAAAAACCCCTCACCGCAAGGGCAAAGGGTTCTTTTTGAAATCGTCACATCATCTCTCCCATCTTTTTCATTTCCTCTCCTGGCTCCAGGATGCCGAAGATGTTGCCATCGGTGTCGGCGAAATATCCATGCGTTCCAACTTGTGGGATCTCATATTTCTCCTTTTTCACTTTTCCTCCGGCAGCCAGAATCTTTTGTTGGTATTCGTCAAAATTGTCGACTGCCATTGTACATACAAATGCATTGGCGCCTCCCTCGCTGGAAGCCATGATCCTTTTGCCTATGCCGCCGTCGATACCCATGGTTCCCTTTTCACCAGTCATGACCATCCAATAATCCATATTATTGGAATCAGGTTTCTGCCATTTTTCAATTTTCCAGCCAAAAACATCACCGTAAAACTTGCCGACCCGCTCCGGATCGTCCGCGAAGACTTCAAAATGTACTGGTCTTGGATTTTTCATATGATTTTGCCCAGTTAAATTGCGAAACTTCGCGCCATTTAACTTGGACTTATTCTTAATGATTAGGCTTCGCACATTTCCTTCAGCTTCTTGAGAGCTCTTGGCCACATGTCACCAAACACGACGGTCATTTCCTTGATTCCTTCTGAGGACTTCAATTCAAGATCGATTTTCAAAAGTGTTTGGGAACCCTTTTCAACAAAGGTGTAGTTTTCAGTTCCTTGGCTCCACTTTTTGGCTTCCTCGCTGATTGTGTCTTCCACTCCATTTGTCACAAGTCCAAGATGCCTGATGGAGATGAATTTTTGCGGAATGTTCTCAGCGATTTCAGAAAGCATGCCACTTTCACCCTTGCCCAAGAATTTCATCTTACTGCCTTTTTCCCAAGATCCTTCATAATATGAAGTTGGTTCAAAAGCCTTGGTCCATTGCTTGTAGGTTTCCAAATCAAGCATGGTGTCCCAAACTTTTTGCACCGGCGCATTGATGACTTCTTCAAAGTGTAGTTTTTCACTCATATGTTTATGTTTTAATTAATTATTATCACTACATTTGGCCATGTCTTTTGGCGACGCTCTCACCTCTTTTAATTAATACACAAAACTCAACAACTTCTTCCTGCTCGAAAAACAGAAATTTTGAACATGAAAAAAGCTCCCGAGGGAGCTTTTTTATCAGAGGCTTTTAATCTTTTTGATAACATCTTCAATAATCCAGCCTGGGGTGCTGGCACCTGCGGTGACAGCCACTTTCTTGGCTTTGGCAAACCATTTGTCTTCAAGTTCTGAAGCTCGCTGAATGAAGTGCGATTTTGGATTGACTCTCTGAGCAATTTCAAACAAACGATTTGAATTGGCACTTTCCGGACTTCCAATGGCAATCACCACATCATTTTCTTTGGCGAGTTGCTTGATTTCAGTTTGGCGATGATGTGTGGTCAGACAGATTGAATCAATAATTTCAGCGTGTGGATATTTTTTGGCAATTTCCTTTGAGGCTCGCTCCACAAATTCTTGGTCTTGAGTTGTTTGAGAAATCACAGCAATTTTTCTGCTCGCATCAACATCGAAACCGCAAAGATCTTCTTCAGTTTCAATGAAGATTGCTTTTTTGCCTGCCCATTCAAAAATTCCTTTCACCTCCTTGTGATTCTTTTCACCAATAATCACAAGTTGGGTTTCACGATCAAAGAAAGTTTTGGCCAGTCTTTGCACCTTGATCACTCTTGGACAAGTTGTGTCAATCAAATCAACTTTGTGCTTTTTAGCCAAGTCATAGATCTGCGGACCAATTCCATGTGCCGTGATCACCAAAGTTCCAACTTCGTTTTTTATCTGTTGGAAAAAATCTTCCAGGGGTCCTTCCACATGAACCTTCTTGACTCCCATCTTTTCAATTCGATTGACCACATCATCATTGTGAACCAAGGAACCCAACACAAAAATTGGCCTCTTGATTTTGGGGTCTTTTGTGATTTTTTCAACAATATCATAGGCCCTCTGCACTCCCTCGCAGAAACCCGCATACTGACTAAGTGTTATTTCCATAAATTATCTTTACGGGTTAATAGCTGTCATTATACCCATTAAAACCCAGAAAAGCAATCACTTCTAACTGCTGGCACTTGAATAATGTTTCAGTGAAAATTTCCAGAAAGCTCTTGCTCCAAAAAAGAAAATGAACATCATCAAGAAAGACAGCGCCGTGAATTTCCAATCAATATTAATATTGGTCAAAATCTTGGCCGGAACAGTGGCAACGAAAGCCAGTGGCACAATGAAAGTCAAGATTCCACGCACAACTTTGTGATAATAGATGTCAATCGGATATTGAGAATTTCCAATCACTCTTTCCATTAAAATCCAAAGGCCACTACCTTCAGTTATCCAGAAACTGACAGACCTCAGAGCTAAATTAAAACTATAAAACATCAAAAAACCATTAAACAAGAGCATGCAAAACAGAAGAAAATGAACCAAATCAAAACCAATCGTGTTTTTTATCGCGATTCCCACAAGAACACTCCCCGTGACAATCCGCGCAAAATCCTCACTGTCGCCTCGCCAAAATGAAACCAAAAATTGGTCATCAACGGGCTTGAGCAAGATTCCATCCATTGTTCCGTCGATGATGTGCTTGTTGATTGGGTTTAGCTGTGCAAACAAGATCCACATGAGACCTTCCACAATCATATATGAACCAACCACGGCCAACATCTGATGAAATGTCCAACCAGCCAATGAATCAATATATCCAAAACTAACTTTAATAAAAAATATATTGAAAAACATCACCAAGAAAACAGTTCCGAATCCAACAGTAAAAGCCATCGGATAGGCTGCCCTCCGCATGATGTTTATTTTTTGCAATTGCAAAAAAATTGAGAAATATTTTTTAATTCTATATACCATAGCCTTCATATTTTTTTAATCCTTTTTTGTATAAAAAATTCGCAAACAAATACAGGCCAACGCACCACAACACTGGAATCAAAATGAAAGACCAATCAAAAACAGTTCTTCCAGTCACCACGCCTATCGGCACGAAAAACAAATATTTGAATGGCAGATAATTGCTGAGTGTCATGAATCCCGGCGAAAGCAAGTCCAAAGGAAGCAATCCTCCTTGCATAAAATGTATGATCGAAAAAGCTGCAAAGAAAAATCCATACGAATCAATGGTCCAGAAAGAAATTATTCCCACAACGAAATAGATTAAAAAGTACAACGCATAACTTATGAGGGACATCAAAGCAAAAAAGAAATATACTGTTTTATCATCAGGTGTCGAGAGATAATTTCTCAACAAGAAAAATATTGCAGCAATCACTGGCATGAAAATGGCAACACGAAAGAGCAAACTACCAATTGCTTGCGAAAATTTGTATTCAAGATATTTGATTGGCTTGAGAACGGTTCCTGTTATTTGTCCACCCTTAATCTCTTCACCAACACTCCAGGCCGTATTATCTCCAACCACCAACAATTCAAAGATGGTTATGAAAACATAATAAGAAATGATTTGCGCTAAAGAATAATTCCCAATTTGATTTCCTTGAGCATAAATGGAATTCCAAAAATAAAAAAGGATAGCAAAAGAGAAGCATACCGAAAAAGACATGATCAAGGTATTAGCTCTGTAAATCAAGTTTTTCTTTATACTGTTGACTGCAACTGCCAGATACTTTCCCATATTACTTCGTAAAAATATTTCTAATAATACTTTCAACATCCTCCTCCTCAATTTCAATATCCTTGATTTCAAAATCAGAGGAAAGAATTTTTCCTGCCACATCCTTCACTGAATTTCGAGGAACTTCAAAAACTGCTCTGAGCGAATCGAATTCTGAAACTTTTCCAAATTTTTCAACCTCAGCCCTTGTCACCTCTTTTTCGAAAAAGATGGTAACTTTTTTATTTAACACATATTTTGAAACCAAGTCCTCCAACTGTCCATCAAAAATTATCTTTCCCTGGTCAATGATGACAATTCTTTTGCAAAGTTGCTCAATGTCATCCATGTAATGCGAGGTCAAAATTATTGTGGTTTTTCTTTCTTGATTATATTTCCTGATGAAATCTCGGATATTTTTTTGCGCCACCACATCCAAGCCGATTGTCGGCTCATCCAAGAAAAGAACTTTTGGATTGTGAAGCAAGGCTGCAATCAATTCGCATTTCATTCTTTCTCCCAGTGAAAGCTGACGAACTTGCTTGTTCACGATTTCTTTCACATCAAGAATTTCAATCATTTCATTGAGATTTTTTTCAAACTCAACATCCTCAACTTCATATATTTTTTTGTTCAGCAAAAAACTTTCCATTGGCGGAAGGTCCCACCAAAGCTGAGATTTCTGACCCATCACAAAAGCAAATTGCATTTTGTATTCCTTCTGCCTTTTGATTGGCTCATATCCCAAAACTTTCACTGTTCCACTTGTCGGTGTCAGCACACCTGAAAGCATTTTCAAAGTCGTGGTTTTTCCAGCCCCATTTGGTCCCAAAAAACCAATCAGTTCTCCTTCTTCAATCTTGAAGCTGATGTTTTTCACAGCTTCTTTAAGTTTTTTTTCGGATTTGAAAAGATTCCTGATTGAATGTTTGAGCCCAGGTTTTTTGTCGACATATTCATATGTCTTGCACAAATTTTTCACCTCAACAATTATTTTCTTTTTCATATTTTTAATTTATAGTTAATCTACAATTATCAATTCTTTTGGATAATTTGTAAGATTCTTGCAACCATTCTTGATTACACAAACAACATCTTCAATTCTTACTCCGCCAAATTCTGAATAATAAAGACCTGGCTCTACTGTGACAACATTTCCAATTTCAAAAACTTTTTCTCCGCCAGATTTATTGATGTATGGCTCTTCATGCAAATCCAAACCAAGCCCATGACCAGTTCCATGCGTAAAACCCTTTTCTCCCACATCAAAACCATCGCTCAAAAAAATCTGCTGAACTTTAGCATGTACATCTGCAATTTTTACACCTGGCTTAATTGAATCAATTGCCATTTCTTGCGCTTTCTTTACCGACATATACATTTTAGCAATTTTTTTTGATGGAACTCCTTTTACATAAGTCCTTGTCATATCAGCAAAGTATCCGCTTTCCCTGTGCCAAGGAAATAAATCGCAAATTATTGCCTGATTTGGACGAATGAGTCCATGCCCTCTATGGTGTGGCATTGCACTTTGTGGACCACAAGAAATGATCATTCCTTCAATATCAAGAAGGCCTTGTTCAAGAAATATTTTCTCACATTCTTTTTTCAAAAATTCACTAGTTAAAGCTCGCTCTTGATAAATAATTTCTTCGTTCCTTATAACGCCCTCTCTTAATATTTTTTCAATATATTCAAATGCAAGCTTTGTTCCTGAAATTGCATTTTGAATAATTTCAACTTCATGTGGGTTTTTCTTTAAGCGCTCAGGCAAGAGCAACGACATGGGATTCAATAAAACCCCTTTTTTTCTTAGATAATCTGCCATGCTTAATGGAAATACTCCCGGAACTTCAATGCTCTCATTCAACAAGTCGTGCCTCTTAATGATTTCAAATCCAACCTTTTGCATGGTTGTTGCGTCATCTGCATCCACCGCAACCTCATTCAAAACTGATTCCAAAGTAAAGCATTCAATTGAATCGTCTTTATTATGCTCTAGAAATGCTCCGATTTCTCTCTGGTCTAGATAAATATACTTCTTACCCTCTTTTTCAATAAGGAAAAAATTATCAGGGATTTCAGCACTAACCAAATATCTCATATCAGTATTGCGAGTATTTGCGAAAAATAATTTAGCCATATTGAACTTACAATTTAAATTTTATAAAAATCCCCCACCAAAAAGTGAGGGATTTGCAATACTATTATTTCTTGAGCAAGTTAATCAATTCTTCAACTGTCATTATTTTACTTTCTGATTCATTTCTTCTTCTTACTTCAATTCCACCAGCTTCGATTGATTTTTTGCTGATCACAACGCGAAGAGGAATTCCGATCAAATCAGAGTCAGCAAATTTTTCTCCAGCAGATGCATCTCGATCATCGAGCAAAACTTCAATTCCATTTTGCGAAAGCTGAGCATAAATTTTTTCAGCCTCTTCGTCTTGTCCAAGATTCAAAAGATGAACTGCAAACGGCGCAATATTTTCAGGCCATACAATCCCCTTTTCATCATGAAAAAGTTCAACTGCTGTTCCCATCAAACGATTAAGTCCAATTCCATAGCATCCCATGATGACTTCTTTTTCGCTTCCATCCTGATCCTTGTATTTCAGCTCAAAAGGAGCAGAAAATTTCGTCATCAATTTGAAAATATTTCCAACTTCCACCGCCTTCTCAGTTCTGAGCTGGGCATTTCCACACCTGGGACATTTGTGCTCAAGATCTTCAATGATTTCGTCATTGATTGCAATTTTGCATTTTTCACAAATATAGATCGTGTCTTCTCCGGCAGATGTCACAGTCTGAAATTCATGAGAATATTTTGTGAATGATCCACCAGATGCATAGGTCAGATATGTTTTTTCACCAATTCCAGCTCGATTGAAAACATTAACGTATGCTTGAGTTGCTTTTTCATAATATTCATCCAAGTCTTCAACATTTGCATGAAAAGAATACAGGTCTTTCATGAAAAATTCTCTTCCGCGCAAAATTCCAGACTTGGCTCTTTTTTCATCGCGAAATTTGTTTTGAATTTGAAATGTTGCTGTTGGCAAATCCTTGTATGAAAAAACAAATTTTCGAAGTGTTGGCGAAACAATTTCTTCATGAGTTGCACCAAGCGCATATTCATTTTTAGAATAGAAGCTCGTGAAACGAAAAAGATTATCCAAACTGTCCCATCTGCCAGTCTTGGTCCAATTTTCTTTTGGGCTTAGCGACGGCATGAGCAATTCGCTTGCACCCAAGGCTTCCATCTCCTCTCGAATAATGTTCTCAACTTTCTTGAAAACCTTCAACCCCAATGGCAAAAAAGTGTAGACTCCAGCCATTACTTTGTCGACATATCCGGCCCTGATCAAGAGTTGGGCATTAAGAGCTTCCTCATCTTTTGGGGCGTCCTTTCTGGTTTTGGTGAATAATTGTGATTGTTTCATATGTATAAGTTCAAGAATTTATAAGGCTTTATATGTATATTAGCAATTTTTAATACTGTTTGTCCAATTGGGTTTTGCATGAGTGCCTTGAATTTTCAAGGCACTCACTGCGCATCAGTAAAACATATAGGGTAGACCGGTCACTCTCATTGGATTTGAAATCTGCAGGGTTTCCGGATCAATTCCAATTTTTTTTGAAATTGCCCTAATCAAGAAGTGTGGCTCATGATGGAATCTCATGTCATACGGACAATGCTCAAAGAGTGTCGAATACAATTGATCCCTATGTTTGCAACTATAATAATTTCCAGCAAAAACACCCATCTGAGCATTTGCTGTTTTGCACAAGAATGCAAAGTATGCATCTTCGAGCGTCCAATGCTCAATTCCCCCAGATTCAAAACCATCTTTTTCCAACTGTCCGGCAATAATCGGAACTATTGAAAAATCAACAACTTCCTTAATCAACTGTCCAGCAGATGAAGTGCTGTCCAAAACGCATGTGACCATTCTTTTTTTCTTGAATGCGTCAGCAAAAAGCTCTGAAACTTTATTTTTCCCCAGAATACAGCGCAAATTTGTGTTTGCAATGTTCCCCTGATAATATTCCCAGGGATTGAAGATGTTGATAAAAACATCAACACCAGCCAAATGTAATCTTTGAACTTGCCACGCCAATGAATTGATAATTTCATGCTTGACAACTCCCTTTTTGCCAATGATTGCTGATGTTCCCAGAGCGACTCCGACGATTGGTCTTTTTTTACTCATAACATTCTCCTTTTTTGTTTGTTTTGAAAACGCATCAAAAAGATTTCCACCAGCCAATCCCCACCTCCTTTTATGTTTTTTAATGAACAAAAAACAGCCCTTTTTATTAGGCTGCTTGGGAATATATACAAGATTTCTAGCTTAGAATATTCTATACACACATAAACAGCCTAATTTTCTAGGGTTTGCGGGCTGCGGAATATTAATTATGTGTTGAATATTTTTCATATAATTATCTTGCCATTCTGATCCATTTTTGTCAATACTTTTCTATTTTCGAATCTTTTCGGCGGTTTTCACCAGGGATTCATTGTCGGCAAGCTTTGCGTCATGCGATGAAATATAGCCAGGGTATTTTTCAAAATATGTTTCGATGTCGCTGTGAACAGCTTCCCATTTTTCTTGTTTCGTTCCATGCATCGGAAAAAGTTTGGCATGCACATGATCAACCCCAAAGCCTTCGAAAACCAAAGCTGTTCTTCCCACATCTTCAAATTTAGAATCGATAAGCTTGGCAACAGTTCGCGCAGCCTCAATCAACTCGCATCGCACATCCTGAGGCAAATCAAAAACATAGCTTGAATAATGTTTTTTGGGAATCACCACGCTGACACCTTCGGTGTTTGGAAAAATTGAAAGGAAGGCCAAAAAGTTTTCATCTTCCCAAATCTTGTGACTTGGAATTTCTCCTGCAACAATTTTACAAAAAATACAATCGTTCATATTTTTTTGTTTAAAAAATATTTCTTATTATTTCAATTTTTCAGCGAAGAATTTTGGAAGCTCTGCGATTGCAATTCTTTCCTGCTCCATGGTATCGCGATCTCGCACTGTCACTGTTTGATTTTCAAGCGAATCAAAATCAACGGTCACGCAATATGGTGTTCCGATTTCATCTTGTCGGCGATATCTTTTTCCAACATTTCCATTGTCATCAAATTCGCACATGAAATCCTCACTGAGATTTGCAAAAATTTCTTTGGCCTTGGCAACAAGCTCAGGCTTGTTTTTCATCAGCGGGAAAACTGCAACTTTGATCGGTGCCACAGCGCTTGGAAATTTCAAAACAATTCTTTCTTCCCCACCTTCCAAAGTTTCTTCAGTGTAACCTGCGCAAATCGCAGTCAAAATCAAACGATCCAAGCCAACAGTCGGCTCAAGCACATGCGGAGTGTATCTTTCATTTGTCACAGCATCAAAATATTCAAGTTTTTGTCCTGAGAATTTTGAGTGCTGAGTCAAATCAAAATCACCGCGATGTGCCAATCCGAAAAGTTCGCCAAATCCAAATGGAAAATTGTATTCAGTATCAATGGTCTTTTTTGAATAGTGAGAAAGTTTGGCTTTTGGATGTTCATATCTTCGAAGATCTTCTTTCTTGGCGCCAAGTGAAAGGGCAAATTCTTCTTGTTCGTCCAACCATTTTTCAAACAAAGGTTCCCAATCAGTTTCAGGCTTGATGAAATATTCAATTTCCATTTGTTCAAATTCTCTAATTCGGAAGATGAAGTTTCGAGCCACGATTTCATTTCGAAAAGCTTTTCCGATTTGCGCAATTCCAAAGGGAATTTTCACGCGCATTGAATCAACCACATTTTTGTAGTCTGAAAAAATTGCACCAGCAGTTTCCGGTCGAAGATAGATTGGTCCCTCCACACCATTCATTTCAGTTTGAAACATTTGAGAAATGTTTCGCACCTCAGTCCAATCAGATCCTCCACACTCAGGACATTTGAGTCCGGCTTGCAAAGTCTTGGTCATTCTTTCCAATTCTCCCTCCATGTCTTCACCCGTCAGTTCTTTGACCACATGATCAGCACGAAATCTTTTCTGACATTTTTTGCAATCAACTGAAGCATCATTGAATCCTCCAACATGTCCAGAAGCTTCCCAAAGTTTGGTGTTGAGCAAAATTGGTCCATCCATTCCGATGATGTCTTCGCGTTTTTGCACGAATTTTTTCCACCACATCTTTTTGATGTTGTTTTTCAGTTCTGCTCCATATGGACCATAGCTATATGAATTTGCAAGTCCTCCATAAATCTCAGAGGTCGGAAAAACAAATCCCCTTCTTTTGCAAAATGAAACGATTTTCTCCATTCGATTGTCCTTTTTTTCTTCAGCCATATGTTTAAAATAAAAATTATTAGAAAAACAAAAAACTCGTCCTGAACATATCAATTGCTTGATATATTCGGGACGAGTTTCAATTACCCGCGGTTCCACCCGATTTCCCACCTCTTCGGCAGGCATCTTTATGCGAGGCGATTTTCCTTTATATAAGGGAAAAGGTGCCAACCTCTTCATCTCACTCACATAGCTACATTATACTCCTTTTGAAGCCGAAAGTCAATAACCCCTTGACAACCAGGCATATTCATACTACAATTGATTTTTATGTTAATACCTTCAGTTGTTAGGTCATCAAGCGTATCTATACATAAAATTTGTTCTCTGCCTCACCTGCTAGTGAGCTTAGGATAAAAATTTAATTTTTTATGTATACGATTCTTGCTTGGAAGCTTCTTCCCAGTTTGTTTTGTTTAAAATATACATGCATAGCAGAAACTTTAAGGCGGGTTCTTCGCGCCCACCTCGCTCAAGAGCGCCATTTCAAGGCGGAAAGAAAAACCCATTCAACAATGGTGGTGGAGGCGGTCGCAAAAAACGCTTCACTGGAAACTTCATCGATATCTCAAGATTCATCAACAAGGCAGCTCCTCAAGTTGCCGAAGAAAAATATGTGCCAGACACAATTTTTGCTGATTTCAAAATTGAGGAATCAATCAAGAAAAATATTGCAGCTCGTGGATTTGAGCATCCAACTCCAATTCAAGACAAAACCATCCCCCACATTTTGGCAGGGAAAGATTTGATTGGACTTGCCAACACTGGAACTGGAAAAACTGGAGCATTCCTTCTTCCGATGCTGGACAAGATTATCAAAAACCCAAGCGAGAAATTGTTGGTGGTTGTGCCAACTCGAGAATTGGCCATTCAGATTCAAGAAGAATTCCGCGCTTTTGCTGCTGGACTTCGCATCGGATCAGTGGTAGTGGTCGGTGGAGCAAACATTCGAAGCCAAATTGAATGTCTTCGCAGTCGGTACAATGTTGTAATCGGAACTCCAGGACGACTCAAAGATTTGATTCAACGAAAAAATTTGCACCTCAATCAATTTGCAAATGTGGTTCTTGATGAAGCTGACCGAATGCTCGACATGGGATTCATGCCTGATGTTCGATATCTTCTTTCATTGGTGAAACCAGAAAGACAGACATTGTTTTTCTCTGCCACACTTGCGCCTGAAATTGAAAGATTGATTCAGGAATTTTTGAAAGACCCTGTGAAAATTTCCATCAAGACCCGAGAAACTTCTGCCAACATCGACCAAGATGTTGTTCGAGTGAAACCAGGTGAAGACAAAATTGAAGTTCTTCAAGATCTTCTTCGCAAAGCTCACTTCTCAAAAGTTTTGATTTTCTCTCGAACCAAACACGGAGCAGAAAAACTTTCAATCATTTTGAGCAAGAACGGATTCAAAGCTCAGTCAATTCATGGAGACAAATCTCACGCCAAAAGACAAAAAGCTTTGAAACTTTTCAAGGAAAACTATGTTGAAATTTTGGTGGCAACTGATGTGGCCGCTCGTGGATTGGACATCCCTGATGTTTCTCATGTGATCAACTTCGATGTTCCTGCAACATATGACGACTATGTCCACCGAATCGGAAGAACCGGACGCGCCGGCAAAACCGGAACCGCGCTGACATTTGTGTAGAATAGCTTACAGCTTATAGCTTGCAGCTTATAATTTAAAAACGAGACTTTTTTGGTCTCGTTTTTTTGTTTGTGATTTTTTAATGTGAAAATTTTTCAAGCAATGAATCCAAATCTTCCTTGGAATAATATTCGATCACAATTTTTCCGCCACCTCCAGACTTTGTCACTTTCACTTTTGTTCCAAGCGCGCCAACCAACATGTTTTCAAGTTCGCTGAGTTCCGGATCGGAAACTTTTTTTCCAGCATAGGTTTTGGTTGAAATTTCCCTGGTTTTTTCTTCGATTTGTCTGACAGTCAAACTATTTTTCAAAATCAATTCATACAAAGCTCTTTGTTTTTCAGGATTTTCAATTGAAAGAATTGCTTTGGCATGTCCTTCAGTTATTTTCCCATCAATCAAACCTTTTTGAATTTCAATCGGCAAAGTTAGGAGTCTCATCTTGTTGGCAACCAAACTTCGGCTCTTACCCATTTTCACTGCAACTTCCTCCTGGCTGAATTGAAAATCATCAGCCAATTTCTGATAAGCCTTTCCTTCCTCGATTGCATTAAGATCATGACGTTGAACATTTTCAATGATTGCCAATTCCAATTTCTGAAGCTCGGAAGCTTCACGAATAATCACTGGAACTTTTTTGAGTCCTGCAAGTTTTGAAGCTTGAAAGCGTCGCTCGCCTGCGATCAATTCATACAAATTTCCTTTTCGAGTCACAATCAATGGCTGGATGACTCCGTGCATCTTGATCGATTGAGAAAGATTCTGCAGTTTTTCATCGTCAAAAAGATTTCTTGGCTGATGAGGATTGGCCACGATTTGATTGACATCAACCTCAATCACAAAATTGTCACCACGAATTGAATCATCACTTGCACTCACCGTGCGCTTGGCAAATTCCTCAGCATTTTGGAATGTTTGAGGCTGAGTTTGAGCTTGATCTTGCGCTTGATTTTGTGATTGCTTGTTTGGAATAAGTGAAGAAAGTCCTCTTCCAAGACCGAATTGTTGAGTCATAATTCAAATAGTTAGAAATTTTTTATTATCTAGTGAAACGAGCGAAATGATTCGTCAGCAGACGAGCATTTCCGAGTGAGCGACGATAACAAAAGGTTTGATACCTCGAGGCTTGCCTCGAAAGCCCAAAGGGTCCAGGGCTTGCCCTGGGGTATTAAACTCTTTTATTACATTGCGTTTTTTATTTTCTCCGCGTCATCTCTCTCAATCATCTCCTTGACCAAATTTTTGTATGACCTTGCACCCTTAGAAAGACCATCGAAACTCAAGATTGATTTTCCATAACTTGGGGCCTCAGCGAGACGAACACTGCGAGGAATAACACTATCGAAAACATGTCCCGGAAAATGATTTCTCATTTCCTTGACCACCTGTCTGGCAAGTCTGTTTCTTCTGTCATACATCGTGAGCACCGCTCCCATAATTTTCAGATTTGGTTGCAGATGTTTTTGAACAAGCTCAATTGTTTCCAAGAGCTGACTGAGTCCCTCAAGAGCATAGTATTCAGTCTGAACGGGAATTAGAACCGCATCACTGGCCACAAGACCATTGATCGTGAGAAGTCCCAAACTTGGCGGACTATCAATGATAATGTAGTCATAGTCAGTTCTCACCTGGCGAAGCACATCATACAATTTAAATTCTCGATTGTCAAAATGGACCATTTCAACTCCAGCCCCCGCCAAATCTTGCGAACTTGGCAAAAGATCATGACCGGCGTCATGCATTCGAATGATCACATTTCTTGGGTGTTCTCCTCCAACCAAAGTGCTGTACAATCCCTTTTCCAAATTGCGCACATCAAGTCCAAGCCCAGAGGAAGCATTTCCTTGCGGATCAAGATCAACCAAAAGCACCAATTTCCCAAAACTGGCCAGATATGTGGCGATATTGATGGCGGTCGTGGTCTTGCCCACACCACCCTTTTGATTTATAAGTGAAATTATCTTAGCCATCTATTTTTATTGTAATACTGATAAATTGTTACATTATTTTTCAGATTCAAAACAAAATCCATGGCATTTAACAATATAGCCATATGACAATGTAATGATAGCACATTGACAATTCCTTTTCAATATACTATCATTTATAAGTAAAAAGGCTCCAGATGGCCATAATATGCCCGGGTGATGGAATTGGTATTCATGCGCGACTCAAAATCGTGTGGCAGTAATGTCGTGGGAGTTCGAGTCTCCCCCCGGGCACATCAACAAAAACAAAATGGATAAAAACAACCTTGCATACCTTGTTGGTGTTGCGATGGGTGATGGAAATTTATCAAACCCAAATGGAAGAGCTGTGCGTCTTCGGGTTACTTGTGACAAAAAATACAAAAAATTGATTGATAATATAATTTCATCAATCAGTAAACTTCTTCCAAACAATAAAGTCAGCGAAGTTATCCGAAAGGATAATTGCACAGATATAAGTTGTTATTCAAATAAGTGGGAAAATTTTCTTGGCTGGAGTGCAAAAGGAGGTTCGAAAGAAAAACAAGAAATAACCATTCCCGAATGGATAAAGAAAAATGAGAAATATTCCATATCATGTCTGAAAGGATTATTCGAAACTGATGGATCAATTTATACTGACAGAAAATATTTGATGGCAAATTTTGTAACGATAATACCAACATTGGCAGCTGATGTCATGGAAATAATAACAGGTCTCGGATTCAAGCCAAATATGCAATTGCGTAAAGAAAAAAATGAAAAAATAAAGCATACTATCAGAATATCCAAAGATACTGAAGAGTTTATAAAACTAGTAAATATAGATAAAAGTTAAAATTGAACCTTAACAATATAAGGAGAATTTCATGGAAAATTGTATAAATGAAATTTATAAAGCCATCAAAGAGAACAAAGTAACCACGCAAGATTCTCCATTTATACACACCGACACACATGCTTATCTTGCACGAATTGAAAATATGCAATAAAAGAAACTTCAAAAAAAGCCCGCGCTAAATGCACGGGCTTTTGAATTTTGTATTCACCTGCAAGCCGTACCTTGTCAGCTGTAAGCTATTACACTTTTTTCTTTTTCTTGGTTGCAATTTTCACCACTCGCTTATTGATCTTTGTCATTTGACGAACCACATGAATTTTTGTTATCTTTGCTTTTCTGTCTTTGAGTGTCTTAAAAATCTTCTTAGAGAGAACGAATAAAATTCCGAAAGATGCGACAAGAAAAATGAACTTCACACCGAGAACAATGAACATGTTGTTTTTCACGTTTTGACTTGTTGAATTTCCTTGACCAAAAAAGCTTCCTGCAAAATTGCCTCTTTCATTTTTCTCACTCCTTTTTCCGACGGTTACATAATCTGCAAAAATAATCTTGATGTATCCTTTGTCTTGAGCAAGTTGAGTTGGTGCTGGATAGATTGCAATTTCAGGTTTTGCTTCTGGAGATTGATCCTCTTCTGAAATATCAACATCTTCCTGAGCCGAAACTGAACTTGAAGCATCAGCGGCAGTTGCAGCCATCGGATAATAAAAATTGTTCGCTGGAATTTTTTGAGTTGACTCCTGAATAACTTGGGTTCCGATTTTTTTCAATTCAGCGAATGTCTTGTCAAAATTTACAGCTGGAATCTGCACCACCATTGAACCTTTTTTCAAATTTTTCGACGCATATGAAATGAAAGTTGCATACACGCTTCCACCATTTTTAGTGCTGGAATCTGCCACTGCTTTTTTCGCAGATTCAAGATCGCCAACAACCACAGCAATTTCTCCACTCATGAGAGCGTCCTGAGGCAAAACAAATTGATCAATTGGATCTGGCGTGACTGGGCCTGGACAATATTTGTTGCCATATCCAGCCATGACTGAACATCTTGAATAATCTCCACCACGCATCATGCCAGCGCCATTTCCGAGTTGACGCATTCTCCAGCCAACTGAGGCAATCACCAACAAGAAAACCATGAGTGCTATCACAGCAACCCCAATCACAAAAACTTTTTTATGTTTCGGACCAAAACCTTTGCAACAACTTTGTGAATTTTCTTTTGTTTCCATATTTTTATTTTTAATTTATCAATATGAAAATTATAGCACATTTTTATGAAAAATAAAAAAAGAAGGGTATCACAAATAGTGATACCCTCAAAATTAACACTCGCGAAAATTAACCAGCTCATTGAATTCAATGATTTTTTTTGCGCGGTCTTATCATCTCGAAAAGTTTTGTTTCGTTGTTAACTAGCAATGGTAACGGATACATGAACTTTTTTAGTTCAGGATACCAGCCAGAATCTGGAGATCTGTACTCAGAAGCTTGTTCCATTGCAAGCCTGCTATAATATTTTGCCTCCTGCCTGGCAGATGTTTCAGTTTCATCCCCTCCATAACAAGCTGCAGTTAAAAGCAAAAATCCTTTTGGAGCATTAGGTTTTATTACATCCAACCCAATCCTTATAACCTTCGACAACTCTGGGTTCAAAAGACCAACCAGCACTGCCGTATTTGGCACCGTTATTGATTCAGATGGCCTTGATTTGCAAATTCCTAAAATCCATTCACCATGTGTCATTTCCTCAATAGGGCGCTTGGATTTCCTAATCGCAGATCCATGTTTAATGTTTCCTTGCAATATCGGAAGCAAATCCAATTTCATCTGAAGCGACATACTTGGATACAATTCACATATCAAAGCAAAAAGTTCACCCACTGAGACATTCTCAGGCTGATTAGCCAAATCGCGTTTTTGCCCATTTTCACCATGAAGCACAAAAAACTCATCATCTGTGTCCATGCCAAATACAATTGCAAAAACCTTGTGCCTGGATCCCTGATAGGCTTTTTCGATGTTCATCCTGAAACCCTTAGCATCCCTGATGGATTGTTCAATATCAAAATTAGACGCCTTACATCCCCTTGTTTTGTTATCCCCCCTGGAAAAATGATAGGTGCAAATTATTAAAGTGGAAAATTCCACTTGCTTCAGCAATTCAGTATTGCCACCTTGTTTATAATTTTTCTCAGAACATCTCAATGAATCAAGCAAGTTTTGACGCTTCGCCATTAACCGCAATTGCTCGTCTATTGATTGCAAACTTCTACGCTCCAAAAATTTTATATACCCATCGCGTATTAAGCCCTTGACTGATTCGTTTAAACCATTCCATCCCCAGTTAAACTTTCCACCCAGATTTCTGAAGGTTTCCAAAAAGCCAAGTGGCATTTCCGCAAAACGAGAAACCATAAGTCGACCATCACTGCACTTAAACACTATTACTTGAGTAGGATGTTCAGCTTTATACAGGTCAAGAGAGTCGAGATCTGCAAGGTATTTCTCTGAATACTGCCTGTTAATATCAAACAGCTCTTCAACCTTTTCCCTGAAAAAGACAGGTATGTGCGAAAAAATATTTTCTGACATGCGATAATACCTCCAATTTTAGATAGTGATCAATCTTAGAATTATTTCTTTATGATGTTGTAAAAAAACTAGCACGCTTCTTTCATGTAGCACACCATCATTTTCTCGAAATGCATTTTTAATATCACACCAAAAATACATTTCTTCGAAAAGAAAAGCGCACACAAAGATGTGTCGCTTTTCAAAAACAAAAACCTATTTCACCACTAGCGCTTCCTTTGTGCTTTCAAAAACATTTCCATCCTTAACCATCAAATTGAACCACTTTTCTTTTTTCAATGCTCTTTCCAGCGCAGCACTAATGGAAGACATGCGCACCTTTTTTCCCTTAATTTTCATGCCTTCGACCATCTCTTTTATTGAATCCAATCCATCCATGTCAAAGAAAAATAAATTTCGAAAACTGAGCACAACCAATTTTGTCTCATCGCTAATCTTTGCAATATTATCCATGTGCGATTGCGCATTGACATATGTCAATTGACCAGCAAAACGATATGTCAAAGTGTCCCCATGATCTTTTGTTCTGTTAAATTCTTTGGCATTTAATCTTTTGAGAAGTTTTCCATCCCTGTTAATGTTTATCTCAGTCTTGGCTCGAGACATCTTGTTTGCAAACACAAGCAAAGCAACCATGGATCCAATCAAAATTCCCATGATTGGGTCTTCGATGATGGTTATGATTGCCACCATTATTGCCAGAAGAAAAGCTGATTTGTCATTTTTCCAAATTTTTTCAAAATGCTCTTTTTCGACCATTTGAGTTGCAGTGAAAATCAAAATCGAAGCCACCACTGGAAGTGGAAGATATTTAAAAATAGAAAGAAGAGCCACTGAAATTATGACAATAAAAAGACTGCTAATTGTGGCTGACATTTTGTCATTTGCTCCACTTTTCACATTTAACGATGTTCGAGCCAACGCTGCCGTTGCTGGAATTCCACCAAATAGTCCGGAAAAAATGTTTGCCAATCCAGTGCCCAGAACTTCTTTTCTAGTGTTATGTTTTGTTTTTGTCATGTTGTCAGCAATCTTTGCAGACATCAAAGTCTCGAGAATTCCAACCACTGCGATCGCAACAGCGCCGAGAAAAACATCTTGACTGAGCACAAATGAAATTTTTGGAACAGCCCAAAAACTTCCAGAAATGTCGCCAAACTTTGAAAACAATGTTTGGAATTGCACATTTATAATTCCCGCCTGAGAAAGAAACCCAAGCAAAATTCCGATTGGTGCAAGCACAATCACTCCTGGGATTTTTGCGAAAAATATTCTCCAAACAAAAAGAAATGCAAATCCCACAGCAAAAAGCACAACAGTTGCCCAATGCACAGCACCAATGTGAGCAATGCTTTCCATCAGGTTTTCAGTCAGTTTTTCATGAACTGCAAGATTCTTGAGACCAAGAGCAAAATTCAATTGTCCAAGTCCGATAATGAAAGCCACTCCCAAGGTGAAACCATGCACAACGCTTGATGGAATAAAAACAATATACTTTTCCCATTTAAGGATATATACAAGCAAAATCATCAAGCCAGAAACGATTGCCAACATTGGCAAAATTGAAACTCCATATTTGATTGCAAAAACAACCAAAATTCCAGACAATGCTCCAGTTGGTCCAACAATATTAAAATTGCTTCCACCGAAAAAAGATGCGATCAATCCAGCCCAAATCGCAGTAATTACACCCATGAGCGGTGTCGCACCGGCCGCCACAGCCAATGAAATTGAAAGTGGAATCGAAACAAATGCAACCGTCAAACCTGACTGCCAATTTTCCCTAATTCTTTGCATTACTGTTTTGCGCATATTTTTTTAAAAAAATAGATTTTATTAAAACAAACAAAAAAGCACACGCCGAGGCGTATACTTTTCTTTTTTGGACTATGGAAAAAGGACCGAGAAAAGTCAGAGCATCCTTTTAAAATATTTATCTTCAAAGCTACAAGTTCAATAACTGAACCAACCCAGAAATTTTACTCCTGAGGAAAATTCTTGTCAATACCAAATTTAATCAATCTTGATGCCATGTTTTGAGTGATGTTTTTTTGCCACCCGAACACGAATCATCTCTTTTTCAATGGCAGCAGCCACCTTGGCATATTCCATGTCACTCATTGAAATCTTTTCATCTTTGAGTTTCTCTGCTCTCTTTCTGGCCTCTTCAGCACGCTCAATGTCAATTTCATGAGCAGCTTCAGCAGTATCAGCAAGCACAACCAAACTGTTCTTGTGAAACTCAACAAAGCCTCCAGAGGTCGCAAGAAGCGTCTCCTTCCCTCCATTTTTAATGATAATTTCACCAGCCTTCAATGCTCCGATATATGAACGATGATTCGGAAGTATTGTCACGATACCCTGAAGCACAGGCAAAGTGACCTGATCAATCTCTTGCTCAGAAACTGTTCTTTCGGGAGTTACAATTTTAAAATTAATTTTCTTCATATGAATATATTGTAGAAAGCGAACAAAAGATTATTGTTTTTTGATCTCATCGATTGATCCTTTCATGTAGAAATCTTGCTCTGAAATGTCATCCAATTCTCCACTTAAAATCATTTTGAATCCACGGATTGTGTCTGAAAGTTTAACATATTTTCCAGGAGCTCCTGTGAATTGCTCAGCCACGAAAAATGGTTGTGAAAGATATTTTTGAATTTTTCGAGCACGAGTCACCAAAACCTTGTCCTCATCTGAAAGTTCCTCCATTCCCAAAATTGCGATAATATCTTGAAGATCTTTGTATCGCTGAAGAACTCGTTGAACTCCGCGAGCGGTGTCATAGTGTTCTTGTCCCACAATGTTTGGATCAAGAATTGTTGAACTTGAATCCAATGGATCAACAGCTGGATAGATTCCCAATTCTGAAAGTCCTCGAGAAAGCACCACCGTTGAATCCAAATGTCCAAAAGTTGTGGCTGGCGCTGGATCAGTCAAATCGTCAGCCGGCACATACACAGCCTGAACAGAGGTGATTGAACCATTCTTGGTTGAAGTAATTCTTTCTTGAAGCTTACCCATTTCTTCAGCAAGTGTTGGTTGATATCCCACAGCTGATGGAATTCGTCCGAGGAGCGCAGAAACTTCAGATCCAGCTTGAGTGAAACGGAAGATGTTGTCCACAAACAAAAGCACATCTTTATTTTCTTGATCGCGGAAATATTCAGCCATGGTTAAAGCTGAAAGAGCAACTCGCTGACGAGCTCCTGGTGGTTCATTCATTTGTCCGAACACCAAAGTTGTTTTATCCAAAACTCCTGATTCTTTCATTTCATGAAAAAGATCATTTCCTTCTCGGGTTCTTTCTCCCACTCCGGCAAAAACTGAAAATCCTCCGTGTTCTTGAGCAATGTTTCGAATGAGTTCTTGAATCACCACTGTCTTTCCCACTCCAGCTCCACCAAAAAGACCAACCTTTCCACCTTTCACGAAAGGACAAATGAGATCAATAACCTTAATTCCGGTTTCAAAAATTTCAGCCTCAGTTGCTTGCTCAGAAAATTTTGGAGCTTCGCGATGAATTGGCAAGAATTGCTTCGCCTCCACAGCTGGCTTTCCATCAATCGGCTCACCCAAAAGATTGAACATTCTTCCGAGAGTTTCTTGTCCAACTGGAACCTGAATTGCTTTTCCAGTGTCAACAACCTCCATCCCTCGCTTGAGACCATCAGTTGAACCCATTGAAACTGCGCGAACTTTTCCACCTCCAACATGCTGATGAACTTCCAAAACGATTTGCTCGGTTTCACTTGTCTTGATGTTCAAGGCATTATAGATTTCCGGCAACCCTTCATCAAACTGCACATCAACAACCGGCCCGATGATTTGGATGATTTTTCCAACATTTTTCATAATATTTTCTTCTACAAATTACAAAATTTTTACGAATTTACAAATATACAAAATGGAGATTCGTACACTTGCAAATTTGTAATCAATTCGCACCCTGCAGAAATTAATTAAATTCTTATTGATAAATACTGGCTCAAATAAGGCAATATTTATCATCAGGAATTCAAGGCTTGACTTTTTGCACTTTTTGTGACACACTCATAGCACAAATTCAACACTTTCATTGGAGGTTTCCCATGCAGTTCCTTACTATACCCCTTGCAACTTTCGCAACAATCATTCTTGTAATACAACTATTGTGCTACAAGTCATGGCGATCAAGAAAATCAAAGGAGACAAGTTCATGAAAAAAATCACCGCATTTCTCTTTCTCATGTTCTCAACTGCCGCGACCGCATTTGCCCACAACATGCGTGGCAATTTGGCACACACCAATCCACATTGGCTCCCTGGAGTCCTCTGTATTGGTGCACTCGCTGTCTTTATTGTTGCCTTTGCAATTTCATTAGCAATCAATAATAGAAAGAACAAGGGTTAGCATCGTCGACCAGCGAATCTTCTCACAAAGCCCGACGCACAGCAACTGTGCCGAGGGTTTTCTTTTTGCAAATTTTTCAAAAACACTATCAGAATTAAATCCTAGATTCCGGATCAAGTCCGGAATGACACATTATCGAATTCTGAATTATATTTTTGAATTCTGCATTTCTTGAAAGCTGAAAGCTACAAGCTATCAGCTATTCAAGTGCTGCTCTTCCTGCCGAAATCTCTGCAATTTCTTGTGTAATCTTTCCTTGTCTAATCTGATTGTACGCCAAGGTTAAATCTTCACTCATTTCTCCCGCTGCATCAGTTGCATTTCTCATTGCCATCATGCGAGCAGATTGTTCAGATGCTTGAGATTCCAAAACTGCATGAAACAGTTGCATCTCAATCAGGCGAGGAACAATGAGCTCCAAAACCTCCTTTGGACTCGGTTCAATCTTGTATTCCAGAACTGGTTCTTCCAATCCATATTCTTGAGCCAAAATATCCATTTCAGCGATTTGTTTTTCAATATCAATTTTTGAAATCGGCAAAACTTGTCGAATCCTTGTCTGTTGATTCACAGCGGAAATATAGTCGGTATACACGACCACAACTTTATCATATTTCTTGGCCAAATAATCATCAATCACAATTTTTGAAAGTGGTTTAATGTCGGCAACTGTTGCAAACTTTGCCCCATCCTCAAAGGCCGCAATGATGCCTTTGCCAAGTTTTCGCACAATTCCCTCGCCCTTTTTTCCAATCGTAATGAAATCAATTTTCAAATCTTCATTTTTAATCGTTGAAACGATTTTCTTTTTTCCAATCCTGTTTATTCTCAATTTCTCCGGACTTGCAATTTCTTCTTTGATTTTCTTGGCAACTTGAGTGTTGAATGATCCGCAAAGACCACGATTTGAAGTCACCACAACCATCAAAACACTTCTCACCTCACGCACTTCCAAAAATCCAAACCCCCTGGACAATTCAAAGGCTCTGGCCAGGTTTGTCAAAACGCTCCAAGCTGCATGCGCATAGCCTCGAATTCCCAAAACGCTTGCCACAGCTCGACGCATTTTGGCAGCCGAAACCATCTCCATTGCCTTGGTGATTTTTTTTGTCGAATTTATCGATCGTATTCGTCTTTTTATATCAAGTGAAGATGCCATAAATATTTTTTACAAAAATAAATCTCAATGTCAAAATCTCAAATCCAAACAAGCAAGTTATTTCTGATAAATTTCCTTGAATTCCTTGATTGCTTTTTCAATTGAGGCCACCACTTCATCGGAAAGTTCTTTCTTGTCAGCAATCAAAGACAATGTTTCTTTTGCTTGAGAGTCCAGATATTTGTGAAAATCAGCTTCCCAATTTCTAATTTCAACAACTTCAACATCATCAAGAAATCCATTGACCAGCGCATACAAAATTGAAACTTGATGTTCAACAGCCATTGGCTCGTATTGACCTTGCTTAAGAACTTCAACAGATCTTCTTCCTCGCTCGATTTGATTTCTGGTTTTTTCGTCCAAGTCTGATCCAAACTGCGCAAAAGCTTCGAGCTCTCTGAATTGTGCCAATTCCAATCGCATCTTTCCAGCAACTTTTTTCATTGCTTTGATTTGAGCAGATCCTCCCACTCGAGAAACTGAAAGACCAACATTAACCGCTGGACGAATTCCCTTGTAGAACAAGTCTGATTCCAAGAAAATTTGACCGTCAGTAATTGAAATAACATTGGTTGGAATGTATGCTGACACATCTCCAGCTTGAGTTTCAATGATTGGAAGCGCTGTCATTGATCCTCCTCCAAAATCTTCATTGAGTTTTGCGCTTCTTTCCAAAAGACGAGAATGCAAATAAAAAACATCTCCAGGATATGCCTCTCGTCCTGGTGGTCGCTTCAAAATCAATGATGTTTGACGATATGCCCAAGCGTGTCTCGAAAGATCATCGAAAACGATAAGCACATCTTCTCCTTTGTCCATGAAATATTCTCCCAAAGCACATCCTGAATATGGAGCAATATATGAAAGAGAGGCGCTATCTGAAGCTCCAGCCACAATCACTGTCGTATATTCCATGGCACCTTTCTTTTCAAGTTCACCCACAATGCGAGCAATTTTTGATTCTTTCTGTCCAATCGCAACATAGATACATTTCATGTTCTGACCTTTCTGGTTGATGATTGTATCAATTGCAATTGCAGTTTTTCCGGTCTGACGGTCACCAATAATCAATTCTCGTTGTCCTCGTCCAATTGGAATCATTGCATCAATAGCTTTGATTCCAGTTTGAACAGGCTGATGCACACTTTTTCGAGTAATAACACCAGGAGCAATTTTTTCCACAGGATAATACACATCAGTTTTAATTTCCTCCCTTCCATCAATAACATTTCCAAGTGGGTCAATAACGCGTCCAATCATTTTTTCTGAAACCGGAATTGAAAGAATTTTTCCAGTGGAAGTTACATTTTCTCCTTCTTTCACTGATGTATAGTCGCCCATGATCATAACTCCAACCTCATCCAACTCAAGATTAAGAGCCACACCCATAACACCGCTTTGAAATTCAACAATTTCAGATGCCATCACATCAGACAATCCAGAAACTTTAGCAACACCATCTCCAACTTCCAAAACTTTTCCGACTTTTTCTGTCTTGGCTTCAGCTTTGAAATTCTCAATCTGCGCTTTCAATTGCTCGATGATATAGTTTTTATCGCTCATATTTTTTATTATCAATTAATAATTTCTAAAATGTTAAACTTATTTACTTAGTTGTTTCTTTAGTTGTGAGAGCATGCCTTCAATGCTCATGTCTATCATTTCATCTCCGACCTTGATTACTATCCCTCCCTTAATCTTCTTTTCTATCTGATTCTCAATATTGACCGTTTCAGCTTCATATTTAAGCTTTACATAATTCTTGATTTTTTCCACCACAGCCCCCTCCAATTTCTGAGCACTGAGCACAACACAATCAACTGACCTGTTTTCATCATTCCAAATCTTGGAAAATTTTTCACTTATCTTGGAAACATTGTTTGCCTGCTTCTTTTTGATTAAAAATTTTGCAAATTCCAAAACAACGCCATCGATTTCGCTTTGAGATTTTCCCTTTGTCATTTCATGCAAAGTTTTTGCGTAGTCGGTATTGCTAATTTTCATCACTTTTTAAATTAATATTTTTGATTATTTGATTGAAACAATCATGTCTTCAACCAGTTTCTTGTCTTTATCATTGTCCAGTTTCTCATTGATAATTTTTTCGGTCACAGTGAGAATCAATCCTGAGATTTCACCTTTGATTTCTCCCATTATTTTCTCCCTTTCTTGTTCAATCTTTTTCTGAGTGTTCGCCATAATGTTGGCAGCTTCCTGCTTTGTGGTTTCAATAATTTGAGCTTTTCCACTTTCTGCAATTTCCTGAGCTTTTTTTATGATTTCTTGAGCCTCTTTTTTAGCTTCAGCAAGAACAAGTTTTTCCTTTTCTTCAATTTGCACCAATTTCTTCCCGGCCTCATTGGCATTGCTGATTCCTTTTTCAATCTTTTCCTGTCTTTCATCAAGCACCTTCATGATTGGACCATAGGCAAATTTATAGATCACAAAAACAAGCACACCAAAATTTATCAACTGCGCTAAAAGAATTTTAACATTAAGACCCAGGGCATTTATCAATTCCATATAAATTATTTGAATTTAAAAATCACAAGGATCCAGCCCTCGAAAGAGCTGAACTACTCGCATCTTTTAAGCAAAAAGAATTATAAGAGCAACCACCAATGCATAGATACCTGTTGATTCAGTGATAGCCATCGCCACAAACATAATAGGTGTGATTTTTCCACTAGCTTCAGGATTTCTCCCAATTGCTTCAAGCGCTTTTGAAGCTGCAATACCTTCACCGATAGCTGGTCCAATAGCCCCAAGGCCAATAGCCAAACCCGCTGCCAAAAATCTTAGTCCTTCGTCCATGTTTTTTTATTGTTACTTATTAACTTATTAAAAAATTTAACCACCTATATTGATGCTGCTTCCACCATTTCATCTTCTTCAACCTCAGCAGCCAGATTTATGAACACCACAGTCAGAACCGAAAATACAAACGCCTGCACCAATGCTCCCAACAATCCCAAAAACAAAAACGGCAATGGGACAATGAAAGGAGCCAACGCAAGCATTACAGCACCCAAAACCTCTCCGGCAAAAATATTTCCAAACAAACGGAATGAGAGCGAGATAACCTTCGCAAATTCACCAATGATATCCATTAGTCCCAAAAAGAAACTGAGTGGACTTTTGAAATTTATAAATTTTCCAACATATCCAAATGGTCCGTGCACAAATATGGCGACAATCTGTATTGTTATTGCTGTTACAAGTGTCATGACAAGCACCATTCCATAGTCGGCCATCACAGCTCTGAAAACTGCAACATCGTGACCCTCACGAAGCAATGTCACAGCAGATTGACCCGGAATAAAAGAGATCAGATTTGCCACCAAGATAAAAACAAACATCGTGAAAGCAAGTGGGAAAATTTTCTTGGTCTTTTTCTCTGATCCCATTATTGAAAGGATAAACTTGTAAGCCTCCTCCATCAACATTTCAATAAAATTTTGAAGTTTTCCTGGCTTGTCCTTGCTCAAATTTTTATTGGCAATAAAAATAATTGCCATAATAAAAAAACTGATACCAAAAGAACCTATGAGCGTGTTAGTCACAGGAAAAGAACCTATATTAAACAATACATCTGGAGCTAGTGATATGTCGAGCTTCATATTGGTAACACTAATGTTTTCTTTTTAATGTCATTTTTGCAAATTCTTCAACTTCAATTTTTCTTCCTTTTCTTTTTTCTTCTCCAATCCATATTGCTCCATCATGACATTCAATTTTCTAACCTTTTTGAACAATAAGATATTTGTGAGAAAAAAAGCCAAACCCAATCCGACAAATTTATACAAAAGTCTTGTTCCTGAAGCCTTGTCCACGGCATGTCCAATTAGCAAAAAAATAACAAGCGGTCCCAAGATGGAAGCGCTCGTATAGGCAGCCATGCCCAATACCAACTGTTTCATGTTTTTTTCGTCTTTTTCCATAGAGAAGTTTCAAGAGCCATCTAATATCTTACGCTTCAAAGTCAGATGTGTCAATAAGCCCAAAAATAAAGGCTTTCTGAAGGTATTATTCACCCCAAATAAGCACACGAAACAAATTATTGAATCGACTTTGCAATCAATTCAGCATCTTTTTTGGCGTCAATTTTTTCATCAATCAACTTGCCTGTTGCAGCCACCACCAAGTCCGCAATTTCACCTTTCACTTCTTGCATCATCTTGCTTTTTTCATGTTCAATTTTCTTGATGCCGTCTGTCAAAATTCTTTCTGCTTGAGATTTTGCCTCGACAATAATTTCCTCCTTATTCTTCATTGCAACACCCTCAGCTTTTGAAACAATTTCCTGAGCAGCTTTTCTTGCTTCCACCAGAACTTCTTTTTCTTTCTGCGTTATCTCTTCCAGTTTTTTTCCTGCTTTTTCAGCATCCTTAATTCCTTTCTCAATTTTTGCAGTTCTCTCGTTCATCATTTTCAACATTGGACCATAAGCAAATTGCTTGAGCACAAAAAGCACAATTCCGAAGTTCACCAGTTGAGCAATGATCAGTTTCCAGTCAATGTGAAATGTAGATATTAATTCGTTCATAAATGTATTTAAATAATAATTGAATCTAGAATTATATATTATCCAACAAACACGAAGTCATCAGCAATCAGTAATCGGTCATCTTTTTTAAATTCGTAAACCTTGAATTTGATGACTGATGACTAGTGACTGATTACTTTTTCAATATTCTCATCTCGACTCCCTATTTCTAGGAAGCCAAATGAAAATACTACGGTTTGCAATACTACTTGATTGAGAATGCAATAACCAAAGCGTAAATTGCAATAGCTTCAGTGAAAGCTGCCATCAAAAGCATTGGCACGAAAAGCTTCGAAGCTGATTCTGGGTTTCGCCCAATTGATTCCATTGCTTTTGCTCCAATCATACCGATACCAATACCAGTTCCGATTGAACCAAGTCCGATTGCCAAAGCCTTGGCGATCATTACGAGTCCTGCTGATTCCATACTCTTTTTGTGCTCACATCATCCATACTTTCTCTCTCTATGGGGAAAATGAATCATGCAAACAAAATTAAATTAATTACTGCTAAATTCTTAAATTGTCATATTGCTTTTCTTGGCTAATTATAGCCTTTTCTAGCAATTTGGCAATTTATCGGTTCAGCACACTTGACTTTTTGGTAATTTGGGTGTATACTATACGGTTGTAATGGTTTATCAAATCTGCAACAAAATTTCTTAATGGAGGTCACCATGTTGGAATTCAGCTCATTGAAACATTCTGGTGCCAGGTTCAGAGTAGTAGGACTCGACAAAGTAGCTCAAAGGGATGTCATCCTGAAAAAACTATCCCATCCCATAAGATTCGTAATTCCTTTATTTAAAAAAGAGTCACCGTCTCTTAATGCTGGGATTATAACCGATATCGACTGCTGCGATATAAATGCAGTTGATGACAATGGGGTATTTTATGCAATTCCCCTGAACGCAACAATTGAGATTGTGGATTAAATTCGAGTCCATACCTCAAGATTCATCCATAAGCCGACACATTTATGTGCTCGGCTTTTTTATTTATCTTTTTTTCAAAGCTACTATCAAAATTTAATCCTGGATTCCGGATCTGCTGTCCGGAATGACAAAGTTTTAAACTCTGAATTGCATTTTTGAATTTTTTGCTTTCAACTTTCGACTTTATGGACTATTTTTAATGTTCCTCTGCGGTTGTCGCTATTGAAATAAACGCCAGAGTCAAAATCGCAAAAACCAAGGCCTGAACAATTCCCACAATCAATTCCATAAACATGAATGGGAGTGGAAGCAAGAATGCGGAAATTGACATCATGGAAGCCAGCAAAACTTCACCCGCAAAAATGTTTCCGAAAAGTCGAAGGCTTAGCGAGGCAATCTTGGCAACTTCCCCGATAATTTCAATCAAGCCCACAAAAATTTTGATTGGGTTGACCATCAAAATCATTGGATCCTTTTTGATTTTTTTCGGAATCGCAATAATCGCCTTGATGTTCACAAACTTATTGAAATGATTCCAAACTCCGATTGAGATGACTCCGAGCACATGCGAAAGCACCACCGAAAAAAGTCCAATTGCCAAAGTCGTGTTGAGGTCTGCGGTTGCTCCACGAAAAAGTGGCACAAAAACTTTTCCATGCTCTCCAGTTTCCACAAACCCAATTGTTCCGACACCAGGTAGAAGCCCCATCCAGTTGCTCATCAAAACAAAAAGAAATAACGCAAGAATTATAGGTAAAAATTTCAAAGTTTTCTTGCGATCATTTGTTACACTATCAGCCATCACAAGAGCTTGCTCCAAAATTATTTCAAAAAAATTGTGAAGTCCTTTCGGCACACTTTTTGTTGATTTTTTTGCTTTTTTTCCAGACACAACAAAAAATGTCACCAAAACAGCAACTGTGATCCAACTCATAATCAAAGAGTTTGTAATGTTGAAATTTCCCACATGCAAAATCGGCTCAGCAAAAAGAGTCGATTCGTGAGAAATTTCAGTCGATTCAGTATTCCTTATTTGTTCAACTGTCTGAGACATATTTTATATAATAACCAAGATACAAGATACAAACATCAAACAATACCCAAGCACCAATATTCAAAATATTTTTTGAGATTTGAAATTTATTTGATTATTGTTTCTTGTTTTTTGTTTCTTCTGCTTCTCCGGAAG
>CAYVME010000001.1:63927-69860 GCA_964452415.1 uncultured Bdellovibrionales bacterium
TCATTTCTTTTAATCCAATTCTAACAATCATCACTATCGAAAAAACAAATGTAGCAGCAATGCTTGCGAGGAATAGCCAGGGTTCAGTGCCAAATGTTCGATCCAAAAATTTTCCAAAAAAGATTGAAATGATTATTGGAAAGACAATCCAGGAGCTCAATCTTACAAATAATTGCAAACCAGAACTCCACCAAACTTTGGATTCATTTTTTTTGTAATTTTCATCGATCATCATTTTTAATTTATAACATCTTCTATTATCCCCCCGAATTTGGCTTGAGTCAAGCAAATTTAGACACCTATTGACTTTTACCATTTTATATGATATAATAGAGATATTAAGATAGTTTAGGTGTGATTAAGTTTGTCGGTGGAGGCTGACATGCCAATACAACCAAGACAAATTAATCAGTGCATGGTGATTAGCTGTCATGCTAACACTGCGATGATAAATGCACCCCTTTCCTAGGGACCTCAATCCGAACAATGGATTGATCATCAAAAAAAGAGCCACCCGCAAGAAACTTGCGCAGTGGCCTTTTTATTTGCATACAAATAGAAAGGAAGGATCATTTCAACAATATTAATTTCGCATTTCGAGAAGTTTGATCGGCAACTTCCTCAATTGAAACACCCTTAACATCTGCAATTTTTTGTGCAACCTCTTTTACAAAAAGTGGTTCATTTCGGATTCCCCTTTCAAGAGGACGCGGAGTTAGATATGGACAATCTGTTTCAATGACAATATTTTTAAGGTCAACTTCTTTAATCAATCGGTCGTAACTTTCACCATAAGTTATGATGCCATTTAGTCCAATTACATATCCCAACTCAATGAATTTGTTGGCGGTTTTGTATGATCCAATAAAACTGTGAACGATCCCCTTTTTAATCACTGGGTATTTTTGCAGAATTTCCAGCAAGTCATCGTAGCCATCCCAACAATGAAGCATGATGGGCTTCTCAACAAAATTTGCCAATTCTATAAATTGAATCAGAGTTTCCTTTTGCAAATTTTTCAAAAATTCTTCATCGTCACCTTCTTCAAAATGATGATAGTCCAAACCAATCTCGCCAATAGCCACAACTTTCTCATCCTTGGCCAATTCCAGATATTTTTCATATTCAAAAGTTTCCCCCACTGTTGGGATTTCTTCTTCGGTCAGCTCTTCTGGGTCATGATGTGTAAACTTGCCTTTTTTCAGGTGCACAGGATGGATTCCCACTGCAGCGTAAATTCCAGTCTCAAATTTGTGAGCATATTCCACCGCGCGTTTGCTGGTCGAAAATTGTGAACCAACATTAACCACATTCATGCCACCCTCAAGACAACGACGCAGAATTTCTTCTCCGTCGTCTTTATACGCATTGAAATTTACATGTGCATGAGTATCAAAAAGCATTATTTTATTCTTTGGAATAATGGCTCTGCAACTTTTGTTTCGAGAGCCTTTTTTATTTTCTCAGAAGTTTCAGGCATGAATATTGAAATCTTTTGGGATATAACATTTAATCCTCCTATTAAAAAATCCATGTCGAAGTGAAATTTCTCTTTGTCATTCTTAGCAGATTCCCACGGCTTATTATCTTCAATATATTTATTATATGAAAATATATCAATTTGAATTAAATCTAAAACCTGTTCAAACTCAAACTTATTCAATAATTCCGTTTCGATCTTACCATAACCTAATGGATTTTTATAGGTTGGCAAATCAAAAATTTCATCGGTTGAGCCATACAATTTGACCACTCTACTTACTAAATTACCAAGCCCGTTTGCCAAATCTGAATTATATCTTCCAATCATTCTTTCCCAGGTTAAATCCTTATCCTCTCCAAAATTCCCACCTCGCAAAAGCAAGTATCTCGTGCCATCAATACCGAATTTTTCTACCATTTCAGCAGGGCTGATCACATTTCCCGTGCTCTTGCTCATTTTTTGTCCATCAACAGTAATAAAGCCATTGATAAAGATTTGTTTTGAAGGCTGGATCTGGGCAGACATAAGCATTGATTGCCACATCGCTGATTGAAAACGCAAATTGTCCTTGCCGGCAATCTGAACGCCTGGCCAAAATGCATCAAATTTTTCCATATCACTTGGCCAACCCAAAGTTGAAATATAATTAATCAAAGCATCAAACCAAACATAGATAATCTGCTCTTCATCACCTGGAACCTCAATCCCCCATGGCATCTTTGTTTTGAGACGGGAAATTGAAAAATCTTCCAAGCCACTTTCCACAAAATTTTTGATTTCTTTCAGGCGATGCTTTGGCAAAACAAATTCAGGATTTTTTTCATACAAATCCAAGAGTGGTTTTTGATATTTTGAAAAACGAAAAAAATAATTTTCTTCTTCAATAATTTCAATTTCCATGTTTGGATGATCACAGCATTTTCCATTAACAAGATCGGAATCTGTTTTTTCAGATTCACAACCGACACAATATTTTGTCTTGTAACTTTTTTTGTAAATATCACCATTGTCCTGACATCTTTTCCAAAATTCTTTTGCGGCCTCAACATGATGAGTGTCGGTGGTGCGAATGAAATTATCATAGCTGATATTCAAAATCTCTTTCAAACTTTTGAAGTTTTCTGCTTGCTGATCAACATAATCCTGAACTTCCATTCCAAGCTCCCCGGCTTTGCGAAAAAGTTTCAAACCATGCTCGTCCGTGCCAGTGTTGAAAAAAACATTTTCACTGCCAAGCTCCAACCTCTTGAACCTGGCAAGGACATCAGCTTCAATAATCTCCAAAGCAAAACCAGCATGTGGTTGAGCATTAACATAGGGCAAAGTAGTTGTAATGTAAAATTTATCTTTCATAATTCATTTCTATCTTATAACCATTATTCAAATAGCAATTTGTAATTCTTTGACCAATACACAATTCTTTAATAATATTTTTCATAGTTATCCTTAAAGCACAAAACCTTTTCACCAGCATTTTTTATGTATTTTGAACTGTAACAATCAATTCCGGAATAATCTTTTCTGTATTTACTTTCACTTCCAAAACAATAATACCCCCAATTTCCCCCAGCCAAATAGGTACAATATGACTTAGCTTCAGCAAATCTTGTTTTTTGATTCGCCCCATCTCTGGATAATTTAATTGCCATTGCAGTTACACCATCCAAAAGATTCCAAGGATCTGGCTTTGAATGTCCTGTTAATCTCTTTATTTCATCTTTGTAAGAAGGTTTTCCACCGCCAAATTCCCATGTATCTGCCATGAATTGAGGAATTCCCATGGCGCCTCCTGTACCAGTATAGCTACTAGGATTACATGAGACTTTAACCTTGCTTTCCTTGTAACCAAGATCCTTGATTATATTATCAAATATTCCCTTTCGATATAGCATTGTATCGTAAGATTTTTTACTCAATTTTCCACTCTTATATGCAATTTTTGCACCACTTGCAACCTGAGCATATGTACAATTCCCAGTATTCTCACCCTTATTCGATTCTTGAATTAAAACTCCGAGCAAAAAAGACTTATTCATTCTGGTTGCGTTAGATGCGAATGCTGCCGCCTCAACAATATCCCCCACACTAACAGACTTCCCGAGTTTTTTGGAATATTCATTTTTCAATGCATTAAGTTCTGAATTCAACTTGGCAATGATCTGTTCCTTACTTTGAATGTCGGCTTGCACATCCATCTGATCAGCAACAAGCTCTTGCTTTTGATCAACCTTGTCATCCAAAATTTCCTCGTGCTTTTCTTTCTCTTTTGCCAATTCAATTTTGTCATTCTCAATTTGTTGCTTGGTGTTGGCAATTTCATTGGAAAGTCTCACAATCTTATCCTCAACTGTGAGCAAATGATCAGTGTCAGCAAACACATCCACAAAACTTCGACTGCTGAGCACCACATTCAAAATCGGTTGTCCATTATTATAATAAACTTGTTGCAAAAGACCTTTCAGCATGTTTTTTTGCATCTCCATTTTGTCGTTCAAATTTTTCACCTCAGCTTCCTTGCGTGAAATGTCAGATGCCGTGATTTGAATGACTGACTTTGTCTTGCTTATATCCAGATTTGCAATGGAAACTGATTTTTGAATCTGAGCTTTTTCTTGTTCAAGTTTCTGCTTTGCCTTTAATTCCTTTGCTATCTCATCCTCAATATCTTCAGCTTTATCCTTCATTTCCTCTACTGCGTCTTCTGCGTTAACCTTCATTGAGAATCCTTGCCAAAAAGAAACTTGCCCCGCAACAAAAACAGGAACGACAAGCACGCAAGAAACAATCAAAAATAATTTTTTATATTTATTCATATGATTACATTTTAGCCCATAAAATCCATAAAGTCCACCCAAAAAACAACCCCAACAGAAAACCGCACCGTCACTTGTTAGTGAAGATGCGGTTTGCAGAAAAAACATAGCTGAAAACTACCGGGTTGGGATGTTTACTTTGGATCCTCTGTATATACTTTTTTCAATTCTGCATTTTTGTCTCTTCCAAGAACGAAGTTCCGACTCAATCATGCATAATGAAAAACACAGGGTGAGAAGCAGAAACGCTCCATCTCCAAGATTTTCAAGTTGCCATAAAGATTGTTGCCGTGCGACAATTTCTCGCAACAGCAGATAAACACTTATGGCAGAATACGCACTGAAAATCAGAATAACAAATGCTGATCCAGCCCACCAAAATCTCCTTCCGATTCTCATAATGCCCTCCCTTTTTTCAAGGATATAGTATGAACTATTTCTTCTCCTCAGCTTTTTCTTCTTTTACAACTCCAGCAACCTTGGAAACATCCTCTTCAACTTTGGAGTCAAGTTCTGAAAGTGATTCTTCTGAGCGAGGTGCTGACACCAAGGCAATCACAGTTTCACCATCAAGCAAGATTTCAACTTTGTCGGAAATCTTCAAATCCTTCACTGAAATCACATCATCAAATGTTGCCAAAGATGAAATGTCAATTTCATATTTCTCAGGAAGATCAGATGGAAGACATTTAACAGAAATTTCATCCATGTTTTTGATAAGGACTCCTCCAAGAGCTTTCACGGCTGGAGCTTCTCCCACAAATTCCAATGGGATTTCAGTTTCGACTTCTTCTTTCATGTTTACTTGGAAAAAATCGATATGAGTGATTTTTCCGCTCATTGGTGCAAGTTGAGTGTCATGAATCAAAACATTGTGTTTTTTTCCTTCAAGTTCAATTTCAACCAAAGCGCTTTCTCCAGCTTTGTCGTATACTCGTTTGAAATCAATGTAGTTCACGGCCAAGTTTTGCGCTGCAATTTTGTTTCCATACATAACAGCAGGAATCATGTCTTGTTTTCTCAATTTGTCAGCTTTTTTGCCAATCTCTGTTCGAATTGTGGCTTTCAATGAAATGGTTTTGCTCATTTAGTTTGGAACATCAAACATGTAACAGGATCATCGGGGTACTTTACAGTAAATGGCACTGCCAAGCTTCCTACTCTCCTCGTTTCACGATATTTGTCCGTTTATTTATCTATTACTAACTCCAAAAAGAATAGCAATATTTCCAGAAAATGTCAACATTTTCAGCTTCTCATGCATCAGACTCTTAACTTTTTAGTTTAAAAATTCTTACCCCAAATAATGGCTAAGCACGGCCTTTTTTCGCTATACTATTGACAAATTACCAATTTAGGTGTATTATATAAAGTTGATAATAATTCAAAACATTTCATAAGGGGAGTCATCCATGAGGATTATTCACAAAACAAACTCTGTCATAAAAGTAGGCTTAACAGATTTAGAATATGACAATCTTCAGCGAGATACTACTGAAGATTTCATAATTGAAGCTTGCACATCAAACAGTGTCCTGTTGCACTTCAATCCAGACTCCAAGGAGTCGATGAAAAAATTCAATGAAATCATTGAGAGATGCAAGCCTTAATTATTGCAAAACGCCAATTCCAAGAAC
>CAYVME010000001.1:69871-72127 GCA_964452415.1 uncultured Bdellovibrionales bacterium
TTTTTTTTATTTTCTAGTTTTTTAAGTTCGTATTTCATATCTACTCTACCCGCTTGCATGCAATGACAAAACATTAATCAATATCCCTCATCTCTTGATAATGTCGTCTCCCTTCTGGAGCTGATACTGCTCAAGATTCCAATGCTGGCCATGACAACAATGAGAGAACTTCCACCGTAGGAAAGAAGTGGCAGTGGAATTCCAGTGACGGGCATGATGCCCATATTCATGCCAATATTTTCCCAAACCTGCAAAAAGAACATCAGCATCACGCCAACCGCAATCAAGAATCCAAGATTGTCAGGTGAGTTCATGGCAATGGTTCGCATGCGCCAAAACATCACGCCATAGAGTCCAATCACAAACATTGAGCCCAAGAGGCCAAGCTCTTCAGCAATGGAAGCAAAAATGAAGTCAGTGTGTTTTTCTGGCAAGAAGTTGAGTTGCGATTGAGAGCCGTGACCAATTCCCTTTCCCATGAGTCCTCCTGAGCCAACAGCGATCATGGATTGGTTAACATTATACCCACTTCCTCTTGGATCGATAACGCCTGGTTGAACCAAATTCAAGATTCTGTCTTTTTGATATGTTTCAAGCTTAAACCAGATTCCAGTTGAGATAATGACACCAGCAATTGCAATGAGAATCACTTTTTTCGTGGAAACGCCTGAGACCAATGTCATTCCAATCAAAATTCCAACCAAGACCATCGAGCTTCCAAAATCTGGTTGCATTATGACCAGAAAAATTATCATACCAGAAAGAATAAGTGACGCAATCAACCTTCCAGTCTCGCCAAGCTCCATTTTTTTTTGCGAAATGAAACTGGCCAAAAAAATAATCAAGGAGAGTTTTGCAATTTCAACCGGTTGAACATGGAATGCGCCAAAACCAATCCAACCCACAGTTCCACGAACATTTCTCCCGAAAAGCAATACAAAAATCAAAACAAGCAATGTCAGAAAATATATCGGGGTGCTTTGAGATTTCAGGTTCTGATAATTTGTGGATGCAAAAAACAGCATTGCACCCAAACCAATAACAGCAAAGATCATTTGACGCCAAAAAATGCTCAAGCCGTCACCTCCTGCAGATGCCACTGAAAGACTATACAAAACCGTAAGTCCAATCCCAAGCAAAAGCATCATTGGCAAAAAAAGCACCCAGTCAATTTTTAGAATTCTGTTAAGCATTTATCATGTAACATTCGACATATAGCGTGTAGCAAAAATTCAGAAGCTAACGCATTCCGTTTTTTATGTTGTATGCTATATGCCGTATGCTGTATGTACTTTTTTATATCTAGAAAGAAAAACTTTGACTGTCAAAAACATTTACTTGCGCGTCAACTTCAATGCTTTGGACTTCAACAGGAAATTCGTATGGCCAGTTTAATCGGAAATCTCTTTCTTCTCTTATTCTGACAGTATTTTTCTCGGTTTTGTTCACGGCCACAATCTTGTTTTCACTTGAACGCAAAATCACAACAATCGAAATTTTGTTCAAATTGTATCTGCTTTCATTTCTTATTATAGCATCTGCAACGCTTCCAATTCCAGAAGAAACCTTTCCGAAGTTTTTGCTATAAATTCCAATTCGAGGTTTTCCAATGTCGTCCAATTTTTCCCATTTTGCATCCATAATCAAAAACTCAATCATTGAAGGTGAAACATTTCCTTCGGTTTTTATTCCAAGATCTGCAATATATTTAAAATCAGCAGGCAAAATGAAGCTTGTTCCTTCACTTGTTGCTATTATCTTGCCATCCACATCCTTGAGATTGAAAACATATCTGAAAAAACTTGCGCCAATTGCGTCATTTGGGTTTGATATTTTAACCACTGCGTCATATGAATCATTTCCACCAAAAACCACCGCAGTTTCATTTATAACAATGTCTTGAATTTTGAAAATTTGATCACAAGGAGTGCAGGTTCCACCACAATCAACACCTTTTTCCTTTTGATTTTTGATTCCATCCGTGCAAGTTGCCTCAGGCTTAGTGATGAAATATATGCCCAAGACCGTGATTACAAATATAGCAAAGAAAGTGAGTGCTATTATTATTCTTTTTTTTGTTGTTGGTGCTAATTCCATTTTTTT
The DNA here is from genome assembly GCA_964452415.1 of uncultured Bdellovibrionales bacterium. Classification (GTDB taxonomy): domain Bacteria; phylum Patescibacteriota; class Minisyncoccia; order Moranbacterales; family GWC2-37-73; genus UBA12068. The sequence goes on from CAYVME010000001.1 coordinate 71,975, forward strand.
ATATTTTAAATTTAAAAAAGTTCAAAAAATATTTCCGATAACAACCTAATCATACATTTTTCCCAACAAAAAAACAAGCTTATGCAGCTTGCGTTTGTAAAGTTTTTTGAGAACAGGATTCTGGCGACGACCTACTCTCCCTCATGGAGGTAC
>CAYVME010000002.1:0-59268 GCA_964452415.1 uncultured Bdellovibrionales bacterium
GAGGAAAAATTTCTTAACGCTCCACTCGTTGCAGATTTGTATCGGCACATTTCTAGTGCGAAAGGGGCTCGGAGTGCAAACATAAAATTCACATAAAAAAAATCCTCAGCCTTTCGGAGAGGATTTTTTTATATTCAACTTTCTACTTTATTGAAAGTTTTTCCTTCAAGATTTTAAGTGCTTCATTAAGTTGTGGATCTCGATCATTTTCGAAATCATCATTAGTAATCTCAACTTCTTTATCTGGACTGATTCCTTTCTCGTTGATCTGCTCACCTTTTGGAGTTAGCCAACGAGCCACAGTGATCTTGGCAGCTGTTCCCTGTGGCATTTCAATGAATTCTTGCACGCTTCCCTTGCCAAATGATTTCTTGCCGACCAAGGTCACATTCAAGCGATTTTCTTTCAATGCCCCAGCTAAAATTTCAGAAGCACTGGCACTTCCCTCATTAATAAGGACGACTGTTTCAATTCCGCTTGCCAAATCACCCCCACGGGTATACATTTTTTTCTGACTCTTGTCACCGTTTTCCTCAATCACAACAATTGTTTCTTTTGGAAGCAATTTGCTCGCAACATCAATTGAACCTTCCAAATATCCGCCCGGGTTATTACGAAGGTCAATAACAAGACCTTTGGCTTTCTGGGCCTTAACCCTGGCAATTGCATCTGCAAAATTCTTCGAAGTGTCATCCCCAAAGCGCGTAATTTGAATGTTTGCGATGTTGTTTTCATCAAATTCAAGCATCACACTCTTAACAGTGATTAATCCCCTTTGGATTGTGATGTCCTGCGTGTCATTTGAACCTTCCCGGAAAATTGTGAGCACCACAGAAGTTCCTTTTTTTCCTCGAATATTATCGACAGCTTCATCGATGCTCATGTCACCAGCTGTTTTTCCATCAATTTTAATAATCTTATCTCCAGCTCTGAGGCCTGCTTTTTGCGCAGGTGTTCCCTCAAGTGGCGCAACAACTGTTAAAATTCCATTTTTAATTCCAAGCTCAGCACCAATACCTTCAAAATTTCCTGAAATATCCTCGCCGAATTTTTTGTTCTCGTCAGGAGAAAGAAAGGTGGTATACGGATCGCCAGTTGCTTGCATCATTCCATTGATAGCACCATAGAACAATTTTTTTGCATCAAGACTGTCCTGGTCAACATATTTCTCCTTAAGCAAATCCCAAACATTCCAAAATAATGCAAAATCAATATTATTATCCCCAATTTTTTCTTTGTTCACAAAAACAGCATTCTCAATCGCAATCGGCTCCAATTTCTTTTCAGAATTCCTCCCTTGGTTATATCCAACCCAAAAAATTCCCAGAGTAAAAATCGCAACTCCAATTATTTGCAAATAATAACGGAACATTCTTTTCCTGTATATTTTAAACTCTTGTGGCAAATTTTTTTTCTCTATATTTTCCATTTTTGAAATTGTTTAACAGAATTACTCGTGAACTGGCAACGGTTTGCCTAAAAATTTCTTGAAATATTTCACACCACTAGCAATATGAATCCAGGTATACTTATTAAGCAACAGTTGTTTGATGACATTGCCTTTGGCGCTTCCCTTGCCGTGGTAATGATGCATACTGGCAAAAGGATCATACACAACCCTGAAGCCGTTTTCCCAAAACCTTCTGCACCAATCAACATCTTCCATATACATGAAATATCGAGGATCCAAAAGTCCAACTTTCTCAATTGCTTTTCTTGAAATCATAAGCGCGCTTCCCATCAGCCAATCCACATTTTTTGGCTCCTTTCGATCATAGCCATTCATCAAAAACCAATCCAGATGTTTTTTGGCAAAAGAAAATTTCCCCAGAATCGTTCTGCGATACAAAATGGTGAGAGGTTTATAGAAGCGAAAACAAGATGGCTGCACGGTTCCATTGAAATTCAAAAGTTTCGGACCAACCATGCCAACAGAAGAATCTTTTTTCAAGAAAGCCAACAACTCCTGAATGGCTGATGGGGTCACAATAATATCACCATTCAAAAGCAAAACATATTCTCCCTGACTATTTTCAATCCCTTTTTTAACCAAGGCTTGAAAACCCACATTCTCTTCAAAGGAAAAGAACCGCACTTCCGGATAATCTTCACGCATCATCATCTCAGTTTCTTGACCTGTTTGGCCATCAGAAACAATCAATTCATGCTCAACATCAGTTGCGCACTTTTTGATTGAATCCAGACAAACTTTCAAAAGCTCCGGATTCTTATAACTGGTAACAATAATCGATAAGTCCATCAGGCAACAGAATCAGGCATTGCTTAAAATAACAAGCAACTTATTAGTTTGAAGTTGTTGTTGTAATGTCTTGTTGTGTAGGAGCGGTGAAAATATTCTTGAACAATTCTCGAATTTTGTCATAGTTGTCTCCGATTGGAAGCAAGATATATCCAGTTTCTGGTCTTTGTTCTGGATTGTACAAAAGTCCTTCGGCATTGTTTTCCAGAACCCGTTGAGCTATTTGTGGATTGCTCATTTTTCCTTCAATTTCAAACAACTTCTTCATTTCCCAGGCTTGCAAATCAGTTTTCACATTGTTTCCGAGACTCTCAATGATTCCATTGACCTTGTTGAAATCGGTCAAAGTTCCAGCAGAAAGAGCTTTCTCCTTGATTTTCTGAATCACAACCTGTTGTCTTTTGGCTCTGTCAAAATCACTGGTTGTTTTTCGAGATCTTGCATAGCAAAGAGCTTGTTCCCCGCTGAGAGTCTGCTTTCCAGCTGGAAGCTTGAAATCTCCACCACATTCAACATTTGGGTTTGTGCAGAGAGGATATTGGGCGGTTATCTTCCCAGGCGTTCCGAGAGAGGTCTTTCTTCTTTTAATTTCAAAATTACCCGTTGGTTTCGTGAACACATATGCATCGCAAACTTTTTCTTCATTAAATTGCATAGCTTCTTCAAATGGTTGCTTCAAGTCAATTTCAATACCACCAATAGCATCAACCAAGTCTGTGAACCCCTTAAAATTAATAGCCAAAGCATAACTAACGGGTTGACCAACAATTTCACTTACCACAGTTTTCATATCTTCCATGCCACCGCCTTTTCTTTTTTCTTCCCCATAAGCATATACAGCATTAATTTTGCTCTTGGAATCTGCTGCCGGATCTTGAACATACAAATCTCGCGGAATTGAAAAAAGAGAAATCTTATTATCAGCAGGTGCAATGCTAGCAACCATAATTGTATCAGCCAAAAGACCTCCACCAGTCAAAGCCTCACCGCGCATACCCAAAAGCAACACATTAATTCTACCCTCTTTTTCTCCAATCAACTCATTGCCAACACCAGGAATCATATGGGTCAAACCACTAAAAACATTACCACCACTAGAAATCCTATTAAAAACACTGCCTGTTTTCCATGCAAGAGCCGCGCCAACAAGCAAAAGAATTCCACCAATAATAAGGCTTATTTTGAGCCATTTTTTCATTCCTGTTTTTGTCTTTCCATCTTTACCATGGCGATTTAACATTTGTCCATTTTCCATAAAAAATATTTTTACTCTTAATTAAATAACTTGGAATTAATCTGCTTAATTATGACTCAGTTTCTCATAAATAGCAAGCATCTTTTGTGCTGATTTTTGCCAAGAAAAAAAGCTAATTCTTTTTTTGCCATTTGAAATTAGCTTATTTCTGAGATCTTCATCCTTGCAGATATCATACAATTTTTTTGAAAAATCATCAAGTGATGATACTTCGAAGTATAATGCGCCATCAGTGGCAATTTCTTTCAAACTTGAGATATTGGAGCAAATAACAGGAACCCCTTGACTCATTGCTTCCAGTGGTGGAATTCCAAATCCTTCATATAAAGATGGAAAGGCAAAGACATGCGCCGAAGCAAAAATGGCTCTCTTATCCTCTTCATCAATAAAGCCCGGAAAGAAAACCTTATCTCCCAATCCAAGCTCTTGAACTGCCGTGTCAATCCTGGAATCGAAATTTTTACCTTTTCTGTTTCCACAAATAACCAGATCGACATCCCCCAAGTCCTTCTGGACATTGCCAAAAGCCATCACCAATTGATCCAAATTTTTTCTTGGTTGAAGCGTGCCCACATACAAGACGAATTTTTTTGGCAAGGCATATTTTTTTCTAACCAATTCCAATTTCTCAGGCGAAACATCCTGATTCAAAAAATCTTCACTGATCGCATTATGAATCCACTCAACTTTTTCGGGAACAATTTTATAATATTCAATAATCTCGTTTCGAGTAAACTCAGAAACTCCCACAATTTTGTCAGCGCGTTTCAAGCTAAGCGGGATCAACATTTTCAAAAACAAAAGATCAGCCAATCTGATGAACTGTGAAAAAAAATTGAAAGAAATGTCATGCACGATTGTCACAATCTTAATCTTTTTTGAAACAAAAAACGGAGTGATGTATTGAGTGTGAAAAACATCAACCGGATTCTTGGCAAGATATCTCGGCAGGGTCCAAAAATTCCAACTGAATTTATTTTTACTTGGAAGACTTACAATTTCAAAATTATTTTTCCCAACAATTCCCAATTGCTTAGCAATCTCATCCAAACCCTCTTTTTCCGTAACATCCGTGAATAATCTGAAATTATGCTCAGATTCCAATTGCGCAAAATTTTTCACCAAATTAAAAATAACAACCTCATCGCCAGTTCTATTTTTTCCTATTAATCTGACATCAATTCCAATATTCATAGCTTTCAGCTGTCAGCTTTTAGCTTTCAACTTTTGTTAAAATTTAAAAATGTATTCAAATTTTGTCAGTTCAATTATTTTCCTTTTTGGCCCATATGCAACGAGAGTGAATCGGAGCTTTTGGATATTGGGCATTCATCCAAAAGCGTGCCAGAAATAAAGATAATTGAACTGACAATCCACAGGCAAAGCAAAAGCTAAACAGACTCGAAATTATTATTAGCCCCTACAGTAATTCCAACAACGAATCCTAGCAAAATCACGCCAAAATGCAAGTCCCAGAGCCAATGATCCAAAAATATTGGCGACAAAAGTGAAAGCCACATAGCAAAATGAAAAACACTCTTTTTCCAAGCATAAAATCCAAAAGAAACAGAAAGTGCCAACAATAAAAGCATAGCAAAAAAACCAACTTCTGCCCACACCAAAAGAAAAACATTGTGGACAGGCTGATATGTCCAAGCCGAATCCTTAGGATTTTTCACTGTCAATTCTTGAACATAGTTACCCACACCCACCCCAAAGAAAACATTTTCGGAAATTATTTCTTTCCCCTGATTGAAATACAACGCTCTTTCATTTATCGATTTTTGCTCCAATCTTGCACCAAAGTCAGTGCGAGCAAAAATAAGCTCCGAATGCCAAAAAGTTAGTGTTGCCAAAATAAAAAATACAACAACCAACGGCTTGATGATTTTCAAAAAACCGATTCTAAAAAACACAGCCACCATAGCCAAAATCAGTGCCAGAAAAGCACTTCGACTCAGACTTGAAAAAAGCCCGAAAGAAAAACTCACCAAAGCAACATACAAAAAAATATTTTCATTTTTCCCTCTCTTTTTTTCATAAAAAAGCCACAAAACCAAGATTATTCCCAAGGCCATCGCATAGCCGAAAATATTCGGATGATCAAAACTTCCATATGATCTCAAGTGACGAATCATCTGACTATTTTCACTATAAATCTCCAAATATGAAACTCCTCCATCGACAACAGAATGACTGGCCAATCCCAACCATTTGCTAGCAAAAGCATTTTGAGCAAAAAATTGCCAAATTCCAAGCCATGCAGAGAGCATTAAACCTGAAATAAAACAAAAAAGAAGTCTGGTTTTGCTTTTAAAAGAAGCAATGAGAAATGCCAAAATTGCAGCCAACAAAATCCAACCTGCTCGTTGAACTGCGAGCATCACATTATCAGCCCAAAAAACAGAGATTGCCGTCAAAATAACAAACAGGAAAAATGCACTCCATCTCTTTATTGAAAATTTAAAAATGGAAGCTATCATATTTTCACGATATTTGTTAATTGCCAACAGTACAACAACTAGAACAATTACGACATCCGCAACATAGACACTTCCCGTCAAATATTCATTTTGATTTCCATTGATCATCCCCTGCTCAAAAATCCACCTAGTTTGCCAAGGCAATAGAAAAACCAACAAGAATGTTCCGATTTCAACAATTTTTTTCATTATATGATTTTATTTACTTTGATTTTTTGCGAACCCATTTTCTTTTTTGGCCCAATGCATCGTGCTTCGCACTCTTTCAAACCCCTCGGTTTGAATAATTCCGCCACGGGAAAACCCAGTTTTTCCCGACCCCTTTCCTGAATCGAAGCTTTTGGATATTGAGCATTCATCCAAAAGCGTGCCAAAAAATGGAAACGGGCGAAGCAAAAAATCCCGTGCAATAAGAAACTATTCCTTATTTAATAGCAACCCTACCGCCACTCCCAAGAAAACCCAAACGAATCCCAGAAAAATTCCGGAGTTAAACAGATTCGGAATGATGATTGCGAAAAGTCCAAGCATGACAAAGACAAGATCGAAATTTTCACCTTTTGATTTCACGAAGCTAAAGATTGAAAAAACAAAAATATATCCAAACAAAATCACCAAAGACAAAAATCCAATGAGTCCACTGCCTAGCCAAACTTCCAAGAAAAGATTGCTCGCATTGAGTCCAGCGCCTCTGGAATCATTTCCCAAAATTTCAGAAATACTCCCCCAGCCTGTTCCCAAAACTGGATGAGATTTTATCTGCTCAAAGACAACTCGATAAATGCTTGCTCGAATTCCAACATTTGGGTCTGGCCTTGAAACTTCTTGAATGACTCTCCCACTCAACATTTCTCTATCAATATCCTCAAGGTTTATGTATTTGCAAGAATAAGCTTCCAATTCTTCGATCTTTGCAATTTTTTCTGGCGCAGATTTTCCAATCTCGCAAGAAATGGTAATTTTTTGCAAGCCACCTGTACTTTGAGCTCTTTGCCCAAGCTGAAAACTTGTCAGCTTGAAAATATATATAAACCCAACGGCGACAAGCACAATCAAAAAGATTTTTCCGAATTCCAAAAGCCACCCAATCCAATTCCATTTTTGTTTCATCAAAATCCAAAAATTGCCCCAAAATTTTCCAGCAACTTTTTGTGAGTCACTTTTTCCATAAAACAAAGCCAACTTCAAATATCCAAAAATCACAATCACTGCCCCAATCCAAGCACTACGGGAAACAGTCAGAAACAAAGTTATGAAAATTAAAAAAAGAAAAACATACAAAAATACGCACGAAGATGACTGGCAACTCATGATTGATGATTTCTTTCTAAGCAAATGAAACATGGACAATACGATAGCCAGCAAAAACACAATATACACTCCCAACCAATCCGCCTCCACAAATGTTCCATTTGGTCTGCCAGGCATCACCTCAAAAGAATTCCAACCATATGAAAAAGCCAGATTTTGCCAAATCGCATACAAACAAACAACCACGCCAGTTGAGAGAAAAAATGGAGCAATTCGTTTCAAATCCTCAAATGATTGCACAAAAATTCTGGTCAAGAAATATATTCCTACAAATGAAGCAGCGACGATTGCTTGCTTAAAACTCATACCTTTATTAACAGAAGCAAGCGCGCTCACAAATCCACCGACAACGAAAAGCACTGGCAAAAGATCGATCCAAGTCCATTTTGGCCAAAATTCACCCTTTGGTGCAGGCATTTTTTTGGTCAAATATCGTCCAAGCAAAGCCAAAATAAGCACAGTTAGCAGCAATTGGAATGGCCTGATTTGCACTCCAAAAGCCACTGGGGCAAGGTTTATGTTCTCCAGAGCCAACGAACCGATAAACAGAGTGAAAGCCCATCCTGGACGGTACAATGCCAGCAGAGCGCAAAGCACCACGAAAAACCCGAAGTCCCCAGCATTTTTGAATGGCAAAAATCCCACATTTGCAAACCAAATCGCGAAGCAAGCCAAAATCACATTAGCCAAAATCAAATATGTTTTGATAGCATTTTTTTCAAAAAGGTCCAGTAACTGTTTCAAATATTTTTCCATTTTGTTTTCTAAAATATAATAATACTTAAATATTTACACAGCAATGTGAGACCATTTTTCTTTTTGGCCCATATGCAACGAGAGTGAATCGGAGCTTTTGGATATTGAGTATTTATCCAAAAGCGTGCCAGAAACGGGAAATGGTCGAGCAATTGCGTAAGTCGAAATAAATAGGCAAAACAATATTCACCATGCATTTTTTTCCTCCTTAATAATATTCAAAAATTTGTGCACGAATTTGTCCCAAGAAAAATGGAGGGCTCTTTCTTTTCCCTTGGTCGCAAGTCTTGAGCGCAAATGATCATTTGTCAAAACATTTCGAAGGACCATCGCCAAATCGTCAACATCGCTCGGATTGCAATACAAAACAGCATCAGAGCCAACCTCAGGAAGAGAAGATTTTTTTGAAGTGATCACAGCGATCCCCTGGTTCATTGCCTCAAGCACAGGAAGTCCAAATCCTTCATATAAAGAAGGATACACAAAAACAGAAGCGTTTTTATACAAGGCAGGCAAATCAGCTTGCTGAACAAAACCAAGCAGGTCGACTTCTTTTTCAAGTTCGAGTCCCTGCACTATTGCTTCAACATCCGCAATCAATGGAGCAAGCTCAGGCATCATCTTTCCAGAAATAACCAAGCGTGGAAGCCAACTGGCTCGACCATATGATTTGAGCAAAATTTTGTATGCTCGAAGAACACTCTCGGTGTTTTTGCGAAGATCCAATCCCCCTCCAGTATAGATGTACCCTCGTTTAATCCCATATTCATTCAAAACTTCTTCGCTTTTTTTCTCATCAACTTCTTTTTTATATATATCATCAACATCAACATGACTGACAGAGATTTTGGCAGGATCGATTCCCAATTGTTGAATCAAATCTTTTTCGGTGCGATGCGAAACTGCAATAATCTTGTCTGATTTTTTTATGGCTTTCTTGCTGAGTCTCCAGAAATATTTCTTTCGCCAATTGTTCAGATACTGAGGGAAAAATTCCAACAGCACATCGTGCACCAACATAATGTGTTTCATGTTTTTTGGCATGATGGTGGCACATTGAAACAAGCTGAAGAAAATGTCACAACCGTCTTTTTTGGCAAACTTGGGCAAAAGATGCTTCTGCCACCAAATCGCACGAATGATGTCGTCTCTTTTATACATTTTTGGCAAGAAAACTTTTTTGCTGAAATTTGTTGGCAATTCAAAATCAACATCCTCTTCAAGATATAGAATGTATTCATTCTTGCCATCATTTGAAATTTCAATCAATTTCTTGATGAAATTTGCAGTGACTTGTCCGATGCCGGTGTTTGGCTTGCGAAGAAAAGATGCATTAATTCCAATACGCATTTTGATTTAAACATTAATCGTATTAAGCCTAAAACATTACTCTTCAAGTATAGCTCAATTTGAGCAAAAAGAAAGAGCGCGCCAGTTGTTACTGACCCGCCCTTGTTCTTCTGCTTTCATCATTTAAATCCTTTTTTTCAACCTCATACAGAGGTAAAGAATCAATAGACCAAAAATAATGAAGACAGGAATTATTATCTCCCCGACCGTTTTTAAATCTTCAACGGCAGACCAGTTAAAAACATGCAACAACAACAAAATAACAGCTGTTGCTACAAGCGATAAAAAAAATATCGCCGATAACATGAAAATCATTTCCTTTGTTTTCTCAGTTGGCATTTAGCCCTCCCCTGTTTCCTTTATTTTTAAATGATTATTGAATCATATTAAGAACCATTGAATACTGTATCACAAATTATTCAACAGATAATAGTAACACCTATTTCAACTTTTGTCAAGAGAAAGAAAAAGACTGCCTATTTTTCAATAAACAGCCTTATTTTTCAGCTCATGACAAAGTGATAATAACCGCCCCAACAACCATGATTAGTGTGGCTATGATTTTTTGTGTCAGATTGCTTCGCTCCTTGAAATAGAAAACTCCAATCAAAAAAGCAAAGAGTGGCATGGTTCGCTTGATTGCAAAAACATTGGCAACTGTTGCCGACTGCAAAGCATAATTAATGCTTCCATTGGCAATTGCAATTGCAACTCCCGCCAAAACGGTTGCTAACAAGAAAGTTTTTCCTGCTTTTCCAGTGAGGTTTTGTCTGATAATTTGCAACGACTCGCTGCGCTTTCCTGCCACGGGAATAAGAAACGCAAGCGGAATGAAACCAATAGCAATGAACAAGTGAATTACATATGATGCAAAAAGAGCACTTCCGCTTTCAACCACGAGAATTTTTGCAAATGTTGGCGTGAAAGTGTAACAAATTGCTGTCGCGAGAAAATACAAAACTCCTTTGCGGTTGTTCTTTCTTTTTTCAAGCTCCTTTTCTGTTAATTTTCCCTTGCCCTTCCAATCCATTGCAAGCGCTCCCACAACAACAACGGTAATTCCGACAAAACTCATCACGGAAGGATATTCGCCAAGCAAAATCATTGGTGGAATTATCAAGGACAAACTTGTCAATGTCATGAAAGGCATCAGATAACTCAAGTCAGCCGCATCCAATGCCTTGTAACTGAACCAAACTGCAATGATATTAAGCCCAACCATCCAACCTAAATTGATCCAGAATGTGTTGGAAAGATTATGCACGGGCGCAAGAGTTCCCTCTTGAAACGCATATGTCAGCGCAAACAAAATTCCTGCAACCAAAAAAGCAATAACAGCAACGACATTATTCATGCCCTTGGTTTGCAATGCCTTTTTCTTGATACCGCTTTCAACTGCCTGAAACATTGCACCTAAAAGTGCAAATATTATCCAATTCATAAGCTCACCTCCTCAGTGATATTATTTTACTGTTAATGTGCAACGGTAAATAATAACACTTTATTGTTAAAAAGTCAAATGTTTTTATTGCAAAATATCTTCCAAGTACTTTTTTACTTCTAATTGTTGTTCTATTGAATTTTCCAACTCAATAGCTGAAATTTTTGGAACATATTTCACATAATTTTTCAAATAATCAAATTCTCTGAAATTATTCATTCTGTGTGAATCGTGCTGTAAAAGTTCTGGCTTAACAGGATTGGGAATAAGTTCATCGCTTATTGGCGAAAGATGACAAACCCCGATGGGATATTTTGCAATGCGCTCTTTCATCTGTCTGTCATATTCTTCGTTGCCAAGACGCACTTGGTTTTCCCAGTGAGAAAAATCAATGCAAAGTCCACCGAATTTTGAAAGTTCTTCCTCAGTTGGAACAAGCTTGCCATTTTCAATAAAAATTTGTTTGGCATATTTTGAATAGTCAAAAACAACTGGCCAAGTTGCAGTCGTGTGAATGTTGAAGACCTTAGTGTGAAAATTTTCCACCAAAAAATCCAATTCTTCCAAATCCATGTCTTGTCCACGCAAATGCACAAAGGGAATTTTTTCAATTGAAGTTTTTTTCAATTCCTCATACAATTTGTAGCGAGCTTCTTTTTCCAAGACTGTTGGAAAAAGTCCAATTTCTTTCAATTTTAATCTTCTGATATCTTCAATCATTTTCATCCAATCACCCACTCCAGCCTGCATTGTGACAGTGGTCAAGCTTGGCAAAAAATTTACTTCTTTCATAGAATATTTTCAGCTAATCGTTACGACTTCAGAATACACCAATTTGAACAATTAAAAAACCCCGGGGAGAATACTCTCCGGGGTTTTCTTTCAGCATTGTTACATATTCGCGACTCTTGCTATGGGAGTGTCATAAGTAATGTTATACACCACCATCAATCCACCGCCATTCATATGACTGCGTAGTACGGAGTCCGAGAAACGAACTGCCATCAACGCTTCGGCAAAGTCAGTTGAGCGTGGGTCTTTTGCCTGGCCATCAGTAACGGCGAGGAATGCGCGGGTTTCTTCCAGGATTTTGTTGCAGGCTTTCTCTATAACTTCAACCGAGTTGTTCTCGATTTTGGTAAGAGTCAGCCGGTCGGTGAATTTCCCTGCGCCGAGCGGAATGTCGAATTCCATACCAGCATAATAAACCGGCTTGCGCGGGTCATCAGCACTGCAGAGCAGAACACCGACTTCACGACGCTGAGTGCCCATGATGTAGGAACTGTGAATACTGAAAGTCAAACATTCGCATTTGTCAGTCACCACCTGCTCCGTAATCATGGAGCTGGCATTGACTGAATCAGCGGCAGGGAATGTCGGGTCAAGCTCTCTGGCTTTGTCCTGAGCAGCTTCGTCGACATATTTCGGAAAAGTAAGCCGTCCCGAAACACTGATTCCCTGAATCGTTTGGTTGATGCCAGCGAGCATATGAAGCACGCCGACGCCGTGAACACTTTCGTCTTCCAGGTCGCCCGGAGTCGGACGGTTGTTGCCGAAACGATTCTTGCCCCAGAGCACATGTCCTTCAGTAAGAATCAGGTTTTCTTTTTTCATCAGTTCGGTCAAATCCGCAAGGATAGGGCTGAAATTAATGAGAAAAGCAGAATAAACCTTGGTTCCGGTTTTGGCGATAACATCACGGATAGCGTATACCGCATCGATGTTCATGCCTAAGGGTTTTTCGCAGAAGATGTGATGACAATGACGCAAAGCCAAGGCAATGATGACCTTGTGATGACTCGGAGTATTTGTGCAGACAATAGCCACACCTGGCACATTTCCTGTCATCATGTCACGGCAATCAATCCCCGGCCACTGCTTTTGGGCCTGTTCGACCTTCGACAAGTCAATGTCAAAGCCGACAATTTCATCTTCCCTGAAACCCATGGCTAGCAGGTTATTGATATACACCTTCCCCATCTGCCCCAATCCAGCAATAATAATTTTTTGCATTTTTCTTTCTCCTTATTTGGCCGAAGCCGGATATAAGCCGAAAAACGGCTGTTTGTTAAGTTTCAAAATCCACTGTGGCCATTCCACTATGGATTTTCTATTATACGCTCTTTTAATGAAAAAGTCAAGCCGCCAAACACAGGATTCCATTGACCGCATTTCCATAAAAGAATATAATGACTCCAGTTGGTTTTGAGGCAATTTCACTGCCAATCTAATATGTAAATAAAAATTTTATGACAAAAACGAAGGATCAAAAAGTGTGCATCATCGGAATGGGATATGTCGGATTGCCACTGGCTGCAGTTGCTGCCAAGAATGGCTATGTTGTCACTGGATTTGATTTGGATGAAAAAAAACTTGAAATCATTCGCCAAGGAAAGAGTCCTTTCTATGAAAAATTCTTGGAGGACATGCTCCCTCAACCAAACCTGACTGTTTCCTCTGATCCTTTGGATATCAGAGATCATGACATCTATGTCATCTGCGTTCCAACGCCAGTTGATGACAAACACAACCCAATCATAAAGATTGTTGCTGATGCATCCAGAACCGTTGCGCAAAACATGAGCAAGGGCGCTTTGGTCATTTTAGAATCAACCGTGAACCCTGGTGTTAGTGAAGAAGTGGTGAAACCAATTTTTGAAAAAGAAGGATTTGTTGTCAGCAAAGATGTTTTCATCTCTCACTGCCCTGAACGCGTGAACCCAGGAGATGAAAAATGGAATGTCACCAATCTTCCACGAGTGGTTGGTTCTTTTGATGAAATTGGACTCAAGCGCACCATGGATTTCTACAAAAACATTACCTCTGGGGAACTCGCTCCAATGGACAACATTCGTGAAGCTGAAGCCACAAAGATTTTGGAAAATTCTTTCCGCGACATCAACATCGCATTTGTTAATGAAATGGCAATGTCTTTTGCGAGAATTGATATTGACATCACTAATGTAATTCGAGGAGCTTCATCCAAATTTTCTTTCATGCCACACTGGCCAGGTTGCGGGGTTGGTGGACATTGCATTCCAGTTGATCCATATTACATGATTGAAAAAGGTAAAGAAAACAATTTTGATCACAAATTTTTGTCAGCTGCTCGACAGATAAATGACGGGATGATGGGTTTTACAGTGGAATTGCTTCAAGACAAACTCAATGAGGTTGAACTTCCCGTCAAAGGAACCAAGGTTGGATTACTGGGAATTTCATACAAAGCCAATATTGGAGATCTGCGAGAAAGTCCAGCTTTGCACATTATCAAGATGATCAAAAAAATGGGAGCAAATTTGAAAACTTTCGATCCATATGTTGAAAGTCTTTCCACAGCCAAGAGCATTGAGGAAATATTAAAGCACTCACAAGCTTTGGTGATCACAACTGACCACAATGAATTCAAAAAAATTCCTGTCCAAGCGTTTATTGACAATGGCATTAAAGTAATCGTTGACGGCAAAAATTGTCTTGACAAGAAAGCCATCCGCGCAGCAGGAATTATTTATGCTGGAATCGGACGATAATATTGTCCTAAATTCAATAAGGATGTATAATCTGAAAAGAAACAGGACGATAATTTATAAGTCCATCAAGTCGAAAGTCCATCGAGTCGAAAGCATTTTTGCTTTATAGACTTTATGAACTTTATAGGCTTTTGACTCTCTCATGTTTCATTTAATAAAATTCATCATTTGGTTGGCTGGCATCGCGGTGGTTGCATATTTTGTGCTCCCCTATTTTGGATATGAGATAAACATGAATTATTTCAATGAAAGCAAGATCTCTTGCCAACAAAGAATTAATGACTGTTCCAAGAATCTGATCCAACAAGGAACACAAAATGCGCAGTGCGATCTAATGTGCGTTGATCCAACCCTAATAATTAAAAAACAATAAAATGAGACTGATTGTAAACCTTCCAGCTTTCAATGAGGAAGAAAAGATTGCGGAAACTATTAAGCGCATCCCGAGACAAATTGAAGGAATTGATGAAGTGTTGGTCCAAATTATTGACGATGGTTCAAAAGACAAAACCATTGAAGCCGCCAAGAATGCTGGTGCTGATTTTATCTATCCAAACGGAATCAATCGCGGAATTGGAATCACTTTCAAGAATGCCGTTGAGCATGCATTGGACAATGGAGCTGACATTATGTGCAACATGGATGCTGACGGACAATTCAATCCTCAAGACATCATCAAGATTATATCTCCAATCCTGAAAAAAGAAGCTGACATGGTTAGCGCAACTCGCTTTGGCGACAAGGAAGCCAAAGACATGCCAAAAGCGAAATATTACCTCAATCTTATTGCTGCCAAAATTATTGGAAATTTCATGGATTATCCAATCGATGATCTTACTTGCGGTTTCAGGGCTTACAGCAGAGAAACAATGATCCGCTTGAACATAACCCCTGGGTTCACATATACACAAGAAACAATCATCGATGCGATTGGAAAAAATTTAAAATTAAAATGGATTCCTGTTGAAGTGACATATTTCGCTGGTCGAAAATCCAGAGTTGTAAAAAGCATCTTCAACTATGTCAGCAACAGCGGAAAAATCATCCTTGAAGCGGTTCGTGATGTGCGCCCAATGAAATTTTTTGGTTGGCCAGCACTCATACTACTTTTGATATCTTTTGGTTTTTTTGCATACTTTTTCACTCTATACTTCCAAGATTTCAAGATAACAGCTCACCGAAACATCTTGTTTGCCGGCATAACCCTTTTGATTGTCGGGGTTCAATTCTTGATTTTTGCCTTCATTGCAGACATGATCAAATCTGCACGAAAGCTCATCGAAGATCAAGCGCACACTCTTCGGAAATGGCGTTACAAAAAATAAAGTCTCATTTGTTCCACATCCTCAAAAGAATACCACTAATTCGTGGTATTTTTTTCTTGTAAAAAGCTTCAATATGCGGTATCATATATGCATGATTATTAAGTGAAAATTATGGAAAAAATCAAGATATTATTCATTTCTCACACCTATCCCCCAATTGTTGGTGGTGTTGAAACTCAAAATTTTGAGCTTTTTTCATCGCTCTCAAAAATTTCAGATTGCAAGCTTTTGGCCAACCGAAATCGAAAAATGATCCCTCTGTTTTTGCCATTCGCACTCATCCATGCAGTCTTTCAAATTCGAAAATATGATGTGCTTGTTTTGGGTAGCAGTCTTTTGGGGATTATTGGTTGGACGGTGAAGTTTTTTTCAAAAAAACCAGTCATCGCTGTCGCGCACGGACTTGATCTGACCTGGAAAAACAGCCTGTATCAAAAATTGTGGGTGCAAAAATTCATCCCTTCGTTGGACAAACTTATTGCAGTTGGAAACGAAACAATCAGGGCCGGAGTTGAAAGAGGAATTCCTGCAGAAAAATTCGTCTTCATTCCAAACGGAGTGGATGCTGACAAACATCTTGTTTCGGCCACCCGGCAAGACATGGAAAAAATCATTGGCCAATCAGCTGAAAACAAAAGAATTCTTCTGACAACTGGCAGACTCGCCAAACGAAAAGGTGTAGCGTGGTTCATTGAAAATGTCATGCCCACATTAAGCGAAGATTTTGTATATATCATTGCTGGTGCCGGACCAGACAAAGAAAATATTGCTTCAGCTATCAAAAAAACAAATCTTGCACAGCGTGTGCTGACTCTTGGATATGTTTCAGATGAAGATCGAAATATTCTTTGGGCCACAGCTGATCTTTTCGTGCAACCAAATATCAAAGTTTCTGGCGATATGGAAGGTTTTGGAATTTCAGTTATTGAAGCTGGGGCATCCAGACTTCCAGTTCTGGCTTCTGATATGGAGGGATTGAAAGATGCAATCAAGGATGGCAAAAATGGTTTCTTGGTTGAATCACAAAATGCCGAAGCATACGCTGCAAAAATCAATGAGCTTTTTGCAGATGGAAGTCCCCGAGAAAAATTCGGCGAGCAAGTGCGAAATTTTGTGGTTGAAAATTATCAATGGAAAAACATCGCGAAAACATATTTAGAAGAAATCAAAAAGACAATCACGGTGATCAGTCATCAGTGACCAGTCATCAAAAAATAACCCTGCATTCACAAAAGATGACTAATGAAGGATTACTGATGACTCTTAATTGATTATAATCAAAACAACACTAAAAAAATGCTTGATTTCATAATTTCACAACTGCTATTTTATCTTTCAATCGCCATTGTGCTTTTTTTGCCTGGATATGCAATCTTGCATGCAACATATGGCAAAAGAAAACCTTTCCATTCTATTGAAACATTTCTACTGTCATTTGGCATAAGTCTTGTCACAATCGATATTGTCATGATTCTTTTGGGCAAAGCAGGAATTCCGTTGACGGCAATATCCATAATATCTTCACTGATATTACTTTTTCTTGCATGTTTCGTCATCTTCACTCTCAGACTCAGAAAATCAAAGATATCAAACAAGAACACTGTTTCAAAAATTTTATTTTCCAAAAAAGAATTCTACCTCTTTGTTTTTCTCATGTTTTTAACCATTTTTTTCAGAACAGCCTATCTCAACAAAACCATAGCTCCAACAGCCACAGACCTTGGGCACCACATGTATTGGGTTAATGTTATAACTCAAACACATTCTTTGCCAGATTATGCAAAAACAGACATCGTGCAAAAAGATGGAAACTATCAAATAAGTGATCCGCAAAAAATTGATGACTTCATCATTGGAGAACATTTATTTATTGCTGCTATAGTCCTGACAACCAAGATAAATGTAATTTCATCATTTCCAGTGATATTATTATATTTAACAGATATAATGGGGATACTTGCCATTTTTATTTTGACGCAGACTCTCTTTTCGAAATTTTCTTTTGCTAATAACTCTGCCCTGTTTTCTCTGTTCTTGTTGGGACCACTTTTTGCAATGTCATCTTCTCAGGCAAATTTTGTGAGCGGTGGCGTGATTGGAAATCTGCTTGGAAACGTACTTATTCCACTGTCCATATATTTGTTCTATCGGGCAATTGCAGAAAAACGAGCTTCCTTTTTTATGTTTGGAATGCTTACAGCTTTTGGATTGTTGTACACTCATCATTTGAGCGCATTCATTTTTATCTTTGCAATATCTGCAACTTTTTTATTGCTTTTTTCCAATCCGCGCAAAGGCCTTGAGGACTTCAAAGAATTGTTGCGTCAGATGATTAATCCTTTTTCATTGGTCATTATTGCACTTACTGTTCTCTTCTTCTTTTTCATTTTGATGCCGAGCTACATTCAAAACAACGCCGTGCAAACAGTCATTGGCGCACCGACTCGCTCAACAAAAGAAGGTTTGGCAATCAGTCAACTGTCATCACTTACAGGCCAAGTTCGAATGGCTTTGGCATTTGTTGGTCTTTTGGGTCTTTTTATCTTCAGAAACAAATTCCGCAGACAATTTGCAGTTCTTGCTGGTTGGACAGGTGTCATCTTTTTGATGTCATGGAAACCGACACTTGTGAATATCAACATTCCATCATCAAGAATAGCCAACTATTTGGTTTTTCCTGCTGTTATTGCTGGATCATTTTTACTCGCATGGTTTTTTGAAAAATTAAAATCATCTGAATCCAAAAAATTCTATTTGAAAGAAAATTGGCTATTTGCCAGTCTTCTCGTTCTTTTGGTTTTCGCTTCAGTTGAAGGATACAGAGACAACGCAAACTCAATAAAAGAAAAGATCAGCGCCGACTCAGCGGTCATAACTTATGATAGCGCAAAATATTTGGTTTCACATACTGACAAATCAGACATCATCTTGAAAGATCACAATTTCATTTCAAACGATTCTTGGATGAAAATATTCTTCATGCGCGATTACAACTATCCACTCACCAGAAGTTTTTTCTTTCGCTATGAAGGCTCAACCACAAGAGAAACCTGCACTCTTGAAATGATCTCGAATCCAAATTCAGACCTTGGCAAAAAATGTTTCCAACAAACAGGAACCAGATTTGTCCTGGTAAACCCGGTTTTTGATGGAGCACAATTTGAAAAGAACAATTCATTCTGGAAAGTGTACAACAGTGGCGCAATATCAACATATTATCTTAAGAAATAATCACCTCCTATGGAAAAATCAAAGCAAATATTAATAATAACCATAGCAATGTTTCTGTTTAGCGCTATTTGGCTTTCTCATATTTCGCAAAAACAAATGGATCCAGATTATCAAAAAAATTGGTGGACTCTTTCCTTTGATGATCCCAAGGACAACAGTGTTAACTTTGTGATCGCAAATCATTCCTCACAAAAAACATTCCATTGGAAAATCATGATCAACAAGAAGACAATAAAGGAGGGCGACCTTGAGGTCGAAACAGGAAAAACAAGAACCGTGCCCGTATCCTCGGCCAACATCAAGGACAGCAAAATAACAATTTCAGTCACTGATCAGGAAAATAACAAGAAAGAAATATACAAAAAGTTATAAAAAATATCAGCAATTCGCAGATTGGCGTTTATTCGCGGATTAGCATAACACCTCAAAATATGAAAAAAATATTATTAATCACTCGTCCCATTGCTCCCCCGTGGGATGAAGCCTCAAAAAACTTCGCCTATTACCTCGCCAAAAGCGTGGAGGGTTTTGAATTCAGTGTTCTCACACCTGGGAAGATTGATGCTCTTGAAGAAAAAATACACCAGCTTCCAATTTATTCGAAAAACCACCTCGACTGGGGTGAGCGTCTTCGAATGTTCAAACTTGCGCCAATGATCAAGAACTTTGATATTGCCCACTTCATGCTGACACCAAACAAGCTGAACACTTTTGCTTTCAAAACTTTCTTGTCCAGCCCAAAAACCAAAACGGTTCAAACGATTGCGACTCTGCGCGAAGATCTTTTTTCAGATGATGATTTCAAGAAAATAATTTTTGCAGATTTGATAATAACCTATTCTGACTATGCAAAAAACAAGCTGGAAAAAATAGGTCTTGAAAATGTCATCAGAATTTATCCTGGAATTGATGTTGAAAAATTTTCACCAACCCCAAAAGACTTGCAGACAATGTCAATGTTCAACATTGATCAAAATGATTTTGTGATAACTTATCCGGGAGAATACACTCGACTTGGCGCCACAGATGACATTGTTGAAATGCTTCCTGCTCTTTTTGCCAGAATTCCCAATGCAAAATTTATCTTTGCCAACAGAGTAAAAAATGAAAAAGATGCTCGCAAAAAAGATGAAGTGATTGCGATATTGGAAGAAAAAGACATTCTTGATCGCGTCATTTTCACTGACACATTTTCAGATATGCCTAAAATATACAACCTTTCTGATGTGGTTATCTTCCCTGTTCGTGACATGAAAGGAAAATTCGATGTTCCGCTTGCAGTCATTGAAGCATTTGCCTGCGCCAAACCTGTGATAATCTCCAATCTCCCAATCTTGAAAGAATTTTCCTCGGATGAGACTTCAATTTCAATTGATCCAACAGACAAAAGCCAATTGCCAAATGCCATCATTGACCTATTTGAAAACCAAGACAAATGTGCCAAAATAGGAGAAGTATCCAGAAAATATGCAATGGAAAATTTCAACATCAAGGATGTCGCCAATCTTTATAATCAGGCATACAATAAACTTAATCCAAATGAATAACAAATTTGAAAAAATCTCAGATTTCATTCAAGAAATGAAAAACAAAAACGAACCGGGTTCGGGAATTTTTTTTGTGGCAGAAAATGAAAAACCAAACGAGCAAATTTTGCAAAGCATTCAAGATCTGACCAAGGAACCAAAAATAGATCAGCCGGTGGCAGTTCTTAGTGAAGCCCACAAGAAACCAATCATCAAGAGCCCCAGTGGAACCGTTGTGGCATCCAGTTTGCACATGTTGCCTGAAGTTATGGATGCGGCTCCAAATTGCGGGATGAGAGTGATCAAAACTGATTTGAAGGATGAAGAAATGACAAGCGAAAATATTGAACTTCTTTTTGATGAGATTAAAAAAACCATACCAACTGGCGGCCTGAGCGGAGAAGTGATTTCAAAAAACCTTGCCAATGAAATTTTCGCCAGCGGAACCTCAGCACTGACAAAAAGATTTGAATTGAGAACACTAAATGAAATGGGAAACACCTATGAAAATGGAAATTTTTTCAAACCAGCCCAGCATCAATTGCTCGCTGATCCAACAAAATCAATACCATCAATAATCAAATGGATAGCAAAATTCAGATTGAATCTGCTCGGAGCAACCAACAGTCATTTTCTGTATCTTGCTAAAATATCCGAAATCACAAATCCCGAAAAAGCTGAGGCACTTGGACTGAAAGATGGCCAATATGTTTTTTTCATGCACACCGGATCAAGCATCGTGGGAAGATACACGGCTTCACTATACACGCCCAGAAAAATAAAAAGTTTTCTTCAAAGAACCATCGTTTCTTTCTTGAGAAAGGTTTCTCCACAGCGCATAATATCAATTCTCCCCTCAGCAAGAAAAACAAACGATGCACTTTTTGCATATGACGGAGAAAGTGAAGCTGGAAAAATGTTTTTTTCAGCTCTGGGGGCAGTCAGCAACTATGGTTTTGCCAATCGCGCATTGATAACAAGAAGTCTTGATTTTACTTTGGAAAAATTTTTCAAAAGGCAAGTGGAAATGGATTTATTGTATGATGCTCCACATGTTTTCTTGAGTCGAGA
Source organism: uncultured Bdellovibrionales bacterium (assembly GCA_964452415.1). GTDB lineage: Bacteria > Patescibacteriota > Minisyncoccia > Moranbacterales > GWC2-37-73 > UBA12068. The sequence goes on from CAYVME010000002.1 coordinate 21,540, forward strand.
GAGACAATCAGACAAGACTCTTTGGATTCACCGCAATGGAGCAAACAGAGCATTTGGGCCCTCCTTGATGAGTGACCACGAGATCTTTCAAAAAACTGGAGAGCCAGTTTTGATTGCTCCATTTGAAGGAACGGCTGGATTCATAGGAGTTGGAACTGATGAAAATTCCCTGTCCTATTATTCTGCGAATCATGAAATTGGAAAAATTAAAGACCTTTCAATTACACCTGAAGAATACAAGGAACATGGAGAAAAGATTATATTTGAAATGGAAAAAAATAAGCTCATCACACTGGTCGCAAAAGTAGAGCCCATTAAAGTCTTAACATATCAAAAATGAAAATAATTTCCATTTCCGGACTGGATGGCTCTGGGAAATCAACACAATTGGAACTTTTGAAAAAGGATTTTGAATCGCAAGGGAAAAAAGTTTTCTATTTCCATGCGGTCAATTTCAGCATTGCCAATTTGCTCAATAAAAATAAAAAGGCTGGTGCCAACAATGGCGTCACCCAGGCCAGCTGGATCAAGATCTTATTGCGTTTTTTGGCGATGAGAATAGACATTTTTCGCTTCAAAAAACTCAAAAAAGACTTGTCCTCCCAGGGATACGATTTCATCCTTTCTGACCGCTTTTTCTATGATTCAGTGGTCAATTTAGCCTATCTAATGACTCAAAAAATGCCCCCGGGCATCGAAAAAAGCATACCCCGCTCTGATATCGCTTTTTACCTAAAAACCGATCCTAAGTCAATAATGAAGCGCAAGCGAGCTCCTGAGCAAGGTTTTTCCTATCTTGAGAGCAAAAATGCCCTATATGACACTTGTGCCCCAATTTGGGACATGATTACCGTGGACGGGAATGATTCAGCCGAAAATATCCATGAAAAAATTGCATCGTACGCAATACAAGGTTTCAATAAGTGAGGGCTACCTTTTTGATTTGACTGTTTTCTTTTGAGACTATAATGAACGACAGTGAATTCTTAGCGAGCAATCATAGTATTTCGATTGCGAAGCGTGTCGAGAAAGGAAACAGGCAAAGCAAAAAATTTCAAAAGAACCATGTATTGCGTACAACCTCATAAAACATATAACGAAAATATCCATGAAAAAACAATCAGTAGTTTCATCAATACTCTGGCTCACAATTGCGGAAGTGTTTTTCAATCTTTCGGGCTACATCATTCATTCAAGCCTTGGAAGAATGCTTGGACCTGCTGACTATGGAAGATACGCCCTCATTATAACCCTGACCACGATGGTGATCATGCTCATTGGTAATGGAATCCCAACTGCAATGAGCAAATATCTCAGCGAAATTTTTGAAACAAAACCAGATTTGGTTTTCGTGATCAAAAAACAAGCCGCAATTCTGCAATTCTCACTTATTGGAATTGTCACTTTGGCATTCTATCTCCTTGCGCCGGTCATCGCCGTTCTTTTGGGCGATCCATCTCTGACCCCACTGCTCAAAATTTCAACTTTCATCATTCCATCATATGCAGCTGCTTCTTTCTATCTCTACTATTACATCGGCATTCATCGCTTCTCCATGCAATCAACCATGAAGATTATTCGCTCTTTTGCTCGCATCGGTTTCGTGCTTTGGCTGGCATATCTCTTCAAACTCAAAGGCTCAATCGCATCATACATTCTTTCTCCTGCTCCAGTTTTCCTGATTGCATTTCTCGTGGACAAATTTTGGATAAACAAACAATTTCCAAAAAAATCAATTCACACTTTTGATTGGAAAAAACTCTTGAATTATGCCTGGCCAGTGACGCTCTTTATGCTTTTTTATGAAATGCTGATTTCTTTGGATTTGTACATGGTCAAAGCTTTGCTTCACGATGATGCCTTGACTGGAATTTACAACGCTTCACTGACGGTTGGACGCATTCCCTATTATCTTTTCTATGCACTTACCATGGTGATGTTGCCGTCAATTTCACGCACAACTTCTCAAAATGATCACACCGAAACAAATCGAATCATCAGTCAAACTTTTCGCATAATGATAATGCTTCTTTTTCCTTTGACCATTGCCATGATTGCCTATGCTTCGCCATTGGTATCTCTCTTTTTTGGCTCAAAATTTGCCTTGGCCGCACTCTCAACGCAAATATTAACATTTGGCGTTGCATTCCTCACCGTTTTCTATGTTATGTGTTTTGCGCTCAATGGCGCAGGCATGGTCTTCATCCCAATGTACATCTCACTTTTCGGAATGATTCTAAATGGCGTCCTGAATTATTTTTTGGTTTTGAAATATGGAATCACAGGAAGCGCCATTGCCACCTCAATCACAGCGATTGTCATCACAATCATAATTCTTTTTTTCATTCACAAGCACTTCAAAGGATTAATGCGAATTAAAAGTTTCTTGAAATTTTTCCTGGCTGGAACCGTGATGACACTGGCATCATTTCTTTTTCCCGCACACAATTTGCTCTTCATCCTCTGGAGCTTTGTTTTGACCGGAATCTACATCATGGCTTTATACTTTCTGGGAGAATTCACCAAGAAAGATATCTCTCTTTTTCACCACATGCTTTTTTCCCGAAAGAAAAAAGCATCCCCTGCTTCCCCAGAAGATGCCAACCAATTAAATTAATATTCAATTTCTCTCGCTTCACCAAACAATAAAAAAAACTACTTCTTTTCCCGCTTAAAAATCACCACATCTCCGAACTTTTTATCGACCATAAATTCCTTTTTGATCAAGGCCAAGGCTTCCTTGTCGAAACTCCCACTGTTCTTTTCGAAAACTCCCCAAACTGTATCATTTTCCGACATTATCCTCTCAAGCTCGGCAAGGCTTATTTTTTGATGAGCCTTGAGATCATGGGCGATCAGCCCTGCCCTAGCATAATAAAAATTACGGAAATTTCTGGTTATCAAGGCGTCTCCCCTTGAAGAATTTTTAGTAAGATAAGCAAAAGCCTCTCTGTAATCATCCTTTTCGTCAATCTGGGAATAAATACCCTGACTGAAAAATAACTTATTATAATCAGGCAAGGCTAGCAAGAAAAAAGTTACCGTGAGCATAAAGAAAAATTTCTTGCTGGACAGAGAATTTTCTTGGACAAATTTAGCAATATAATAGATACCGGAAGCAAGCAAAATTATTCCAAATGGCATTGCAAAATAAATAAATCGCAGTCCATATCCGAATTTCAAAACAAACGTCATGGCTCCCACAATGCCAAAGAAAGATGCCAGCAACCACAATCCCTTCTTACTGCCCTCTTCATTATTCTTTATTAAAAAATAAGATCCGATACATATTAGAGCATACGCCACAAAAGGATTAACATAGTCACTCACTGCTCCCAATATATATCTGGAATTAAATCTGAAAAACTCAATCGATCCTTGATAATAGCTATCCTTAAAAAAGTTTATGCTTCCATTTTTGTAACTTATTATTTCTGGGAATAATAACATTGTGGAAATAAATGCAAGCATTGAGGCAACAACGAAGAAAACATACTTATTCTTCCAGGAATGCTCCTGTTTAAAAATAAAAAGAGCTTTCATCAGACAATACAACAGAAACACTCCACCAATAACCACAGTCAAAAGATGCAGATTAAAAGACAAGGTAAAAACAATAAAAACAAAAGGTGCCCAGAAGAAGTTAAAGCCCGTCTTTCTTTTCAGGTATTCAATACTTTCCCAATCTTTTCCTGTTTTCCCCTCAAAAAACAGAAACACGAGCCAAGACAAAAGCAAGAAGATTGGAAATAACATGGCATACATTCTCAAGGTTCTATCAATTGTTATTCCTGCAATACTTATTGAGAATAAAAAAGAAGAAATCAAGCCCACAGCATTTTTGCCAGTGAAATATCTCCCTGCGAAATACACCAACACGATACTTACAACACCCCAGAAAACACTCACGGTTCTGGCAACAAAAATAGTAGGATCAAAAAAATTAAACAATTGACTAACTTGAATCTTATACATCCAAGCCCTGTTGTCTCGAGGGGCAAACAGACTATCGTTAACCATCTGACTGTTGAAATCCCAAGCTTTCCACTGTCCGGTCATGTGATAGCCAAAGGAGGAATTGATATCCAAAAATTCATCCGTGGTCAATGGCAATGCATCAAGTTTATACAATCGAAGAAAAAGCCCCAAAAGCACTATGGAAATCAAAATTAACAAGGATTTCTTATTGATCATACTTTTCATGCTAATTGTTATTCCAATAATAAACCATTCCCTCTCCCTTAATCTCCTTGCTTTCTTTTTTTTCAAAATTATCTTCAATATATTCCAAGACTCCCTTTTTTAAAAAGGCATTATCCTTTTCGGGTATAACTATCCAACCCGACTTATTCTCTGATCTTATTTTGTTCAAATAATCCTTAGAAATAAGTTTGTTTTGCAGATTAAATTCACCTCCAAAATCATAAACTTCAAGATTCAAATCTGAAAAATAATAATTCCTATATTCCCTCGTTATTAAAACATCTCCTGCCTGAGCATTTTTTTTGACATATTCAAAAACACTGCGATAATCAAGTTCATCCCTAACTGGATTGTCATCATAAATGCCTTCATCCGATGAAAGAAATTTCCAATTTGGAATAAGCACTAGCATCACCAACAAAGAAAGATAAAATATTTTCTCTTTATTTATTTTGAAATTATTTCTCAAGCAATCCGCAACATAAAAAATCCCAGAGGCCAACAATGTCATTTCAAAGGATCTTGCAATAAAAATATAGCGATCAAAAGGACCAACGCTCCAAACAAATATTGCAAGAAAAATAATCACAAGATACGACAAAGCCATCCAGAGAGCTCTCTTTGATAGGAATCTTTTTTCATCATTAAACATCATATAAGAACCATAAGCCATTAAGACCAAAGCAACTGAAAAGAAAGAATAATTATCCGACAAACGATTCACATAGGCATAGTTGCTTTCAAATATTTCAAAGATACCAGAATTACCGATAATGATTTGAGGAAAATAAAAATATACAACCAAATAAGCAACAAACATGGTCGCTACTGCCACCACATATTTGTTGAAAAATGATTTCGTTTTGAAATAAACAAAAATCACCTGCGTCAAACAATACACAAAAAAAACAGGAGCAATGTCAACCACTAGTGGTTGCAAGTGATATCCAAGCAGGCCAAACAAAAAAGTTGGCAAAATCCACACAGGATTTACAATTATCTTTTCCTGTATCAATTTAATGATACCAATCTTTCCTGCATATTTTTCCTCCCACAACATATACACAGACCATGAAAAAGCCACAAAAACCGGGAAAAACATGGCGTACATTCTGAGCATGCGATCAAGAACGATTGCTGAAACACTAACGGAAAACAAAAATGCGCTCAGAAGCCCGATAGTCTTATTTTTTGTAAAATAAGTCGAAAAGAAATACATCAACACAATTGAAATAACTCCCCAAAAAATACTGACCAAACGAGCAACTGATTCTGCGGGAGGAAAAATTTTGAAAAGTTGTGCCACTTGCCATCTGTAAATCCAACTTCTCTCGTTTCTTGATTTTTTGATGTCTTCTGTCAAATTTTCATCAACTGCAACCGCATCAGTCTTGAAATCCCAAGCTTTCCATTGCCCAGTTTGGTGAAAACCATATGCGGCAGCCACATCAAAGAATTCATCGCCAGCGAAAGACTTCTCTCCCAGATTATATGCGCGCAAAAAAAATCCAAGAACAACGATCGCAAAGAGTATCGAAAATATTTTTTTATTGTTCATTTTTATATATTCACTTCCCCCAAGTGTAGACAACCACCCATTTGGAAAAAGATTTATCACTGACTCTGGTCAAATTATTTTTCAGATATTCCCTGCCGGCCTTGCAAACATAGTTGTTATCGATATTGGGCAAAACAATCCAGCCACTCTTGTTCTCAGCTATAATTTGCCCAAACAACTTGTCACAATTCGGACTTTTGAAAGAATATCTTTGACTTTTTATGCCATAGGTTTTGAAGTTTGCTCCCGACCAATAAAAACTCCTATAAGCCCTGGTCACGATAACATCTTCCGGACTGGAATTTGGCAAAATATAAGCAAAAACATCTCGAAAATCTGCATACGCAGAATTCTTGTTGGCCACATACATCGATTTTTCACCCTTGAAATAACTGAAGTCAAGAACAAATAGCATCAAAATCAATCCTGCGATGATGATCATTTTTTTGTAAGCCTTGAAATGATCCATGAAAAATCGCAATATTGCCACAATACCAACTGCTGACAATATGGCCACAAAAGATTGAATAAAATACACATATCTGTGAGCAGGCGTTCTGTTCCAAATAAAAATTGAACTCAAAAGAGGAAGCGCCAAGGAAATGAAAAGAAACAGTGATTCTTTTGGACGCTTTAATTTTTTTGCCAGATACCAAGCACCGATCAAAACAAAAAATATGCCAACCCAGGGATATGTTGTGTCTGAAAAAACATTCCCGATATAACTATAATCATCAGAAAAGAAACTGACCTGTTTGTCGAGATATTTATAAAAGTTACCAAAAAATAATTTCACCCCAATAAAACTTCCCAGTGCGCCAAAAATTATTATGGTGTGAACATTGATTATTTTTTGAATCAGTGGTTTTTTTCTGATAAACCATATTGACCTGATCAAAGAATATGCAACGACAGTGAAGCCGACATTTAATGTCGCCAAATGAATGTCTGCACTGATAAGCCCAAAAATCAAAACACCCCACAAGTATGATGGATTGAAACCAAGAAATTCGTGAAGCTTCTCAAAGTAGAAATTCTTTCCCCTATATTTAGCTTCATAAAATTTATAGATAAACCAAGACAGAATCAAATAAACAGGATACAGCATGGAATACATCCTAAGCCTTCTTCCGAAAATAATGCCAGATTCTCCAACTGCCACCAAAAAAGCTGCCAAAAGCGCAATATAAATATCCCCCGTAAATGAAAATGCCACCAAGAAGACCACAACCACTCCCAATGTCCCCCAAAAGGCACTCAAGGATCGCATTAGCGTCTCCGAAGGCTCAAAGAAATGATACAGTTGAGCCAATTGCCAACGATACACCTCGGCTCTTTCATTACTGGAACTGTCTTGCAAATCCTCATCAAAAGGTTTTCCCATATTGAAATCCCAGGCCACGAAATCTCCAGTTTTAAAATATCCATAAGAAGTATTGGCCTCAAAAAATTCATCCCTGTCCAGCGCTGTCACTCCGAGATTATAAAAACGCAGAATTCCGCCCAAAAGAACAATAATTACCAAAGAAATGATGACTAATTTTTTTTCATTTAACATAGTTGACTTTTATTTAAAAAAATGCTATACATGTTTAAACAATGATCTATTTAACACTATGATATCAAAAATTAAGAAATTTGTAAAATTGATAAATAGGTTAAAAATATACTTCCTCGCAAAGAAAGAACGCCTCTTTTACATGAATTTTTTCAAATTTTCCAATAATCCACCTCACCCAAAGAAAAGAGTCCTCACTACCTTGTCAATTATCATTTTTTCCTTTCTCTTGATCTGCATTGGGACATTGTATTACCTGGGGTATTTCAAAAAAGTTAGCGACGGCTTTCCCGAAACCATTGAGTACTTGCACTCTCTGCCAAAAGCAGAAAAACTCTACATATGGTCAAATAGCGAAAATTTTTGCAAACTGTTCAATGGCAAATGCGTTTGGGGAAATAGCATTCCCGAATATTCAGAATTCGACTATTTTGTCTTTTTTGTAAATCAAGACAAAAGCGTCCTCACCAACGATGGAAAATATTCAGATTTCAAAAAATATGCATCCGAAAAAATAGTTGTCAAAAAGAGAAGCAATCTGGTGACAAAAGCTGAAATAGTTAGTCATTTGGATATTCCTTCCGAGCTTATTCCGCCACCATCAGAATTTACTTTTGCCATTATCGGTGATTCTCAACGATGGAAACAACGCGACTTGGAAACAAGTCAATTCTATTCAATTCTAGGAAATATAAAGAAGATTAAGCCCGACTTCCTCTTGGCCATGGGAGATTTGACGCCTGACTACGCTTGTCCAGATGCAACAGCAACTTGTCGCGCTCATTACGAAAAATGGAAAAGTGAGATTGAAAAATATGTCCCAATCATATATCCTGCAATGGGAAACCATGATGAAGCAAACAAAGGAAGATTATTTTATAAGGATGTTTTTTCTCTGCCAAACAATGGCCCCGTCGGTTCTGACGCCATGGCATATTCATTAAATTACAAGAATTCACTTTTTGTCTTTTTTGATGATTTTTATGAATCAGAAGAAAAAAAACTTACAACAAGCTTTCAAAAACAAACTGATTGGCTAAATCAAAATCTTAAAAATACCACAAGGAGAAACATTTTTTTTGTAGCTCATGCTCCAAGTTTCAACAGAGCAGAACCCATAAACACTCCCCGTTGGAAGAATCTTTTTGAAAATAATGTCTTTGCAACCTTTGCTGGTCACACCCACGTTTTCTGTCAAAGAACTGCCACGGCTGAAGAATTTGAAGCTGGGAATGGAGAATTACATCATTTTATCATTGGAAATTCAGGCTCCATGAATCATCCTTTCCCGCCGGATTGTGAAAAAAAATATCAAGGTCCCCACTTTGCCATTGTGAAAATAAAAGGATCAGAAATGCAAATAACTATCCACGATTTCAGGGGCAACGAAATAGCAAAAACAATTGTTAACAACGAAAATTATTATCTGAGCAAATAAGAACAGTCCTATGAAAAATAAGATTATTGCGGTTATAAAAAAACATCTCAAGAGATTTATTAGCCTGAAAAGTGTGCGGGTTAGAATTGATAAAATGCTTGAAATAATCACTGCCATTCCGAGAAAGCATCCCGTATCTTTTCTTTTGCGATTGCCAATTCTATTTTTATCTGTTTGCGCATTGCTAATAATCGCGACACTTTTTAATCTGGATAAAAAGAATGATGGCTCCCAAGAAACTGCAACATATCTGAACAACCTGCCTGGAAACGAAAATGCAGTTATTTGGTCAAACAAAAAAAATCTTTGCGAAAAATATCAACACACCTGTTATTGGGGTTCTGAGTTGCCAAAAGACACTGATATCGACTATCTTGTGTTTTTCATGAACCAAGCTGATGAATCTGACATGGATAATGGTGATTTTTCACATCTAACAAATTTTTCAAATCCCACAAAAGAAATAAGTCGAGAAAATTTCTTCTTTGATTCCAAAAAATCAAGGATGCTTGAAGCTAAAAATATTCCGCAAAATCTTCTCCCCAACGCCCCGGAGTTTTCTTTCGCAATTCTTGGAGATTCGCAAAATTGGCCCAACAGTCCAATTCAAAATGCGCAATTTGAAAGGATTATAGACAAAGTGAAAGATCTCAATCCTGATTTCATTTTATCAGTCGGAGATCTGACAAGTCTTGCGGGTTGCGTGAATGCCCAGACATGCCTGCCCTATTTCCAGAAATGGAAAGACCGAGTCAATCAAGCAAGCCCCAATGTGTATCCAGCAATTGGCAATCACGATTTCGAAAAGGGCGGTATGCGAATTTGGCAAACACTCTTTGAAACACCAAAAAATGGGCCCCTGGATCTCAAAGGAACTGTTTTTTCATTTGACTACAAAAATTCACATTTTGTTTTTCTCAACAGTGAACTGTTCGAAGAAAGAAATGAGAACTCAACTCAATTCAACTGGCTGACACAAGATTTGAAAAACAACACAAAACAAAACACATTTGCAATTTCACACCGTCCTGATTTTCCAAATGCATCATTCCCACAAATGCACAAATGGAAAACACTATCAGATGGCAAAACTTTGGCTTATTTTTCTGGACACATCCACACCCATTGCTACAGACAGATCGCATCATCAGATGTGGCTTCTTCAGCCAACTGGACAATCAATCATTTCATCATAGGCAACTCAGGGTCAAAAACAACAAATGCCCAAGCCAATTGCATGCAAGAAACAAGAAAGGCTCATTTTGCAATAGCCAAAGTTAAAGGAAGCAATCTCAACATCCAAACATACGACTCCGAGGGAAACAAATTATTCGAAAACGATATTGATAACAATAAATACTACGATCCGAAATAGCACTTCGGAAAAATTATTCAAGATTAATAACCTCGTAATTCAAATCAAATCTGTTGGTTAATCCTTGAATGGCTTGATATTTTATTCCGCCATATTCTCTTTTCCAGAAATCGCCATGCCTGTGGCCTGAAAAAACATAATCCACTTTATATTTCTTGAAAACATCATTTATTTTTTTACAATCCTTGAGCACACCATCTGTTCCATATTTAAAAACAGGATAGTGCATAAAAATCGCCACTTTCTTGTCTCCATATCCATTTAATTGCTTCTTGGGCCAATTTACATCACCCTTACCGCAATTTTTGTAATCAACAATGACAATTCTCCAATCTTCCTTATTAAAAGAATAATGCTTTGATCCACCAACCTGAAGCTTTTTGTCGTGATTTCCGTTGGCCCAATATACATCTCTTCCAGCAGTCATTTCTTTCAACTGCGTGGCGTATTTTTTCTCTCCTCTTTCTGTGTTATCACCCAAAGTAACAATGATTCCCTTTGTTTTATTCAAAACTTCCTGAAATGCCGTCTTCCATCTTGGAACACAAACAAAGTCGCCACATCTATTTGTACCTCCGGCATGAATATCCGCAACCACATTCAAGGTTAATGCTTTTCCCGGAAGAGGAAAAAGCAAAATCAACACCAAAACAATTATATTTTTCATAGAAATATACTTTACAGATGCCTTTATATTTATTATAGTTTTATTATATTAATTATATCTCATTATAACTCAAAATAAAATTATGGCCAAATTGAACTTTTTCAGAAAAATCCGATTTTACATAAAAAATAAACCGAAACTCATACCCATAACCTTTCTTTTTGGAATAGTATATCTGATTTATTTTTCATTTAGCTTTAACCATATTTCAGAATTTATAACGGCGGATGAACATTTTTGGGTAAACCAAAGAATATATACCTATTGGAACAGTGTTTTTAGTCCTGACAAATGGTCCAAAACAAAGCTGAGCGACAAACCAGGAGTCACAGTGGCATTGGTTTCAGGAGTGGGACTGTTAAAAGAAAGCAACCCCTACAAGACAATCAAGGATGCTGCCTCCGACAACATCAACGAACCCTTGGTGATAAAATCAGTCTACACAACATTTCGCATTCCTTTTGTTTTTTTCACGGCATTCTTTTCCATTTTTCTTTTTTGGATAACCAAAAAATTAACCGGGGATTTCTGGATTGCCTTTTGGTCATTCTCTTTGATGCTTCTTTCGCCCACTCTTTTGGGAATTTCTCAAATCACAAACGCTGATGCAGTCATGTGGTCCTTTTCATGCGCAACTCTGTTGTCATTTCTTGCCTATCTAAAAACAGAGGAGAAAAAAATCTTAATTCTTTCGCCGATTTTTCTGGGTCTTTCATTGCTGACAAAACTGGTAAGTGTCATTTTCTTTCCATTTTTGCTTCTTGTGGCTTTGTTGTTCATGATTGAAAAATTTGATGATTGGAAAAAAGATGGCACAGATGTCAGCAAGAAAATAACGATGGCACTGACTGCCTTTTTAATAACCTTTCTGGGATCCCTTGTTGTTTTTTCCGTCTTTATGCCGGCAGTTTTCACTGATATCCAAATATTCCTTGAATACACCATCGGTTTTTCAGTAATGAAATACATTGTTCCGTTGATTCTTTTGTTTGTGACAACAATGTTGTTGGATGCTTGGAGACTTAAAAGCTTTTTAGCGATCAAGATTCTTGAGATTCTCACACCACGCAAAAATCTCATTTACAAATCAATTCCAATAATGCTTTTAGCATTTTTCGTCTTAACCATTCTGAACTGGAATTTGGGGCAATTCCTCCTTGACCCAGAAAATGTTCTCAATCGCAACAGGGCAGAATTGCATTTCCTGTCCCGATATGCCCTGCATGAAAATCTGCTATATCAATTTTATCCGCTTGTGTTCTCGCTGACACCAATAGCGCTTATTTCCATTTTGTTTCTCTGGTCAAAATTCATTTTCAAAAACATCAAGGAGAGATTTTTGGTTTTGATCCTTTCTTTGTTTATATTGGTTTTCCTGGCAGCTTTGGTTGCTCTTGATATGCCTGCAATTATAAGATACATCATCGCTCTCTATCCCATATCTCTCATTTTGGCCAGCATAGGAATCAAGGAGTTATCAGAAAGCAAAAAATTCGCAAAAATAAGCAAGTTCCACATATCCCTCGTTCTTATTTTGTTCAGCTTTGCCAGTCTTTGGGCGATAAAACCTTTCTATTTTAACTACACCAGCAATCTACTACCAAAGGAATATTCAATCGCATACGCCTGGGGTTATGGAGGCTACGAGGCTGCTCAATTCATGAATTCATTGCCAAATGCTGAAAATCTCACTGTTTGGTCAGATTATTATGGTTTTCGAAATTTTTTCATTGGAACAACAACTACCGATTACATTCCCAAAAAAGGATCTGCGCCTATTGACTACTATATTTTAACAAAACAAGGACAAATAAAATATGATTACTGGTGCAATAAAGCCAAGAACTCTTGCGCGAAGAAATATGTTCCAGCTGGAAAATATTACACCAAAGAAAATCCGCTTTGGGAAATAAACATAGATGAGCGTCCGAATAATTTTATCAAAATTTATAAATCCGAAGAGTAATCTCTAAACAAAATTCCAACCATGAAAAAATTCTCATTCATGCTTTTGCAAAATAAAAAAGCCAAAATAACACTGCTCTTTTTATTATCCTTGATCATGTATTTTTCGTTCGGCTTCAATCATATTGGAAAATTTTCCACTGTCGATGAATTGCATTGGCTCTATGATCGCATTCCGCAATATTGGAAAGGCGTAACTCAACAAAAATGGAAATTGACATACATTCATGAAAAACCAGGCATAACACTTGCCATAGTATCAGGAACAGGACTTCTTGAATTTGACAATCCATTAAAATACGAAAAGCAAAACAATCCAGGAAAAACAAAGGAGACCATGTCCATGGAGAATTTTTACACAGCATTCAGACTTCCAATTTTGATCTTTAATGGTCTTTTTTCAATATTCTTCTTTTGGGTGATGAGGAAAATAACAAGGGATTCATGGATATCTCTTTGGTCATCAATATTAATTCTTTCCTCCCCGATTCTTCTTGGAATGACTCAGATGGTCAATTCAGATGCTCTTCTTTGGACATTCACCACTGCAACCATCCTCTCCTTTGTGGCACTGCTGAAAACATCCGAAAAAAAATTAGCCTTTCTGACAGCTCTTTTTCTTGGTCTTTCAGTTTTGACAAAATTCACTTCCGTAATCCTGATGCCGTTTCTCTTCGTTATTTCTTTCATCTTTTATTTCGAAAAAATAAAAGATTGGCAAAAAAACAATAACGACTCGTCCAGAGAGATAATGAAAATATCCCTGAACTATCTTTCAATTATTCTTGGATCGATAGTCGTTTTTGCACTGTTGATGCCTGCAAGCATAATAAAACCAAAATATCTATACGAAGGAACAATAGGCTATCCAGGCATGGAATTTGTTCTTTGGCCTATTCTTGGAATTCAAATTCTCATAATTATTGATGGCCTCATTTCCAAAAACAAAATAACCATAAACATAATAGCTTTTTTGCAAAAAATTTGGGAAAAATATTCAAAAATAATCCAAATTTCATTATCCTTCTCTTTTATTTTGCTTTTGGTTAACTATGCTTTCGGTTCTGACTTCTTGGGCTTTGAAAAAATTCCTTTCGATGCATACCAGGAGCCCATTTTCTATCAGCAAAATTGGCTGAAAAAGATGCTACTCGAATTCAGGCCTATAATTTTCTCCCTGACACCACTTGTCCTTTTTTCTGTGATATATGTTTGGATTAAATCAATCTTCAAACCAATCAAAGAAAATGTTCTGGTTGCCACCATATCCCTATTTTTCTTGATTTTCTGCGCAGCCGTAATTCAAGAGAAACTCTTAAACATAATCCGCTACAGCATAATAATATATCCACTGATGTCTGTTTTGGCTGCAATCGGGATAAGTGAACTACTCTCCGGCAAGAAAAATGAAAAAATAAGCAAAACATTTGTCACCATTATCATAATAGCCATAAGTTTTGTCAGTCTCTGGCAAATAAAGCCTTTCTATTTAAATTACACAAGTGACCTACTCCCCAAGAAATATGTCATAACTGACGCCTGGGGATATGGAGGCTATGAAGCTGCACAATATCTCAACTCACTCCCTGACGCGGCAAATAAGAGTGTCTGGAGCGATAGCACCGGAGTTTGCGAATTTTTCATAGGCACATGCAGGAAATCAAAATGCGAATTTCAAGATGACAGCACAAAATTTGACTATTTGGTTTTCAGCAGAAGAGGAGAAATTCTCTTTTCCAGAGAAGCTCTCACAGTCAAAAGCAGGCTCTGCAACCAAAACAAGGATATCTACGACACCATTAGTAAAGGATATTCAAGCAAAGACAAAGCGATTTTCAATTTATCAATAGATGGAAGGCCAGCAAATTCAATCACAGTAGTAGAGGCGAGATAAAAGAAACGCTCAAAAAACGGTCCCAAGTGGGACTGTTTTTTTAATAATCTTGAAAGGTAGACTTGATCAAATATTACTAACTTGAAATATCATTTTCCTTTTTCTCTTGAAGATAAAAAGGCAGGGCAAAAAAACTGACGAACATCTGAATCACGCGTCCAAAAATTGCAATCGAAATTACAGCTTCTCCACTAACACCAAACATCCCAAAGAAAGTAAGGTAAGCCCACTCTTTGATGCCAATATTTCCAATACTGATGGGTATTGCAGAAACGATACTAACAATAGAAATAGCCACAATAAATTCCGAAAAACCAATGTTGATGTGCAAATCCTGAAACAACATCCAAGTTGCCATGCCAACACCAATGAAATTATAGATTGCGCCCAACATTATCGTCTTGCCCAATATCTTATAATCCTTTCTGTATGTTCGGATATCCTGAAGCAAATCAATGACAGTCTTTGGCACAAAACGGACAACATGCCCCCAAATTGGCAACATACGCAACACAAACAAAAAGACTTCGACGCAAAGAGATGCAATAATAATCAAATTTATGGCCAACAAAATGGGATTCTGAATAACAGTATTAATATTGAACAAACTAAAAACGAGTATCAAAACCATGACTCCGATAAACCCAGTTATCCTGTCCACCAAAACAGTGGAGGTCGCTTCCAAATATTTTCCACCATCAGACTTCCCCATTCTATATGCGCGATAGGTGTCACCGCCAACGATTGAAGGGAAAAAATTATTAATGAATGTGCCCGTCAAATAAACCATGAAAACATCATAAAAATTTGTTTTTATCTTCTTAAAATCAAGAAATATTTTCCACTTATAAGATGACATTACAACACCAAAAGTATAAATGGCAGCAAAAGCAACCGCCCACCAAATGTCAATTTGACGGAAATCAGACACAACACCTTGCCAACTAATTTTCTTCAATATCCAAGCAATAAAACCCAAGGCAATCAAAATTTTCACAAATATTTTCATTTTGTTGTTTTTTTTCTTGATATTTTTCTTGGCTCCCAATAAATTGTCAAAAAGCTTCGCATATTCAACAGCAACATTCTTCCAACTCATTTTTTCCGCCAATTGTCTGCTTTCCTGTGAGGCAATCTCCCTGAGCTTATGGTCAGAAATGAAACCTTCAATCCCCTGCTCAATCTCACGCGCCGAACATTTTTCAATCAAGATTCCTTGTTTGCCAACAATCTCCGCAGCGCCAGTTCTCGTGGTGATCATTGGAAGACCAGAGGCCAATGCTTCCTGGGTTACATTGCCCAGAGCTTCATTAAGCGATGGCAAAACAAAGACATGCGACCGTTGATACACTTTGACAATTTCTTCATGCTTGACCACACCCAAAAATTCTATCTTTTCTTCCAGATTGTTGTCTTTCGCATACTGTTGGTATGTTTGGCTGAGTGGACCATCCCCAGCAACCAAAAGCCTTGCATTTGGATATTTCACCGAAAGAGACGAGAAGGCTTCCAGCAAAAAATTCAAACCTTTTCTCTCAATCAATCTTCCCACAAAAAGAATGTTGAAGGTTTTTTCCTTGGCCAAAATTTCCTCATTCGGACGAAATTCTTCAACATCAATTCCATTATACAAAACACTAATCTCCTGTTTTTTTGATGTTTTCCTCGCAATATCAATCAAATCATTGCTCAAAGCAACAACAGCATTCGCTTTTTTCCAAACAATTTTGCTCAAATATTTGAAAAATATCAAATCAATAATGAAAAAACGCTTACTGTAAAATGGAACATCGCTTCCACGAAGACTCACGATGTATGGCAACCCCAGACACATTGCAATAAATCCACATGGTATTCCAAAAAAAGCCAACGACAAATCATATTTTTCTTTCTTGGCCAATTTTCGCGCAAACCAATACGCCCGCCATGAATAAACAAGCAACTCCTTGTTGCTTTGATAATGCAATTTGTCGGGATTTTTTCCAATAGGAAGCTTGTGTATTTTCACATTATCACCAACAAGCTCCAAATGATATTTGTCATCAATCGAAGAAGTCACAAAATCTATTTCCAGATCCTTCATTTTTGAATACTCCCTTAGCAAATAAAATGAAGCATTGCCAGCTCCCCCTCCAAGAGGTGGGAATTCATAATTGAAAAATAATATTTTCATATAATAATTTTACAATATTCCTAAAGACCAAAAAGTATTTCTCTTTATAGACTTTATGGACTTTCAACTTTATGGACTTATTTAACAATCCTATCATTTTTCAAAGATTTCAACAAACAGTTGACACTTGTTCATTTTAGGTGTATAATAACAAGAACATCAAAAAGTGCACATGCACTTTAAAAACCAAGCAGTAAAAGGAGAGGACCAATGTCCCTAAGAAAAACGGCATTCTATGCCCTGGCCAGCGAGGGAACACGGCGTGAGCTTTTGCAAGTCAAAGCAGCACTTGACGACGCAATACACAATTTACCCAGGCGTCACGCAATTGAAAAGGATGGGAGCGGGAAAATGATTCTTTTCGTCAATATTTCCTTTGAGCCCTCAGATGAAACTCTCACCGCACTGAAGAAGTGCTATGTGAACGACGCCCATGGTTGGAGAGACATCCAGCATGCCAAAATGGCCTGCCATCAGCTTAAATTCTACGAAGCCTGACACAAAGCAACACCTGCAACAAAAAACGACCCGACGAGAAGTTCTCGGGTCGTTTTAATTTTATCCTCTAAATTTACCGCTTCGCATTTTGTATTTCTGAGTTTTGCACTTTATAGACTTTATGAACTTTTGACTTTATGAACTGTCCTTTACCTCCCTATCGAAAAATATTCAATCCCCAATTCTTTCATCTTTTTTGGTTCATACATCAAGCGACCATCAAAAATCATTGGTGTTTTCAAAAGTTTTTTGATTTGATCGAAATCTGGTGTGCGAAATTCTTTCCACTCAGTGATGATCAGGAGGGCGTCAGCATCTTTGAGTGCATCATATTTATTTTCAAAATATGAAATTGCAAGATTTTCACCAAAATATTCTTCTCGCTGAGCCATTTGCATTGCTTCAGGATCATGCGCTTGAATTTTGGCTCCTCTTTTCACCAGCTCATTGATAATTGTGATTGCTGAAGATTCTCGCATGTCATCAGTCCCAGCTTTGAAAGCCAGCCCCCAAACTGCAAAAGTTTTTTCCTTCAAATCCTCGCCCAATTTTTCCACAACCATTTGCGACAAGACAAATTTCTGCTTCTCATTTGTATCCAAAGTTTGTTTCAACATCTCAGCATCATAACCAAAATCTTTGGCTGTTTTAATCAGAGCTTTCACATCTTTTGGGAAACATGATCCTCCGAATCCTGGACCAGCATACATGAAAGGCTCTCCAATTCTTGGATCGGCGCCCATGGCTTTTCGCACATGGTCAAAATCAGCTCCCGCTTTTGAGCAAATGTTCGCCAAGTCATTATTCACAGAAATCTTTGCTGCCAAAAAACAGTTCGAGGCATATTTCACAATTTCTGCAGTCTTGGCATCCATCGAAAAAAATCTTCCCTCTCGACGCATAAAAGGTTCATACAATTCTTGCATCGTCTGGGCGGTTTTGGCGTCATCGGTTCCCACCACCACGCGACTTGGCTCAAGAAAATCTTTAACCGCAGTTCCTTGTGCCAAAAACTCGGGATTGCTCACCACATGAAATTCAATTTTTTCACCTCTCTTTTCCAACTCCTTGGAAATTTCCTTGGCCACCATTTCCGCTGTTCCAACTGGAACGGTTGATTTGTCCACAATGATCAAAGGATGATCCATGAATTGCCCAATTGAAGTTGCCACACCCAAAACATGAGAAAGATCAGCGCTTCCATCTTCATTTGGAGGTGTTCCCACGGCAATAAAAACGATGTCGCTTTTTTTGATCGCATCTTCAAAATTTGTTGTATATTCAAGAGTTTCATTTTTCAAATTTCTTGCCACCAACTCATCCAAGCCCTTTTCGTGAAGTGGCACTTTTCCACTTTTGAATTGCTCGACTTTTTTTGCATCCTTGTCCACACAAATAACCGTGTTCCCCATTTCTGCAAAACATGCTCCGGTCACAGAGCCAACATATCCAGTTCCAATAACACCAATTTTCATAAGATTTAATATTATGCTAATTATACAAATAAATGCCCATCCACGAATTACTAATCCTTGAATTCAGAATTTATAACTCTTTTAGGTTTAAGGTATTTTTCCCTAAAATTTACCAACAAGCCCAATTTTTTATTCAAGGCAATCAAATATCTTTTGGTCTGATAAAAATCAGGCCTCTCTATTAACCTTTTTACTTTAAGCTCTAGAATTATCAAGTCCTCAACTAAAAAATCAATTTTATTTCTATTCGCTTTTTCTCCTTCGAATGATGCGGGTAGAAATTTCTCTCTTTCAAATCTCAACTTTCTCTCTTCAAGTTTCTTTTCGAGCAAATCTCCATATTGTTTTTCATTACAATATCTTCCAAGCTCATTTTGAACATCAAAAAGCGCTCCATTGATACCATACGACAGCTCAGCATAAATAAGCTCTTGCTTCATTTTTATTCGCAATTAGTGGATTAGTATTTATTCGTGGATTGGCATCACATCCTTATTACTTCTCTTTCTGACAACATACATTGGCCTTCCAATCACTTCTTCGTGAATATTTGCAACATACAGAGCCAACAGGCCAATCGAAGACAGCAATATTCCAACCAAGAAAACCAACAAAATTGCCAAACCTTCAGCATCTGAAAATTTTGCAATCAAGAATTGATTACGAAAAAAGTATCTCCCCACAAGAATGAAAAAGCCAACTGGCCCAGAAGTGACAACAATCAAAATCCCGAGATATCCCGCCAACTTGAGCGGAAACAAACTCAACGAAACAAAACTGTTCATGGCCAATTTCAAAAGCATCCAAGTGGAATAACTTGCAGTTCCGTGCAAGCGATCTTTGGCATCAAAATTAATATACGCCCTCTTAAAACCGAGCCAGTCAATCAAAGCTCTGGTCATTCGACTTTTTTCAGTAAACTTATTAAATTCCTCAATAACAACCCTGTCAATCAATCGAAAATCCGTTGCATTTGGAATAATTCTAATTTCGGCAATTTTATTTATGAGCTCGTAAAACAAAACCGAACCAACTCGTTTAATGAAACCCTCACTTTTTGAACTGTTGCGAACGCCAACCACCACTTCCGCTCCAGCTTCCCACTTGGCAATAAAATCCGGAATGAGCTCTGTTGGATGCTGAAGATCACCATCAATCATGATGCAAGCATCCCCTTTACAATTATTGATGCCGGCGGTTGTGGCAAGCTCCTTGCCAAAATTACGCGAAAAATCAAGAAATCTCACTGATTCATCTTGGGCGGAAAGCTTCTCAATTTCAACCATTGTTCCATCCCTGCTCCCATCATTCACAAAAAGAATGTCAAAAACATATCCGTTCTCCAGTTTTGCAAAAACTTTTTTCAATTCAGCATAAAGCGGAAGAATGTTTTCCTTTTCATTATAAACAGGGATAATTATTGTTATCGATTTCATATTAAAAAAATACTATACAGAAATTCAATTTAGCTGTTAATTTTTCTTAAATTTCTAATTTTTTCATAAAGCTCGAAATATTGACCAGCCAAGCTTCTCCAGCTCAATTTTTCTGCCAATTTTTTGCTTTCCAAACTCAAGGATTTTTCAAGATCATGATCCAAGATTATTTTTTCAATTTTTTCCGCCAAATCATCTGGGTCTTTCATTCTCACCATCAAACAATTAACGCCATCCGTCAAGAGTTCAGCAGTTCCCTCTGTATTTGTGGCAACAACAGCAAGACCACAAGCCAGAGCTTCGAGCGTTGAGTCGCTAATGCCATCAGCCAAAGATGTTGAAACAAAAACATTGGATTTTTGATAATATTTGAGCATATTTTCATGTGAAACCAATCCAGCAAATTCAACCTTTTCTCTCAAATCAAGACCCTGCACCAAATCTTCCAGAGACTGCCTTTCATTTCCATCGCCAACAACAACCAAGCGAGCATTCTCATATCGCCCAGAAAGAATCTTGAAAGCTTGAATCAAAAATCTGACTCCTTTCATTGGCGTCACTCGCGAAGCACAAATCATTGTGAATTGCTCAGAATTTCTCTTGTTTTCATCTGGGAAAAATTCATCTGTGTCCACGCCATCATGAATGATTCCAATTTCTTTTTTTGGCTCAAGCTTCAATGCAAGTTCTTTCATTTTCTGACCATTTGCAACAACAAATGTTGCACCTTTCCAGATTCTCAAAATCATTGGAGTGATCCATTTGTAAAGCTTCGAAAATCTCTCATTGAAACCGGGAACATCTGATCCGCGAAGTGAAACAACATATGGCAAGCCGAATTCCCACTTGAGAAGCATGGAAACGAATCCGCAAGGAACTGAAAAAAATGAATGTGACAAATCATAAGAATTTTTCTTGGCCAATTTCCTGGCGAACCAAAATGCATTCCAAGCATATGAGATCAACTCCTTTTTGGTTTGATAATGAATATTATCAACATTTTTTCCAACTGGAAGTCTGTGAATATTTATATTGTCCCCCATTTTCAGCAGATGATACTGCCCATCGATTGAAGCCGTCACAAAATCAATCTCGACTTCGGGATTCTTGGCATATTCTCGCAAAAGATGAAATGAAGCATTGCCTGCTTCCGTGCCCAATGGTGGAAATTTATAATTGAAAAATAGAATCTTCATGAATTTTAGCCTATAAAGCTAAAAGCCTATGAAGTCCGTAAAGCATTTCACTTGATGGACTTGATGGACTCTGTGACTTGATGAACTTATTTCACAATCTTACCATTTTCCGACCCAAAAATCAATTTTGCAATCAAAAACCACAGGTATTGACAAAATCGCCATATTGTGCAATACTCACATGTGGCTCAAAACAGTTCTCAAGCAATCAAAAAAACACATACAGGAGGCAGGACATGAACACGGAATCAACATACAATGATGTGAAGAATCCCGGAGAACGCGATGCTGCAATGAGGCTCAACTTGCAAATAAGGGCTGAGCTTCAAAAAAAGCCTTCTCTGCCATTTGAGGTTAAAACAAGTGCCCCTCAGTTCACTGAGAAAGCGGAAAAGTTAGTCCGCAATGACTGGCGCAAGGATGCCAGCATTGAGTTCTCATTCAACGCCGAAAAGGAGGAAGTGACCGCCACAGTCACTCCAATAGCGCCAAAAAAGAATGAGGATGAAAAAGAGAAAGAAACACAGTAGAAAGAAAGACCCCGCCGAGCAACAGCTCAGCCGGGGTCTTTTTAATTGCATTTTCACGATCTCATATCCAGCATTTGACTTTATGGACTTTCCGCTTTAGCTATTTATTTTTATTCGCAATTAGTGGATTGGCATTCATTCGTGGATTAGCATCACATCTTTATCACCTCTTTAATATTGTAATTCATTTTTCCTTGTCCTTTGTAATAATTCTTCAGCATGATGTCGGCAAGAAGGCCGAAAACGAAAAGCTGAATTCCAACAAGCACCAAGAAAATTCCAACCAAGGGCCAAATCTTTTCCGAAAGTGATCCCCCGAAGAAAAGTTTTTCAATTGCCATCCAGCCAAGAATCAAAAAACCACCGAATGAGAGGATCATCCCTGTTCCACCAAAAAGATGGAGTGGTCGGTTTGAATATTTTCGCCAAAACCAAACAGAAATCATGTCCACGACTCCCTTCATGCCTCTTTTCCAATTATATTTAGTCACGCCATGAACTCGCGGATGATGAGTCACTTTAACTTCTCCAATTTTGTATCCTTGAAGTTCCAAAATAGCAGGAATGAAACGATGCATTTCTCCAAACAGATCCACATCCTTGAAACACTCTTTTTTATATGCCTTAAGAGAACAACCGCTGTCGTGAATTGTGTCGTTGATCAAAACCTTGCGAAGAAGATTGGCCGCTCTGGATGCCAAGTGCTTGCTCAAAGTGTCTTTTCTTTGATAGCGCCAGCCAGAAACAACATCAAATCCTTTCCCCATTTCTTCCAGAAGAAGCGGGATATCAGCTGGATCATTTTGCAAATCACTGTCCATCGTCACAATTATTTCACCCTGAGCTTGCTTGAAACCAGCATCCATGGCAGCAGTTTGCCCAAAATTTTTGCGAAACTTGATCAAAATGAGTGGAGAAAGACCCTCGCAATCCTTCACTGTTCCATCTTTCGATCCATCATCAATAAAAATAATTTCAAATGTTTTCCCAAGTTTCTGACAAGCTTCCACAATCTTTGCATGAAGCTCCCTGACATTCCCTTCCTCATTATACACAGGAGCCACAATTGATAAATACGGTTTTTCACTCATAGCATTGAATTAAATAAATTAGATTCTTCTTGACTGATTAATTATAACTTATTTCCAATTTGTGAGCAATATCCAAATCTAGCAGTGGAAAACTCCACTTGTTGTCTTTTCTATAAGGAGTATAATAAAAGAAGAATAAAACAGCTCCAAAATAGCGAGTCGAGATTCGCAATTAGTGGATTGGCATTTATTCGTTGATTAGTATAATAATTAAAATAAACAAAAAAATATGCACAAAAAAATTGCATTGTTCTCGGCGATTGCGATTGCAACCATTCCCTTTGCTCCAGCTTTTGCTGTTGGTGAGCAAATGACGCAAACAAAAGCCCAAGAAACAAAAGAAGAGAGAATCAAAAACAGAACTTTGGCCATAGAAGAAAAGCAAGAAGCACGATCAGCCAAAGCACTCCAATTCCAGGATCGAAAAGAGAAAATGGAAGAGGCGAAATGCAAAAACCTTGAAAACAAAATCGCAAACAGAGTCAAGAGATATGAAAACAATGGAAACATGCTCAGCACAGTGTATGGCAACATGCAGACAAGATTGGCTCGCCTTCTCGAAAGACTAAACACTGCCAAAGCAGACACAGCCAAATTGACAGCTGACCTTGCGATTTTGGATGGAAAAATTGCCAAACTCAAAACCGACCACGCAACTTTCATGACAACATTGAAAGATTCGCAATCGTTTGTCTGCGGAAGCTCTGAAGGCGAATTCAAAAACAAACTTGAAGAAGCTAGAAAAGTTCCTGAAATAATCAAACAGGATCGTCAAGACATCAAAGACTTTTTTCAAACAACAATCAAAGCTGATCTCAAAGAAATTCGAACGGCTTTAGCCGAGGAGAAAGAAGCAACAGAGCCAGAAGATGATGAAAAAGACAAAGACGAAGCTCCAACCCCTGTCTCACTTCCATAATTTAAAAAGCGTGTCATCCCGGACAGCAGATCCGGGATCCAGGATTCAAAAAGATGGTAGTGCTAAGTTCTGGATTCCGGGTCAAGCCCGGAATGACAAATAAAAGTAGGTTTCTTTTGCGGAAAAAGAAATGTGGAAAATCAAAGCCAATAATTAGCATAACTTTATAAAAATGAACAAAACAAAAAAAATCGTCTTGGTAGTGGTAGCCGTTCTTGTGACCATTTTACTAATTTTCTTGGGATATAAAAAAACAACTGCACCAACAATCGAAACTCCTCAGGCAGTTCAAAAAACAACAACTCCAAAAACAACTCCGCAAGCAGTCCAGAACAGACCCCCTGAACTTCCTGCAGACAACAAACAAGCAATCGACAGCGAGCTTCAAGGAATTGACCGAACACTCCAGGAAGCTGACACCGCCCTTTCTGCAGACATGGCAGATGATGAACTTGGACTTTAGTTCATTTGACGAACACATTTCACAAAAATTAGCTACTGTCAGGGGAAATTAGGAAAATAAGCCCCTGAACGCCCACAAAGAAGCTAACAAAAAAAATTCAGCACTGTGCTGAATTTTTTTCTTTTATTCCCGCTTTTGACTTTCGACTTTATGTTGTACTTGAAACAAAAAAATGTTAAAATTAAAACATGAATGAGGATGATTTGAAAATATCAGCCTAATAAAAGAAGAGTTTGGTGATAAAATTAAACTTAACTTGGTCATAAAAAACAAAGACAACTCAATTGCAAAAATTGAATACGATATAAATTTCAATATTGACATCTATATAAAAATTCAATATAATAGAGAATCATTAAATACAATACTATGTTAAAAAGAATTATTTCACATATCAGAAGAAAGGAACCGAAAAAAGAGCCTGTTGGTTTTTTTGATTTGCCAATTGGCGAACAACAAAAAATAATTCAGAAAGCAGCTGAACTCTCAGCACAGGATCAAAAAAATCTCTTGAAAGAATACGAGAAAAAATTTGGAGAACTTCAAACAAATTCTTGCAAATAACAATATTCACAAAAAAAATCCGCCTTTAGCGGATTTTTTATTTGTACCCTACATCCCACACCTTTTTTGTCATCCCGGACTTGATCCGGGATCCAAACCTGCTTTCGACTTTCGATTTCTTTGCTTCCCTTTTTCAACTTTTAACTTTCAACTTTATGGACTTTTTATTTTCCCGCTTTCCCCTTTCAACTTTTTACGATTACACTTCACTAATCACATCAAATCCCTTGAAGCTTCCCACTACGGAATATCCAATAATCTTAACATTCGTACTATGCCCCAATATATTTCTTATTTTACCGGCAGTTTCATTAAGAGTTGCTCCTGATCCAGTTGCATCATCAATAATTAAAATATTTGATGTTATTTTCTGATTAGGATTAACAGCGATTGTTTTTTGAGCATTTATAATCCTATCTTCCAATTTTCGCAAAGTCTTCTGGGGCACTTTTGTCGCACTTGGAATTTTTACAGCAACAATTTCAGGCAATTTCAATTTAAGTCTATTTTTCAAAACATCCAAAAATTGAACTTTGCGATCGATGGTCGGCGGTATAAAACAAATCATGCCTATCTCATATTTCTCAATCAAATCAAGAATGGCTGGCTTTATTATTGTTGCAATTTCACCAATAATTTCCTTGTTTTGCGAAGATTTTCCAAGATACACCAACTGACCGAGTTTTGTTTTTCCAAAATGATCCAAATTATAGAAATCACTAAAAAAAACTTCGTTCAGATTCAAATTTCCGGTTGCTGATAGAATTTTTTTCTTTGCTGACACCAGCCCATTTTTTTTGATTTTCTGCACTGCTTTGATTTTTTCTGCGAGCAACTTTTTTTCTTTTGAAAAATCAAACGCATTTTTTTGACACCAAGTCTTAAATCCATCAATTCCCCTTCGTATTTCACCACTAGGAGAAACATAGACATAGTTGTTTTCAATAACTTGGTCGTCTTCATCAGAAATAATCACACCATCGGAGATTGCTTCATTATACACATAAAAAATCCTGGGTATTTTCCCAGTTTTTTTTATCAATTGCTCATCTAACAAAATTAACAAGTGTTTATAAACTGTTTTAGGTGAAACACCGAGCATTTTTACAATTTCCGATGAGCGCATTGGCCCATATTGCTTTATCATTTTTAACACTGCCTCTGTTTCTTTGGATATAGAATTCATAATGTTTATTTAAAATTACACTTACATTATAACAGGTGAGTATTAACCAGTCAATACTCACCCATTGAAGAATATCCTGGCTTATTTTAGCCATTTTTTATATCATTTCTGCACCCCTTTTGTTGTATCTGTCTCTCCCGTGTCATCCCGGACTTGCCCATCCGCCTCTGGAAGGATCCAGAATCCAGACCCGCATCCTGCTTTCGACTTTCGATTTCTTTGCTTCCCTCTTTCAACTTTTAACTTTTGACTTTATGGACTTTTTATTTTCCAGCTTTCGACTTTCGATTTTTTTTGTATCTCGATGACTAATTACTAATGACTTGAATTTTGTTTAACTTTCAGCTTTTTCATCCCACTTGTTTGACTTTTCCATAAGGAGTATAATAGAGAGGTCAATAAAATCAAATTAACAAAAATAAAACATGAGAAAAATCTTAGGACTTATTTTAATAGTTGCATTTTTGACGCCATTTTTGTCGTCTTCCCTGACAACAAAGACGCAAGCACAATCAACAGACACATTGCTTGATGACTACACAGCCTATCAGCAATACAAGCAGTACTTGGATTACGACAAAAAACAAAAATATGCCGGCTATTTGCGCTACAAAAAAGTTGCAAAATACAGATTCAAAAATGAATCAACCAGAGCAAAATATCAACTGATGCATGACAATTATCAGTTGTATCTCTCCGATCCAGTGACCAATGCTCAATTCAAGAAATTGAAAAAGCAATATGTTCGCTATGAAAACTATTTGAACAAATATCTCCCCCTTGTTCAATATTCAACCTTCAAGAGCTATAAACGATACAACAAAAAGAAATACAATGCTGGCGCAAATTATGGCACTCAGGAGCATTTGGATGGATACAACCGATATTTGGCAGCTCAAGGAGGTGCCAACATGGGATTGGGAGAAGCGGATCTTGGCGGAGGAGCGCTTGGACCAGAAATAGCAATCGGATTGGAAAACTATTCCAGAACATATTTGAAAAACAATGATTTTGAAATAACAGCCAAAAGCGCATCGTCGGGCAATCCACTTTCATACAACATTAAAAATGAAAGTGGAGATATCCTGGCAACCATCGCCGGAAATTCCACAACCAAAGTCAACTACACAACCAACAAGATATTTTCCATTTCAAATTCCATCCCGACTCCAATAACCGTTTCAACTGAAATAAGATTTGAAGCTTCTGACAGTGCCAACGACACAGACATTGTCTTTCATTTCAATCGCCCATCGAGCAGTTTTGATGATTTTCGCAGCAAAATAAAACTGCGATATTACGACGATCCAAATCCCGATAATTCCGACACAATTTGGGCCATCAACACCCTGCCACTGGAGCAATACATTTGGGGAATGGGCGAAATGGCAGGCACAGGACCAAACAACCACAGCAGAGTCATGACAACCGTTTTTCGAACATACGGCTATTGGAAACTGAAATTCAGCACAAAATATGCCCTTCAGAGATTCAAAGTCAATGCCACTCCAGGAAACCAATTGTACTATGGCTACGATTGGGAGGTGACGCATTCAGGAATACGCAATGCAGCTGAAGCCACTGCTGGAAAATTGGTGATGTATGCATCTTCAGGGAAAAATGAAATTGCACTGACACCATACAGTTCTTGGTCAGACGGAAGAACAAGAAGTTTCGAAGAACGCTGGGGATCAAAAGATTATCCGTGGTGCAAATCAGTGAAAGATCCATATGGAAAAAATTCAAGCAAATCAACAGAAGTTCTTGAGTCCGATGGAAATCACATGGTTGGCTTGATTGCCAATGGATCACTCAAATTGGCTGGAGACAGCTACAAGTGGGAATGGGACAGAATATTAAGATACTATTTCACCAATATCAACATCATCAAAGCCTACTAACTTCATTTCGCAAATCAATATGATGTCAAAAATCTCAAAAGTTTCATTGGTTGTGTTTGTGGTGTTGCTCATCGGCTTGAGTTTCTGGGGAGTTTCCATCTTTAAAGATCGAAACTCAACTTCCCCATCAAGCCAAAATTCCGAAGATCAATCTGATTCATCAACTGAAGAATCAGGCGATGATCAAAAAACGGATGCTTCTCTGGACGAAGTTGACTCAGACAGCGAAGATGGAGCAGTTTCTGAGCCTGTGGGTGGCCTTTTGGATGTGAGCGAGAAAGAATGCAACGATCAATGCAAATCATTCGAGAATGATCCAGAGGATTTGAAATATTGCCGTGAAGTCTGCGGTCTTGCTCTGCCAAATCCGATTGCCAACGGATGTGATGCAATTGAGGATGATCTGGAAAAGGATTATTGCCTGAAAGATTTGGCCATAAAAAAGAATGAAATGAAAATATGTGATCAAATCGCGGATTCAAACATCAAAAAAACCTGTCGCAACAGGATTCTTGAAGACATTGTCGACAAACAAATGCTGGAGCAATAACTCAAAAATGAATATGAAAATATTAGTAACTGGCGGAGCTGGATATATAGGAAGTCACACAGTGCGAAAATTAAAACAAGCAAATCACGATGTGGTCATTTTCGACAACCTTTCTTCTGGACATAAGGATGCCATCAAAGGCTTCGAACTTTTTATTGGAGACCTTGCAAACAAGCAAGATTTGGAAAAAGTTTTCAGTGAAAACAAATTTGACGCAGTTGTTCACTTTGCAGGATCAATTGAAGCAGGAGAATCAATGACTGATCCCAAGAGATTTTTTGACAACAACTTAGTCTGTGGTCTCAATCTTTTAGAGGCAATGCTTATTCATGATGTGAAAAAAATTGTCTTTTCCTCCACTGCCGCAGTGTACGGCGAGCCAGAAACAATGCCGATCACCGAGGACACGCCAAAAAATCCAACGAATGTGTATGGCCTGACCAAATTGATGTTTGAACAGGTTTTGGATGCCTATGACAATGCTTATGGCCTCAAATCAGTGTGTCTTCGCTATTTCAATGCCACTGGGGCTGACCCATCGGGAGAAATTGGACCTGATCACAAAAACAAAACGCATCTTCTCACACTCACACTTTTGACCGCTCTTGGAAAACGAGATTCAATCAAAATCTTTGGCACTGACTACTCGACTCCAGATGGAACTGGCGTCAGAGACTATGTGCATGTCAACGACCTGGCTGATGCTCATGTTCTTGCTCTGGATTTTCTTAAAAAAAACAACGCTTCAGACAAATTCAATCTTGGAAATAATAAAGGAATTTCAGTAAGGGAAGTTATTGAAATGTCCAAAAAAATCACGGGTGCTTATTTCAAGGTTATCGAAGAACCAAGGCGTGCTGGAGACCCAGCAAACCTTTTGGCCAGCTCGCAAAAAGCCCATACTATTTTAGATTGGCATCCAAAATTTGACACCATGGAACAGATCATCCAAACCGCTTGGAATTGGCACAAGAAAAATCCAGACGGTTTTGAGAAATGAATACTGAGAATAGAAGGTTTTGCTATTAATCAAAAGCTAAAGAAATTATTGATTAGTTTCATTTATAATTCTTTCCAATGCTTCACTTGACCTGTCCCAACTCCAATTCTTAACTGTTGCGTATCCCTCATTGATAAGCTTATTCCGAAGCTCAATATCCTCTGTTAATCGCTGAATTGCTTTTTTTGCACCCTCAATATCTTCTTGCTCAATCACAAGTGCATTTTCTCCATCTTCAATATATTCATCGAAGCCAGTAACTTTTCCAACCACCACCGCGCAACCACATGCCATTGCCTCCATGGGTGGCCCAAAGAAACCTTCAATCCTGCTCATTTTCAAAAAAACATCACACGATGAATAAATTTTTGACATTTCCCCATAGGGAACATTTTCAAAAAATCTATCAAATCTCCAATCTTTTTTGGGCTTCCCATTATTACTCACAATCCAAAGCTCACAATCCAAATCCTTCGCAGCGTCATACGCATCATCCATACCCTTATATGAAACATCTATTGCACCCTCAATCAAGACGCGAGGCCTTTTTGTTTTTGCAACCATCGGTTCGGTATTTTTAAAAACTTCCAAGTCAATTCCATTTGGCACATAATGTGCATCTTGACCAAATTCGTCTTTGAGCCAAGCCTGAATCCATTTAGCTTCTGTCATATACTCCATCTTTAAAGCATATGTCCTTTTGATAATTTCACACAGGCCATTATTTCCTGGGAAAAATCGACTTTCATCTGACTGCACAAAATATATCTTTCGCCGAGCCTTTGCCATATCAACCGTAAATGCCGTACTGTATGCCGTGGCTATAAGAATATCCACCTCTCCACTTTGAAGCACTTTTTTCGTTTTTCTATATGGAAATATTTCAACTTTTTGATTCGGAAACCAGCTCCCATCATTATCATTACTAAGTGATAATATTTTTACATCATACCCGTCATCCTTCAATCTATTTGCATGTTGAAAAATAACAGCAATTCCACCAGAAATTGAAACCCCTGGAACCAAATAATAAATTTTTTGCTCCTTGCCATTTTTTCTATTTATAAAATTTTCATCTAAAAGCCTCTCCTCATTAAACTTCTTCCATCTTTTAAATTCAATATTAAAAGAAAAAAAGTTCTTAAATGTTTTATCGTCAAGAAAAAAAATAATACTTTTACTAATTTTTTTTATAAAAATTTTCATCCCTATTTTTTTTTCAATGAAGGAAATATTTCCATAAATCGGGTTTTTAACTGATCCTGATTTGCATTTGATTTCAACAATTCTTCGAAATCTGCGATGACATTTACTATGTTCATTGGGCATTCTTCGTGATTCTTCAATTGAAACACATTATCAATCTCAGTTTTAATCAAATTTCCCATCTCTTTTTCGGTAAATAATTCTTCAATCATTTTTTCACCTTCCTTCAAGCCAATGATATTAATCTTAACATCTTCTTCAGGAATCAGATTTTTAGTTCGAATTAAGCACAAAGCTGTTTCATAGATATTAATAAGCTCCCCCATATCGAGGATATAAATTTCACCATGATTATCCCGTGCAACACTTGTCACAACAAGCTGAGCAGCTTCACGGATAGACATGAAAAAACGCCTCACTTCCTTGTGCGTCACCGTAATTAGCCGGTTTTCAGCAATCTGACGCTCAAACAGAGGAAGGACTGATCCGTTTGAATTGATAACATTTCCAAATCGCACAATGTTAAATTTGGTTTTTGACTCTCCAATACATTTAATGTAATATTCTGCCAATTTTTTTGTTGAACCCATTATGCTGGTTGGATTCACAACCTTGTCAGTTGAAATGAAAATAAAATTCTTTATCTCATTTTCAATAGCTGCATCGACAACATTTCTTGTTCCAATAACATTATTCAAGACAGCTTCATCAATGTTGTCCTCCATCAGGTATACATGCTTATAGGCGGCCGCATGAAAAACAAAATCTGGTTGTTCCTCCTTGATGATTCTGCTCATTTTTTCCTTATTGAGAATACTGCCAATGACAAGTCTGTATTTTTCCCTTGAAACAGCTTTTTCTTTCAAATTTTGATCAATATTGAAAATCAAATATTCCGAATTATCATACACAATAACTTTTTTCACACCAAGATCAAAAAGCTGACGGACAATTTCTGAGCCAATTGATCCTGCGCCTCCGGTTATAAAAGCAGTTTTATTTTTATAAAAATCCTTAAGCTTTTCAACATTTTGCTTCAAAAATGGCCTTCCAAGAAAGTCCTCAAGGGCAAAGTCCTTAACATCTGAATACTTAACATCATTTTGTCCAATAACATGCTGAGAGCGTGGCACGAGCCTGATTTGAGTTCTGTTTTTTAAGCTATTCAGCAATATTTTCCTCATTAATTCTCCATTTGCTGATGGTATAGCAATAATTATTTCATCAATTTTATAAATTTTATTTAATTTTGACAGCTCCTCAATCTTGCCAATGACATCAAGGCCCTCTTCTGTTGATTCTTGGTCATCAACAAAACCGATGATTTTAGCATCGGACACATTTTTTTCAATATCTTCTTTCAATAATTTACCCGCAATTCCAGCACCAATTATTAATATATTTCTGTATTCACTCATGTTATTTTTTGTTCTGATTAATAATGTACATATTATTTCTATAAAAATCCAATGTTTTCCTTAATCCTTCCTCTATTGGCGTAAGAATTATTTTCCCTATTAAATTATTTTTTGCTATTGGACAAACAACATCTTCCTTGTTTCCCTTATCATTTATCTTTATCTTTTCCATCACTACTTCATTTTCAATAATATCTATCAATTCTCCTACTTTTATAAGCTTTTCCGTGGCAAGATCAGTGCAACCAAAATAGCTATTGTCTATTGCATATTTTATGAATTTTACCATATCCGAAGCAAAAATGAAATCTCGCTCAGCACTCATGTCATTAATTTCAGTTGTTGCATCATCCAAATAATTCACCAATAAATTCGCAACCAGACTTCCCTGCTTGAAGGGAATTTGATATTCGCCATATATATTAAACAATCTAAATATGGTTAAATTTATGTTGTTTTTCTTACAATATGCTTTGCATGTTTCTTCCAGCAATATCTTCCTTTTTGCATATTCAGAATCTGGGTTTGCATAAATAACTGCAGATGAGAATAAGATGCAGTGTCCAGTGTCGACAAAAGTGATATTTTTAAGCAAATTTAGCTCCTGCTGTTTGAAATCATCCTGTGCGGTTGCATTATCAATCAAATGGATAACGACATCGTATTCACCAGAAATCTTATCTTTGTAGGGATTTCCTTCCATGAATTCATCCTTACGCTCAATAAAAGGTGATTTTTCAATACCCAATGAAAAACAATCATTTTCAATCGAAAGGTGTTTGGCGATGTTTCTGCCGATAAAGCCCTCGCCTCCCAAAATCAAAATTTTCTTTCTATTATTCATTAACGCTTTTATACAAATTTTTATATTTTTCCGCAAGCACTTCAATGGAAAAGTTTTCCTCGACTGATTTTCTGGCATTTTTGGAAATATTTTTCAATGTTTCTTTTTGTGATATTGCAAATTCAATTTTTTCAGCAAGCTCTTCTGAAGAATTGGGCTGCATTAAAAATCCCGTCTCCCCATCCTTTATTGCATCGCTAACACCACCAACATCTGAAGCAATCACGCAAACTCCCATAGACATCGCTTCCACATTTGAAAGAGGGAAACCTTCAGCACTTGAGGGCAAAACAAAAATATCAGCTGTGCTCAAGAATCGAG
Organism: uncultured Bdellovibrionales bacterium; assembly: GCA_964452415.1. Lineage (GTDB taxonomy): Bacteria > Patescibacteriota > Minisyncoccia > Moranbacterales > GWC2-37-73 > UBA12068. Next base: position 54,969 of record CAYVME010000002.1, read on the forward strand.
GAATATCTATTTGGTAACCAAGGAAAGCGAGATTAGGATTATCAAATGCGTTTATTGATTTCTCAATTTCCATACGCATTGGACCATCGCCAATAACAAAAAATTTTACATTTGATTGATTTGCCAAAACCTTTTTTGCAGCTTCAACAAAAACATCAGGATTTTTCTCTGGTGAAAGCCTGCCGATGAAATACACTGCAAATTCATCTTCTTTTATGTTTAACTTGGTTCTCTCCGAAGATCTGTCGTATGTAGCAGGATTAAATTTCACACTGCAATCAATACCATTACATATAACCACCTTCTTTACATTATTTATTTTGGCCTGATTTTCATAGGCATTCAAAACTTTTGTGTTGTCAGTGGTGAAAACATCAATGAAATCTCCACATTCTATTGAATTTGAAAAATGATCTGCAATAACATTAAACACCGTACTTATGACTTTTACCCGTGGAAATTCTCGTTTAATTTCTGGCAACATTTCATAAAAACTGCTGTTGTGAACAATGTGAATGACATCTATTTTCTTACTCCTGATATAGTTTTTCATAAATTCCAAATACTCTTCCTCCCTTTGAAATAAATTGGGTAGATGATAAATATTTCCAGTAATTTCCTTGAATTTATACTCCCACTCATTTTGACTTTTCAAGCTTGTTATTATTGAAAAGTTAAAATCATTTTTTAATCTTGAGCAGTAATTATATACCAGCGTTTCCGCGCCACCAAAAGTAAGCCAGGGCATCAAAATAAGAATCTGTCTATTACCTTCAAATTCAGTATTTGATTCTCCATAAATATTTAGATATGGATTTAAAACCTTTATTTGAGAATGTATATTTTTTTGAATTTCATTCGCAACTTTATCATTTTTAAAAAAATCTTTTCTATCATTCTTTAAATCCAGCAGCTTTTTGTTAAATCCTGATTTATGAATGGCGCTAAGTGAATTTTTATGTATTCTATATTTAATTAATGTTTCTTTTATAGCAATACCACCAAATCCGCTCCTTACCATATCAATCCAAAAAACCCAATCCTCGAAAAAACCGTTATACTGACTCAAGAAACCTTCTCCATTCAATTTAACAACAGATTGCCATGCCTCTTTCCTTATTACGCTATGTGAAGATGCAACATTTTCATCTCTCATTAAAAATACATCTAGATCCTGCGTTTTCCATATAGAATCATTATCGCCAAAACATTGAAGCCAGCTATAAACACATCCGAGATTTTCATCTGCTTCCAATTTCAATAATGCCTTTTCGATATATGTAGGATCCATTATGTCATCCGCATCCAAATAGCACACATATTTACCCCTGGCAACTTTAGCTCCATTATTTCTAGTCCTTGCTAAGCCCTGGTTTGCCTGATGAATAACTATTGTTCTTGGATAATTTAATGTGTTTAAAACATCTACGGTATTTTTATCGGTAGAACCGTCATTAATAATAACAATTTCAATGTTTTTAAAAGTTTGGTTTATTGCAGACTCCAAGGCCTCTTTGACGAAGTTGCCATAATTATAGCAAGGTATGATTATCGAAACTAATGGAATACTTTGTGGCCACCTCTCTTGCTTTACCATGTCTATAATTGTCTGTGATTTTAATACTTGTGATTTTTTTTTAAAATTATTCCTAATAAATTTAAAAATTCTTTTAAGCAAAACAAAAAAACCATCTCTTTTAAAAATTACAGAGACAATTCTCACGAAATATATGAACTTATTTACCATAAATATTTATTGAATTATTTATTTGCATCAGCCTTTAGCATGCATCTTATCTTATTAACAAATAAAATATTACATGTTTTTAATTTAAATAATTCTATAACAGTATTAAAATATTTTCCTAACGAGAAATGTAGTGCTTCATGCAACATTTCGAATCCAAATTTGTTAATATTTGTCACTTTGAAGATTGCTCTATCGCCGAATAAATTTTCAATTCCGCTAAATTTTTCCTTATAATACTCACTTTCATATATGGCAATACTAGGTACAAGTGAATACAAAGATGCAAGAACAGCATGGTAACTAGTAGTTATAACCAAATCATTTTTTCTCACAATTTTAACTAACTCTTTGTAATTCTTGGGTCTTTGATGAAATTTAATGTCTTTAATTCCAAATTCTAAAAGCATGCTTCGTATATCGCCTTCTTCTGTTACATGTTGATTTTCTAGCATACTAAAAAAACAAATTGAATATTCACTATTTTTTTCAAACACAGTTCGTAAAAAATCGAGATATTTTACTCTTTCCACACCAACAAAATCCGCAATTCTTAGATTGATTGCAACTCTCATTTTTTTTCTAAAAATTTTTCTTACAATTAAAGAATGGATAAGGTTTGCAATAAATTTTATTTTATCAAATAAGAAAATTGAATCATCAAAAGAAAATTGTTTTGCATTGAAATTGTTTAGAAGCAGTAAATCTCTGACTCCAAAAATACTAGCATCATTAATTATTTTTAGCATATCTTCTCTTTTTTCATTTGAAAAAGGACCAAGACCTTGTCCAGAGAAAATAATCCCGTCCTTAGAAAATCCATTTTTTGAAATCATTTTATAAAACCAAATTTTTTCCTCAAACCAATGATCATTTAAATATCCCCCTCCATAATAATGAACGAGAACAATAGAACTAAGATCTATATTCATCGCATTAAAGCTTGCCTCGTTATCGGAAACATAGATAAAACCGTCTTGTTTTTCTTTATCAATATTGGCCTTTAAAATAATGATCCTGTATTCGCAAAGGAACTTCCTGTAAAAAGATTTTACAGCGTCCAATATAAATTCATCTCCAAGATTTCCATATCCCCCATCACTACCTGTTAATATTATATATTTTTTTTTGTTATCATGTAACATATTTATTATTAAAATGAACTTATTATTTCCAAGAATGATCAATATTGGCCACACCTGGTGATTTTTCATGATTACTTAAAACATTGAAAAATATTTCTGATTTCCTACTGTCAAAAAAATCATAATAGCTATTCAAAACTGGATCCCCGTTAAATATACTAACCAAGATAAAGAACTCCCCCTGATTAAAAAAATCTCCTTGTAATTCGAGCTTTCTTATGTTTTTTCCTAGTTTCCAATCATTTTTTATTTTTTCAAAAAAAGTATTAAAGCCAGCGATTCTACACCCGGATTCTTTTTCATATATACCAAGTCCCACGCCCATCTCTGGATCAACCTCATTTACATCTATGAAAATATCAATCACGATAGTTTCTGAACAATTGAAAATTTGTGTTTTATTATTATTTACATTTTTTATGCAGATATTTTCAAAGTAATTAGTTTTTTTATGGCTATTAATTTGCCTTTTATCTTTTTTGTCTTTCTTAGAATCTATTGCTGTTTTTTTTAAGTATTCAAAATTTGATTTTCCGTAATGGAACGCTGCATCCTCAGCATCACTAATGAAATTAACATGTCCATTATCTAGAAGCAAAACTCTATTGCAGTACTTCCTGACAACCTCTATATCGTGAGATACCAATATAACAGTTTTGCCCTGACTTTTGTACTTTTCAAACTCACCCAAGCATTTCCGCTGAAAATTTGAATCTCCCACAGCCAAAACCTCATCCATCAAAAGAATTTCGCGATTTGCATGGATTGAAACAGAAAAAGCCAACCGTACCTGCATTCCCGAAGAATAATTTTTGAGTTTTTGATCAATGAATCGTTCCAATTCAGAAAATTGCACAATCGAGTCAAATTTTTTATCAATCTCTTTTTTGGTCATTCCCAGAACAGTTGCGTTGAGATACACATTGTCCCTTCCAGAGAGTTCAGGGTTGAAACCGATTCCCAGCTCCAAAAATGGAGAGATCATCCCGTCAATTTCAACACTTCCTTTGTCAACCTGATAAATTCCAGCCAGAATTTTGAGCAAAGTTGATTTTCCGCTTCCATTTCGTCCAATTATTCCAAAAAATTCACCTTTTTTCACTTCAAAAGAAACATCGTCAAGCGCCTTGAATTCTTCAAACCCCTTGTTTCGAGAAAAAACAGAAACCGCAGCCCCTCTGAGTGAGGAGACTTTTTCATGGGGTATTTTGAATGTTTTTGACACATTCTTGACTGATATTGCAATGTCTTTTTCCATCTAAATATTGTACTTATTTTCAGATTATTTTCCACATTTCTTTTTCCGCAAAAGAAACCTGGAGGAAAGAAAACTCCCGCACGGAGAAATACGGCGACAAACTGCCAGTTCACTACGCTAAAATTTACACTGCGCGCTTCCGTCTGCTGA
>CAYVME010000003.1:0-167 GCA_964452415.1 uncultured Bdellovibrionales bacterium
CGTCTGGTTGCGGTCCAGAAGGTCGCAGGTTCGATTCCTGCCAAGGACACATTTTGAAGAAATGTGGGCCTTGGGGTGAGTGAACGATTTCACTCATGTCAGGAATCTTGACAAATTGTTATAAGACTAATCCCCATTGTATTTTTTTGTCTTTATAAAAACAATAT
>CAYVME010000003.1:177-52434 GCA_964452415.1 uncultured Bdellovibrionales bacterium
GGTGACCAGACAAATTTTTGCGTCGGCAAAAATTTAGTCGAGGTCGATTCCTGCCAAGGACACACTGTGAAAAAATTTTATAGAAAAATGTCAGGAATATTATGTCTTGACATTTTTCTATAAAAGGAGTATAATATAAAATTGGGCAAGGATAGCTTTTTAACAATTTTCCAGGCGCTTTGCGCCATATTTTCCAAGAACAGGAGGTAAAAATGTACGAAAAACCACTATTGCCAGTAATTCCACTGGAAAGACTGACGGAACTTTCAAGCACACATATTGCCAAATTGCTGAATTTTCTGACCAATGAAGAGGAATATTTGCTTCACCAAATGGTTTTTGACAAAATACCCAATGAGCCTTTGTTTGAAAATAAAGCAGTTGGCAATTCTGATGGAGGTAATGAGGGTGTTGCACATAATGTCGACAACATCCATGTTCGCAACTTGCTAATCCAAAAGAATCTACAGGAAATAAGCAAGGTTCGAGAAAAAATAACAAATGGAACATTCGGCATTTGCGAAGACGAAGACTGCGAAACCGGGCTGGTGGAAGCAAAGCGACTTGTAAACAGTCGCTTCATGGCCACAAAGTGCATCGAATGCAAGACGAGGGAGGAAAAAGGACTGCAAAATGGCGGAAGGCTTCAAGGCCCTGCAAGGCCAAGGACAATGACATAAACAGACAACATTCGCAAAAGAGCAATACTATTTCAATCGAAACAGTATTGCTCTTTTTTATTTCTAATATATCCGTAAATTATCACTAGATATCAAATATGCAATGAGATATAATAGAAAAATGATAGATATTACTCAAAAAATTGAAACACTTCCGCGCTTCAGTGAAAAATATGTCAGCGCGCTGAATAAACTTGGAATCAAAACTGTGGAAGATTTTTTGATGCACTTCCCTTTTCGCTATGAAGATTATTCTGAGCGCACCGAAATTGAAAATCTTGCCAAGGATCAAACCGTGACCATCATGGGAGAAATCATTCAGAGCAAATTGGTCAGAACTTGGAAGAAAAAAATGATGATCACCGAATGTCACATCGCCGACGAAACTGGCAGTGTGCGAGCTGTGTGGTTCAATCAACCCTATGTCAGCGATTCACTCCTTGTCGGCAAAGGTGTGCGACTTTCTGGCAAAGTTTCCGAAGACCAAAACGGCTTTTATTTTTCAAATCCCGCTTGGGAGCTTTCTTCGCGCGAACCAACCAACACTGGCAGACTTGTTCCGATATATCCCGAAACTGAGGGGCTTACTTCGAAATGGATCAGATGGCAACTGCAAAATATTTTCAAAGCTAATTTTGAAATTCAAGACCCAATTCCAGCAGAAATTCTGAGCGAGCTTCACTTGCCGGAAATAAAAACAGCACTGAAATACATTCACTTTCCCAAAACCGAAGCTGAGTCACTTTTGGCTCAGAAAAGATTTGCCTTTCAGATAATGCTCACCATGCAGCTGACATCACTGAAAATAAAAAAATCTTGGGAAAAAGAAAAAGCTCAGAAAATTATTTTTGATAAAATTGAAATTGAGAAATTCAAATCCGCACTTCCCTTTTCACTCACTGGTGCTCAACAAAAAGCCATCGGAGAAATTTTAAGCGACCTTGAAAAAACCATGCCGATGAATCGCCTGCTCAACGGTGATGTTGGCAGCGGAAAAACAATTGTGGCCGCCACTGCATCACTGGCAACAGTGCTGAGTGGTTTTCAAACAGCAATCATGGCTCCAACTGAAGTTTTGGCTCTTCAACATTTTGAATCACTAACAAAACTTTTCGCAAATCAGAACATAAACATTGGACTACTAACAAACTCATACCAGATAATTCAGTCAGAAAGTCGAAAGTCAAAAGTTGAAAGCCCAAAAAATGAGGAGAAACCACTTTCAAAAATAAAAAACAAAGAAAATTTGTTGAAAAATTTAATTGAAGGAAAAATTGATATTCTAATCGGAACTCACGCCCTGATTCAAGAAAAGATAAAATTCAAAAATCTTACACTTATCATTATTGATGAACAGCATCGCTTTGGAGTCAATCAACGAGCATATCTTCAACAAAAAATAACTGAAATCAATGACGGTTTGCCGGAAAAAATCCCCCGCCTTTTAACAATGACCGCAACTCCAATTCCCCGAACTCTGACTTTGGCTTTTTTTGGAAATCTCGATCTTTCAATCCTGGATGAAATGCCAAAAAATCGAAAAGTGATCGAAACAAAAATAATTCCCAACAGCCAACGGGAAGATGTCTATGATTTTGTGCGAGCACAAATCAAAGAAGGGCGACAAGCTTTTGTGATTTTGCCACTGGTGGAAGAATCAAAAGTTTTGACTGAACTCAAGGCCGCAACCCAAGAACATGAAAGGCTTAGCAAAAAAATATTCCCTGGTCTCAAAATTGGACTTCTTCATGGAAAACTCAAATCCAGTGAAAAAGAAGATGTGATGGAAAAATTCAAAAACAAAAAATTCGACATTCTGGTTGCAACGAGCGTGGTTGAAGTTGGAATCGATGTGCCCAACAGCACCATCATGATCATTGAAGACGCTGACCGATTTGGACTTTCTCAACTTCATCAATTCCGTGGTCGCGTTGGCCGAGGCGAGCATCAATCATACTGCTTTCTTTTCACTTCCAGCAAAAGCATCAAATCAAAAGATCGCCTTCAGGCATTGGTGAAAAATTCTGACGGATTTTCCATTGCCGAAAAAGACCTTGAACTGCGAGGTCCGGGAGAATTTTTTGGAGCTCGCCAATCAGGCATTCCAGACACTGCCATGAAACATCTTGGCAATGTGAAACTCATCGAAATCGCCAAAAAATATGCAACCGAAATTCTTGCGACTGACAACGAACTGAAAAAACATCCCCTGCTTCAAATAGAACTGGAGAAATTCTCCCAAGGCGTGCACCTTGAATAAAAATGTCTTTTTTGATAAGATAAACAAGCATTAATCTAAATAATTACAACAAATATGAACATCAATCCTTCCATCTTTCGTGGTTATGATCTTCGCGGTATCGTAGACCAGGATCTCAATTCTGAAATAGTTGAACACATAGGAAAGGCTCACGGCACTTACATGAAAAGGCTTGGGATAACCAAGGCTGTTGTTGGATACGATTGTCGTGCAACATCAGAAGAGTATAGTAACGCCCTAATTAGTGGATATTCTTGGGCTGGAATAGATACTATCAATATCGGATTAAATATGGTTGGAACTTTTTATTGGTCACAATATCTTCTTAATGTAAAAGGTGGTGCTTTCGTGACAGCGTCTCACAACCCGCCCGAATACAATGGTTTTAAATTTGCAATTGATTTTTCAGAAACATTAGTAAGTGATGGAATGCAAGAACTTAGAAGAATGGTTCAAGAAGAAGATTATGAGAAAGGTGTGCAACCTGGTTCCATAGAAAAAATGGACATCTCAAAGGCATACTTTGAGGATATCAGCAAAAGACTTCCTATTACAAAAAAATTCAAAGTTCTTATTGATTCTGGCAACACCACTGCCGGAGTTATCGTTCCCGAAATGCTTCGCAATGCTGGTTGCGAAGTCATTGAAAAAAATTGCACGATTGATCCAACCTTCCCTCTTGGCACGCCAGACCCAACAGAAACATTAGTTGCTGAAAGAATAAAAAAAGAAGTTTTGGAGGAAGGGGCCGACATTGGCTTCACATATGATGCTGACGGAGATCGAATTGGAATTATCGATGAAAAAGGAGGGATAATTTGGAATGATGTCTTGGTTGCAATATTTGCCTCAGATGTACTGCGTGGTCATCCTGGTGCGAAAATAATGTATAACACTCTTTGCTCGAAAGTTGTTGAAGACACCATTAAGGAAAAAGGTGGCGAGCCATTCATGTGGAGAACTGGACACTCATTCCTAAAAAAGAAAAATCAAGAAGTTGGGGCTGCCTTTATTGGTGAACTTTCTGGACATTTTTTCTTTTCTGCTGATTTTTATAATCATGATGATGGAGTATATTCAACTTTCAGACTCTTGAATTATTTATCAGAAACAAATCAGACACTTTCTGAGGCTGTTGAAAAACTACCCAAATATATTTCTAGTCCAGAAATAAAACTTGGATGTCCTGATAATAAAAAAGTTCAATTAATAGAGAAGATGAGTGAACTTCTTAAGAAAGATTTTCCTGAAGCTGAAGTAATAAGCGATCAAAGAGCTGGTGATGGTGTTCGCTTAAATATGAATGATTCCATGTTCGTTGTTAGATATTCGCAAAATGGACCTTACCTTACGATAAAATTTGAAGCTCAAACCCAAGAAAAATATGAGGAGTTAAAAAAGTATCTCAACAAACTCTTGCATTCATATGAAGATGTTGACTGGAGCTTTGGGGTTAACACGGAAGGATTAGAATAAAAAAAGAATCTTACAATAGAAAATCCGACAGCGATGTCGGATTTTTTATATTTTTATGTGTCATCCTGAACTTGATTCAGGATCTACGCAGATTCCGGATCACCCGTCAAGCGAGTACAGGCAAGTCCGGAATGACAAATACTAGAGTTTCGGTTGAGAAAAAAGTGTTTTGAAGCTTTCAGCAATCTTATCAATAATAGTCGATTGCGGTCTTGGGGTTCTGAGCGCATATTCTTCAGAATTTGCAATGACCCCATCGCCGTCAACTGATTTCACACTAAAATAATAGGTTTTTCCAGCAGTTAATGTTGTCAAAACAACAGCATGTTTTGTTTTCAAATCTTGGCTAACTAAAATTTCTTTTTTCTCATTTGATCTACCCTCTTCATATGCCAGAACTGTGGTTGATGGCTTGTTTGTGATCCAGGAGATAATTGTCTGGACTTTATTTTTCGGTTGCAAATGATTTTCATTCATCACATTGGAAATTTTAAGCACTGAGTTATCATCTTCATTATCGAAATTCTCAGATGATTCCATGATTGGAATTTTGACTATTTCCTTTTTTTCATTCAAATAATTTTCATTATTATTAACATCTTCAATTTCAGGTTTTGTCTGTTGCTCGCAAGCAGAAATAAAATCTCCAACAGTAAGAAACTTTATGGGATCCTTGCCATCCCCCCATGAAGTCACACTTTCAATGTTAACTTTTTCCGATGAATCCTTGGCCGTGATACGCACATAATAAACGAGACCCTCCTGCAAAGAATCAACTTGGATTATATGCGTGACCGCATAATCAGCTTCAGCTGATTGACGTACCATATTGGTGTAATTTTCATCACTAAAAACCTCGACGAAAGCCTTGGTTGCAAGTGGCTTATTATCATTGGCACTGTCCAAAGTTTTAAAAATAACCGTTGCTTGATTCTTGGAAATATTCCCCAAGATAATATCGCCTCGCCCATTGGGAATGTACAATTCTGATTTGATATTTTCTGGAAATATACCCAGGACAAGAAACATTCCTGCAAATAAAGATAGCAGAATCAAAAAAATGGTCACGCCTGTTCTCTTGAGTCTTTTTTGATATTTTTTAAGTTGAGTGTATGAAGTGAATTTTCCTTTTTTCAGTTTTGAAATCCTAATTTGATTTGTTGAAGCGTCGCAAAAAAACCAACTTGAATATTCTTTCAATGATTTCACTAGTCGTGATGAGAATTTTTTTGTTTTCCTTTTCAAAATTTCAAAAATTAGAATTAAAACTTCGCCCATCCAAAGATATCAGTGAAGTTTCCAATAATAATTTGGATGATATTTTCTTTTCTTCTTGGGGTAAGAAGTGCATAATCAGTTGATTTGGCTTCGTTGCCTGACGCATCCACTGATTTGGTGTTGAAGTAATAGACAGTGCCTGGTTTGAAACTGGTGATGACTGCTACATGGTTTGTGCTCAGTGCTTCAGAAATATTGATTTCTTTAGCTTCAGCATTTCTGCCTTCTTTGTATAGGACAGAGGTGGTTGATTGTTCGTCTGTGTTCCAAGAGATGATGGCTTGGACTTTATCGTTTTGAGCCAGAGCTAGATCTGTTTTAACCATATCTATCTTAGGAGGATTTTCGTCTTTTCCTGTGGTTAGATCTTTGGCGTCTGTTTGAGATTCTGTTCCTTGTTCATCTCTAGCTTGGATTTGAATTTTAAAGGTTGCTCCTTGGGTAAGGTTTTTAATTTGGATACTATGTTTGGTAGCCATCTCGTTGTCTGCTTGGGAGCCATTGTCAGCAGGGTCAGAGATATTGGTATAGATTACGGTAGCGGTAGTTGGGATATTGGTATTGAAACTTATTGTAGCTTCATGCTCAGTGATGTCATTGATGTTGATGTTTGATACTTGGGCAGGACTCTTTGGTTCAAAAGTTTGATCTGAAGATGAATAGAGTTTTTTATCTTTATCTTGTCCTTTGACCCTGAAGTGATATGTTACTCCTTGGTTCAGGTTGGATAGTGAGATGGAATGTTCTTTAGTAAGGGTGTTTGATTCCTTTTTTTCTCCATAGGAGGTAGTGAGGCCATATTCTACAATTGAAGAAGTCTCACTTGAAGTATTCCAAGTGATTTGAGCTTCTCCTAGGTTTAGAGACTCAGCTTTGATTGAAGATAGTGAGGATGGGGAGGCTGTGGTGAAGGAGGATTCGGCAGAAAAACCAATATTACCAGATTTGTCAGTTGAAGAAACCCTAAATAAATACTTTGTGGAAGGAATCAGACCACTCAAAGTTACCAAGTGGGAAGTTGCAAATTTTTCCTTATTTTCATTTACAATTTGATCATTAGCGCCATTTTCATTTGTTGCAGTAATTCCATATCCAACAGAGCTACTTCCCACTTCATCTGTATTCCAAGTGATAGTCGCGCTCTCACCTGTTGTACTGGCAACTTTCACATTATTAATCACCGGAGAATTAATATCCAGTTCATCCAATGCAAACCTTTGCTTTGTGGTTTCAAAATCGCCAATCTCTGAATAAATCCAATTTTCAAATTTATCGAATTTATCTGACTCATCTTCCATCCCCACAGTTAAGATGTTGTCGTGACAAGACACATCATAGAGATACTTTGACTCTGGAGTCAAACTAGAAACAAGAATTGAGTGTGAGGTGTTGTAATTCTTATCTTCAGTATATCCGTTTTCAAAACTTGTGACTGTCGTTGCGCTTCCCACTATGACAGCATCTGTTTCAGCATAACAAAGAGCGGGTTGATCTGTAGTGAAGGTTATGATGGCATTTGTGTCGCGCGTATTTTCCGCAGTAACATCCATGTTTTCAATTTTTGAAAGTGGTGGATGATCAAATTCAATATTTTTTGTCGTTTTAAAGTTATATTCTGCAGTGTCATCGTTAACATTCCCATTGATATCCATGGATTCGACCTTGAAATAATAATCTTCATCAGCAGCAAGCCCAGAAAGAATGATGTAGTGACCCCTGTTGAAAGTCACGACTTCCTGATGATCAGGATATGGACCACCTTCAGTTGTCCCATAGGAAACTTTACTGGTGGCTGGCTCGTCAGTTGTCCAAGTGATAACTCCTCCCTCATTTGAGATAACAGGAATTTCTATCAATGCAATTTCTGGTTTTTTATTATCCTCAGTGGTTGTAAGTTCATAAAAACTTCCACCATTATTATCCACAGCCTCATTTCCATCACCATCAATCGATTTAACATAGAAATAATATGTTTCATTTGGAACCAATGGAAGATCATTATAGGTTGTGATTGTTTGTGAGTGATAATATTCACCACTTGTTGGATTTCCAACAAGTTCAGGTGTTCCAAATTCTTTTGGATTAACCAGATTTCCATTTGAAATGTCTGTTGAATAAACAACGAAACTGGAAGAGTCCGTGGTTGTTTTCCAATTTATAGTGGCTTGAGTGTTTGAGACATTTGGAATTGTCACACCTGAAATTGCCGGTCCGGGAAGAGTATTGAAAGTGAAATTTTCAATTGCAGAAGCTCCATTGTTGTCCTTATCATTTTGACCCAAATTTCCCACAACATCATATGACTTAACTCTTATGTTGTATGTTGTTCCAGGAATAAGTCCAGTGAGTGTTATTGAGTGGCCAGGCTTCGATGGGTCACCTTCAGTATATTTTTCAACCATAGCTGCAATTCCTCGCTCAGGAAGATATGGGCAAAGATTTCCAGGAGCATCATCACAATCAACTTGCGAGGAATATCCCACGCTCGAATTGGCAGGTTCATCCGTATCCCAAAGAATTGTGGCTGAAGTCGTATTTATGCTTGTTGAGCGAACATTTGAAATTGTTGGTGGAGTTTGATCAGATCCACCTTGTCCATTTGGATTATCATCAACCGCTGATGAATATTTCGATAGGTTGCCAGCACTATCAGTGGTTAAAATTTTATAATAATAGTGCTTATTCGTATCAAGATTAAAATCATTATAAAAATTAGTATTAGGATCAGGTATACTTTCCACTCCAAGATAATTCAAAGTTGCATTTTGATCACTTTCCAGTCTTTCAGCTCGATAGATCTCATAGCTTCCAAAGCCAGCCCCAGATTGACCAGCAGAAATAACATCCCAAGCAATGAATTCCCTATATTCACCTGAAACATCATTCGAAGTGTCATAATACACAACGCTACTTGGACTGGCTGGTGTGGTAGCTGTAGCATCCATATAATTTCCTTTCACATCTCTTGCCCGCACATAAACAGTGGCGGGATCATTATCAATAATTGCAGGGTAAGTTTTTTTATTATCAACTGGATAATCTTCGAAAACAGCATCTCTAAAATCTGAATAATTTGAATATGCAACTTGATATGGCAAATCATCGCTTGGAGCAACCAATGTCAGATTGTTGGTACTTTTAGTGTGATCAATTGTAAATGAGAGATTAATTGGATCCTTAGTGTCGAACTCAAAAGCATTTGAAATTCCATATCCGATATTATTAGCGTCCTCACTGTCATTAGCTAAGATTCTCACTTTGAAGCTTCCATTATATTGCTCATCATAATCAGACTTAGAATCCCAAATTACAGTATACGAAGTTAATGTCAACTCCTGAACAGTCAAAATATTATTTCCCAAAATGTTATTGATTGAGTCTTTGTATGTTAGTGAGGTTGCATTGACCCATGTTTCGCTTCCTGGGTTGGTGCAGTTTGCAGTGCAATATTGAAAACCCCCCAAAACAGTGTTTGCGGTTCTTCCAGTGCTTGTGTCCAAATCAATGACATTGAAAGTTGTTGTGACTTTTCCATCAGATCCTTGCGAGGAGATCACATCTTGTATTTGCGGTGCGGCATTTACAACATATTTCAATGAAGCACTATTAACTTGTGACGTACTTGCACCATCACTGTCCAAGGTAATCCTATATTGCATCCATCTGTCACTAGTAAGAGCGGCTGTTTCAGGTGTGCTTGAATCGTAAGTTGAAATTGGAACACCTGAAGGAATATCGCAAGTTACAAGCGTGCCTGTTTTTGAACATCCAAACGATGTGCTTGTAAAATATGTTGCACCATCTTGTTGCCCAGCAGGATCAATACCGACAAATCCAGTTGGAGTCCCTGGAGAGCCGGCAGAATCAGGTGCGGTTTGAACCATCATTTTAACTTGAGTCCCAGCTGGAACAGAAGCTTCATCCCAAATTACCGATTTAAAATTATTGGCTGGATCAGTTGTGTCATACCAAGATGAAATCAGATTCTGAGTTGTGGGATAAGTTGAATAAACAAAAGTTATATCACTCAAAACCGGTGTAGAGGTAACTCGAGTGGAATATTTCCAAAAAGTTGCAGTGCCATTACCCCTAATAGCATACATGCTGCCAGCAGTATCACTCGTCAAAGAAGCACCATAGGAACCATTAGCTGGTGTAGCTGCTATTTGTGTCCAAGTTGCTGATGAGATATTGTACTTATAAAATAATGAACTTCCATTACCATTAAAAAAATATATGTTACCGCTACTATCACTTGTTAAGCCTTCTCCGATACTACCATTTAAATTTAGCGGATTCGCTAAGGCTGTCCAATTATTCAAAGTTATATTGTATTTATAGAAAGCGCTTGCGCTTAACAAATAAATATTTCCATCTCCTCCATAGGTTGTAGCATGACTTCCATAATATAAGATACTTGGATATGATGCCAGCGATGACCAACTATTTAATGCGATATTATATCTATAAAATTCACCTGTACCAGCACCCCTGATCGCATATAAATTACCATCCCTGCCAGCTGTCAAAGAAATTCCAGAATAAGCGCTTGAACCCATTGGCACAGGTGCTGATGTTAATTGAGTCCAACTATTTGATAAAATATTATATTTATAAAAATCCGATGTTTGACCACCCCTGATTGCATACAAATTTCCATCATAGCCAGACGCCAAAACACCAGTCATAGTCACTGGTACTGGAGACATAGCAGACCAAGAATTTGTAAGGGTATTATATTTCGAAAAAGCCGTAGAACTTCCGCCCGCAAGAGAATAAATGTTGCCATTGCTATCATGCACGATATCAGCCCCTGAAGTATTATTGGCTAATGTATTCGCCTTGGCCTCCCATGTATTAACTCCACCCCCAGTCAAGAATGCTTTATACCTAGCATAGCGATGAAATCCGAGATTTGGTGTCGCTGTTCCAGAAACTGTGAAGTATGTTGAAGCTGTTCCATCCGGTCCCACATAATTCCAAGGGCCACCGGAAGAATCCGAAGTTGCAATTTGATATTTGCTATCAGCACCATTCAAAGTGTGATTGAAATTAAGCGCAGTCAAATTTCCTTTTTGACTCAAATCAATCGTGGATGATTCAAAAATCCCAGAGGATGCATAGTTATCATAAATTGAATACTTCCAAAAATCAGTAAAGTTATTTCCCCTCGCTGCATAAAAATTACCTTTTCCATCAAAAACCATACCACCACCACCAGTAGTAGCACTACTAGAAACAGTTGCGGGTGCCGAAGCAATAGTTGTCCATGAATTATTTGCAATATTATACTTCCAAAAATTATCAAAACCATTCCCCCTTAACACGTAAATATTTCCAGCACCATCCGAACCAGTTCCACCAAGAAATGTGCCCAGAGGTGAAGCTGCTTTAGCCAACCAAGTATTTGAAGCAATGTCATATCTGGAAAAACCTGTCTGACCATTACCATTAACAAGAAAGATGCCACCATTTTGATCGGAAACTAGATTACCGCCAGAAGAATTTGTTAAACTATTTGCCATTGCCGTCCAAGAGTTTAGTGCGATGTCGTACTTATAAAAAGCATTACCATAATTAATAGCAAAAATATTTCCGTTAGCATCATGGGCCATTGCTCCGCGGAAACTAGTCGCCAATGGAAAATCAGCTTTAGCTATCCATGTATTGGTTTCTATGTTGTATCTCCAAAAATTAGCAGTATTTCCACCCCTTAGTGCGAAAATATTTCCGCTACCATCATAAACCAAACCACTGGAATCACTATTGACAGTTGAAGGCGTGCTTGCCAGAGATGTCCAAACATTTGATGCAATATTGTATTTCCAAAAATCCGAAGTATTACCACCTCTTAATGCAAATACATTTCCATTATTATCATAAGCTAAAAAGCTTCCCCTCATACCACCAGGCATGCTTGCCATTGTGGCCCAGGAGTTCGCGGTTTCTGTTTTCTGAAGTTCAACCCCACCACCAGAAACCAATGTGTTTGTCTTGGTGCTTCCCGCGTCAAAAGTTGACTGATTTTGTCCAATTGTCTGACCTGTTTTTAAAGTCATTTGAACAGTTGTTCCTCCAGAGATATCAGCATCCTTTGAATGATAGTTTGTCCATCCAGTTTTATTATCAATATGATCAGCCTTCAAAGTTGTGCTAGCTGTGTTCCAGTCATCCTGGAAAAAAGTGAAAGTTGCTCCCTGGGAACTTCCGGTTCCAAAAAACATTTGCACTGCAACAATTGCAATTGCAACCGAAACCATGGTTGAGGAAAAAGAATAAGTAAAAAGTCTGACCTTTTTTTGATATCTTTTAAGTTCAGAATATGAACCGAATTCGAGATTGCAAACATCTCCTTTTTTAATATTCTTGCATTCTTGAATTCGAAGATGATTTTGAGCTGCAGATTTGATGAGCAGATGCCAATGATCCTTGGATGAAATTTTTATTTTTTTGAAATTCACACTCAAAAACAATTTGAATTTCTCGAGTTTCTTTTTTAATTCAAATTTTTCTTTCTGATTATTCTCCAAAGCAAAAACTTTCTCAGCTCGAGAAATCTTGTTTTGGTTTTGATTTTTCGCCTTGTTTCTGATGTCCAATTTTTTATTTTATGTTTGACTGCAGATTCTTTTTTACTTATATATTTTAACATGGAAATGGGATTTTTACAAAACACTTTTAATACAGTTTTTCAACAAAAAAATCCATCTTTTTTTGATGGATTTTTTATTAAGATTTTTGAATTTTAAGTATTCAAGAAGGCTAAGTTATACAATGAAACCAATTTTCTCTTTCACCTCGTCAAGCTTCTTTTTAGCTAAAACTTTGACTTTTTTTGCGCCATCTTCCAAAATTTCCAACACTTCCTGATCAGAAATTGAGTCATATTTATCCTGAAATGATTTCAGATATTCAATCACAGCTTCAGCCAAATCAGCTTTGAAGTCTCCGTAGCCTTTTCCAGCATACGATGCCTCAATTTCCCTTGGAGATTTTCCAGAAAAAGCTGAGAAAATGTTGATCAGATTTTTGAGTGCCGGCTTGTCGTCAGCATACAAAATTTCACTTCCGCTGTCAGTCACAGCTTTCTTGATTTTTCTCCTTATTGTTTCCTCGTCATCCAAAAGTGAGATATAATTATATTCAGAACTTGCTGATTTGCTCATCTTCTTGGTTGGATCATCAAGTCCCATGATTCGCATTCCCTCTTTTTTGATGTGAACTTCGGGCACCACAAAAGTTTCACCAAATTTTTGATTGAAACGCTTGGCCAAATCTCGAGCCAGTTCAACATGCTGTTTTTGATCCTCACCTACCGGCACAACCTGAGTGTCATACAAAAGAATATCAGCCGCCATTAAGACTGGGTAATCAAAAAGCCCAACGCCCACTTTATTTACCGAATCAAAATATCTCCTAGCAAGAATATCCACTCTAATTTTATCCTTATTGTCAGTTCCCACATAAGACATGTCTTCCGATGCCCCACTTAATGTAAGGATATTCTCCATTTGCTCTGAATCTAATGATACTCCGGATTTATCTTTAAATTGTGTCATTCTAAATAAGTCTGACATCCTTGCAATTGTGTTCAAAATCCACATCAACTCGGCATGCTCAGACACTTGCGATTGCACAAAAATCATTGATTTTTTAGGATCAATCCCTGAGGCCAAATATATCTTGGCAATTTCAATGGTTTTTTTTCTCAGCATTTCAGGATCTTGCGGAACCGTGATGGCATGCATGTCCACCACGCAAAAAATTGATTCGTATTTTTCTTGAAGCTTCACCCAGTTCTTGATCGCTCCCAAATAATTTCCAATATGCAGATTTCCGGAAGGTTGAACACCAGAGAAGATTCGCTTCTTATTAGTCATAAAGTCCATAAAGTCCATAAAGCTAAAAGCTCTGTGCACTATTAAATTTATTCATTACTATCTCATATTAACCAAAAATCAGCATTTTTGCAAACAAAACTCCCTGTGGTTTTTTTGTGAGCCTGCTTCCTTTCGAGGCAATAGTGAGCGACAGCGAGGTCTTAGCGAAGCAGTCATAGTTCCCGACTGCGAGCGTGCCAAGAAAGGAAGCAGGCGAAACAAAAACAACGCACAAACAAAAATCCGATCAATTGACCGGATCCCTGCTTTATGGACTTTCACCTTATGAACTATTCTTACACTTCAATCACAACCGGAAGAACCATTGGCCTTCGCTCTGTTTTGGTAAACAGATATGACCCAACAGCTTCGCGTATATTGTTTTTCACATAATCCCAGTTCACATGAGTATCGGCAGAAGTTTTTTCTTTGACAACTTTTTCAACAACCCGCTTGGTTGCATTCACCAGGTCAAAATTTTCTTTCACAAAAATGAATCCTCGTGAAGTGATTTGCGGAGTTCCGATGATTTTTTTGGTTTTGGAATCAATAATGACCACAATTGTGAACATTCCGTCTTTGGCCAAAAGCTGACGGTCGCGAAGCACAACTTCGCCCACATCTCCAACTCCAAGACCATCAACCATCACATAGCTCGTGTCAATCTTGTTTGGCAAAACCTTGGCCTTGTTTTCAGCAAGTTCCAATTGATGCCCATTGTCCAACACGAAAATATTTTCTTTTTTAATTCCAACTTTTTCACCAAGCTTGGCTGCTTCTTTCAGCATGTAATGATTGCCATACACCGGCAAGAAAAAGTCTGGCTTGATTTGGCGCAAAATTTCTTGAATGTCATGCGCATTGCTGTGACCTGAAACATGCACATCCAAAATATCAGAGTGAATCACATTGTCGCATTTTCGATAGAGATCATCCTTGAGTCGCTGCACGGTTCTTTCATTTCCAGGAATAACCGATGACGAGAAAACAACCGTGTCATCTTTTTGAATTTGAACAAAACGATGCTCATCATTAACAATTCGTGACAAAACCGCATTGCCCTCGCCTTGAGCACCAGTGCAGATAACCACAACCTTATTTCTTGGATGCTTGTGAATTTCATTTACTGAAATCAGAGTGTTTTTGAAAGCTTTGATATATCCCAATTCCTGAGCAATTTCAATGTTCATTTTCATGGAATATCCATCGAGTGCAACTTTTTTTCCAATGCCATCAGCAATTTCGATCAACTTTCCAATTCTTTCAATTTGAGAAGAAAATGTTCCAATAACAATAAGACCCTTGGCATTAATCATCAAATCTCCAAGATTTTTATACATTTCGCTTTCAGGAGCATGAGTCGTGTTGGTGTCTGTTGCACCCAAACTTTCCAACATCAATATTCTTGGTGACGGAAGAGTCGAAAGATGGTCATAGGTAACTTTTTCATGACTGACTGGATTTTTATCCATCAACCAATCGCCAGGATGAATCACTGTTCCATCTGGAGTTCTGATGATCACACCTACAGCATCCTTAACTGAATGTTCCACTTCAAAAAATTCAATTGCAAATTTTCCAAGTCTGATTTTATCAGATACCGCATTGATTCTCAGTGTTTTCAAGGTTGAAGCGGAATTTTTTTCATAGTCTTCCATCTTTTTCTTGATAAGTGCCAAAGTTAAATCGCGTCCCACAATTGGCGGATTGCCAAGTTGACGAAGCAAAATTGGAGCAGCTCCAATGTGATCAAGATGGCCATGAGAAAAAATCACACCGCGCACATTTTTTTCTTTGCCTTTCAAATAACTGATATTTGGAACAATATAATCGATTCCTGGCATGTCTTCTTCTGGAAATTGAATTCCCATATCCAAAATTATGATGTCTCCACCATATTCAAACATGGTCATGTTTCGTCCAACCTCTTCATTTCCACCCATTGGTGTGATTCGAAGATGATCAGATTTTGGATTTTCTTGCATTGGTTTTGAGCGGGTTGCACTGCTCCTCTTGCTTGATTTTGCATGAGCATTGGCCCTGGAACTGCCTGCAGAGTTTTTCTTTGCTTGAGCCTTTGGTTGAATTTTCATTTGCGGTTGAGTTTGGGTTTTCATCTGAGTCTGAGCTTGAACCTGAGGCTGAGCTGAGTTATTCCCAACAGCTTTGTCGCCTTGCATTGGTTTTTTTGACGCCACAGGACTGGCACTTGTTTTCCAAGTGTTTGGTTTTTTGGCCTGATTGCTCTGACCTTGTTGTTTGATTGGCATTTTTAAATCAGCCACGATTTCGCCGACAATGTCAGCGCCTTGTTTTTTATTAAACATTGATACTTCTAAATAAGATTTGATTTTTCAATCTAAATACAAACTTATTTTTTAATTACTTTTTAATTATTTTTCATCCCGAGATTCAGGATCCAGAAAACCCACGAAGATCCCGGATCAAGTCCGGGACGACATTGCTATGTCGATTAATTTGCGTGGAAAACTGCTTATATTGAAAGTTTTTAATGACTTTGTTAGATGTATTGCTGTTTTAAATTCACAACAGAAAAACACGCATTGTTGCGCAAAAAGCTTCTTTTTATCTATTTTACCCTATCAAAAAGGTTAATTTTGGAAGAAAAAGGCTTTATTAAAGCAAAGTTCAAGAAGTTTCAACTTGTTATATCTATAATACACCCATTTGAGTTTTTTGTCCAGGGTTCCAAAAACTATTCATAGCGAAGAGCATTCAAAGCAGAAATCTTCTGTGCGCGCCGTGCTGGATAAAAACCAGTCATGAAGCCAACAGCCAGGGATATTGTCACGATTCCAAAAGCCAACTTCCAAGGAACACTGGTCAAATTCAAAACATCAAAGCCAACTGAAACTGAATAGATTGAAATTATTCCACTAAAAGCCTTTCCCAGCGCAACGCCCAGCGCAACGCCCAAGACACCTCCCAAGAAGCTCATAATGATTGATTCGGTCAAGAAAAGATTTCTCACTTCTCCACTTCTCATTCCCATGGCTTTAAGCAATCCAACTTCTCGAGTTCTTTCGAGCAGTGAAACTGTCAGAGTGTTGAACATTCCAAGTGATGCAATAAAAAGAGCAACCATTCCAACCAAACCAAGAATCATTCTGGCTGTTGCAAAGAAACTATTGATCTGGTCGACAGTGTCAGAAACTGAAGTTGTGGCATAGCCACTTGTTTCGATTTGCTTTCTGATAAGTGGCAAGACTTCCTGAGATTCCCCAACCACTTTCAGTTGAGAATAATTCACAACCCCAAGACCCCTAAGATCAACAAAAGGAACATAGAAAATTGGCATTTTCCCCTCAGCAACCACACCAACTATTTTATATTGCATTTTCTGAGATTCTTTTTTCTCGACACCATCACCCAAAAGATTTCCAACCACAACAAAAGAAACATCGAATTCTTTTCCAATTGCCGAATCCCCTGAGATTCCCAACACTTGGAGCATGGATTGATTAACTACTGCTTCTTTTGCTGAAACTGCAATTGTTTCATTTGAACCATTTACTTGTTCGATATTCAAATTTGCATCACCATCATTATCATGATCTTCTTTAATATTAACACCTATAATAGCAATGCTGCCATTGGCCGACAATTGGGAATTTCCCCCACCTTTTCTTGGTGAATATTCAGACTTTGAACAATCTTCTTTTGAACAATCCAACTTCTCCCAAAGAAGGAACTCTGAAACTATCCAATCTCTTTGGACACTGCCATCTTCATCGATATATTCCCCGCCGATAACCTCCTTGCCGGGTTTTAATTCATCAATGGCTTTAGTATAACCTATTATCTTGGAATTTCTGTCGCTATTTTCACGAACCTTGACCCATTGATCTGGTTTTATTGAAAACGAAATGTCCTGATCAAAACCTTCACTTTCTTCAGGCTGAACAACTTCCGGCATCATCGCATTCGTGAGTTCATTATTCTCAAAAAACTCTCCTTGCGAAACTCTGATGTCTGAATTTTTGAGATAATCACTTGTAACGCCATAGACCACCATGTCCGAAACGGAACTGTTATATCCAACCTTTCCCACCACTGAGATAAGCGGCAAAACATTTTTAACACCAGTGATTTCAGAAAGCGTCGTCATGGTTTGATCGTTTATTTTCATCTTGCTTCCCGCGTGAAGTGAAACTTCAGCCTGTTTCATTTGATCCAATTTAGCAACCCTAGAAACAACCAGGTCCTGAAGACCATACCCAACTGAAACCAAAAAAACAATAATGGCTATACCGATTGTCATTCCACCAATTGTCACAAAAGTTCGAGTTTTCCTCATTCGCATGTTTTTCAGTGAAAACTCAATCAAGTCGACCTGATCAATTCCGTCTTTTCTGCCGGCATTAATTTTTCTGGAAAAATTCTTCGCTTTTGAAATGATTTTTTTCTCAATTTCAAGCACAGTTTTTTTGAAAAAATGCAAACTCACCAACAACCAGCAAATCATCCTAACAACCAAGATGAAAATCAAGAAAAAAGCGAGCGTGACAACCTGCCAGATGCCACGAGGAATTGAACTCAGAATTGAAAATATTTTTGTTATTTGGGCTTTCATATTTACTTTTTATTTTTATTTTTACCAGTAGGACCTTCCGACAAATCACACTCTTCCAAAGAATCGTCCTTTTTGAATTTTTTCAAATCCTTTTTATAGGAAATGCTTTCCAAGATTTCACCTTTATTAGTTTCGTCATACATAGCAACAATTCCACCATCTCTCATTCTTAATATGTTTTTTGCATATTCAAGATATTCCAAATCGTGCGTTACCATCACAATGGTTTTTCCCATAAAACGAAGATCTCCCAACAGGTGTAGAAGTTCCCTTCCTGAATCATAATCGAGATTTCCCGTCGGCTCATCTGCAACAATAACCTCCGGATTCGTTACCAGCGCTCTGGCCACTGCAACTTTTTGCTGTTGACCACTCGAAAGCTCAGCTGGATTATACTGCGCCCAATCCTCCATTCCGACTTTTTTCAACATCTTCAATGCATATTGAGTTGATTCAAGTTCATCATTTCCAAGTAAAATTAGGGGGAGAGAAACATTTTCCAAAACAGAAAGCGACCTCACCCAGTTTGATTGCTGATACACCATTCCAATATGTTTCCTTCTAAATTCTGTTTTTCTATCCTCGCTATCATCTCGATAAATGTTCTCACCCAAAAAGACAACTTTCCCTGAAGTTGGTTCTTCCAACCCAAGAATAGAATAAAGCAAGGTTGATTTTCCACATCCTGAAGGACCAAAGATGATAAAAAAATCCTCCTGGCAAATATCAAAAGAGATACCTTTAAGAACCTCAACATTTTGGTCTCCAACAATGAAAGATTTGTGAAGATTCCTAATCTCGATAATCGCAGGCGCGCAATATCCAACCTTTTCACTTTTATTTGGACAACTAGCCATATGAACTTATTTTTTATTTTTATTTCTGTAACTTTTTTATTATAGCACACTTTCACCAATTCAAATAACGCGCCTAAATATTAATTCTGCAACCCCTTCAAGAACCCAAACGTCTCAACCAGATTTCCAACCACCAATTCAAAAGCGCTGTCCACTGCTTTGGGCGTGATGCTAACGGTATCATGCGAAGTTGCAAGATTGCCCATTTGATCCTTGGAGATGATTCTGAGATGGTACACTTTTGAAGGTGTGAGTCCTGAGATGATTACCAGGTGGTTGTTGGTGAGGTTTGAATCTTCTTGAGTTTTTTGAGTGTATGAAGTTCCCACTCCTTCACCGAATTCCACTTGTGAGGTTGAGGCTTCGTCTGTATTCCAAGCAACTGCAAATTGAGAAAGTTTGTCTGCTTGATTTTTGGTACTGGCTCCTTCAACCACGATTTCGGAGATTTGAGGAGGTCGGGTGTCTGAAGCTGTGGTGAAGGAATAGGTGTCAGAGGTGGCTTCGTTTCCAACTCTGTCAATTCCTTTGACGGTGAGTTGATAGGTTGTCATGGGCCTGAGGTTCATGATGGTTTCTTCGTGAGAGCCTGAGACCAGATCAACTTGAACTTCAACTCTGTTATCAGTTGGATTGTTGATTGGAGCATAGGAGATGATAGATGAGATTTCAGTGTTGGTATTCCAGGTGACTCTGATTCCAGGTTGGGCTGAATCTTTGATTGCTTCAATTTCCACATTTGAGATTCTTGGTTTTGGGAGGGTTGTGAAGTCAATTGTCGTTCCTTCGTATTCAGAATCTTCAGCATCAAAAGTGTTGATTCTATAATAATATTTTGTATTGTCAATAAGGCCCGTTAATCTGAAATCATATTCTCCCTCAGTGTCACCAATTGACAATTCCTTGGAGCCACCAAAACTTGGACTTGTGCCATAATATATCTTGGCTTTCTCTCCTCCCTTGGCTGTAAATTTGATTGTTGCGCTTGAAATGCTAATGTCTTTAGCTACTACATCCTTGATTATTGGTGCTGGCTCAGTCTTGAAAGTTTTGTCCTCCGAAATTCCTATGTTTCCATCTTCATCCGTCCATTTAGCTTTGTAGTGATATGTTTTTCCTGGCAAGAGATGATTCAAACTTATTTCGTGAGACACAACTTGTTCGAAATTTGATGGCTCCTCTTCAAAAAAATCATCACCTTCTTTCCCATAAGCAATCTTGGAATCAGAATCTCTTTTTGTGGTCCACACTATGGTTGCCTTGCTTGTGGAGATATTTTTAACTTCCGGTCCAGTTACCAATTCTGCCGGCTCAATGAATTTTCCTGTTGGCAGCATTGAAACCGTTGTGGAAACTGCGCCGCAATTATTGGCGCTATCACAAGCTCTGGCACAGTAATAATATTCTTTCTGGGCGAGTTCAGTATCTATAAAAGATGTGCTTGATGAAGAACCGCTTTCTTCAAAGTTTTGAATATTTTCACTGCAAGTGCCTCCACTTTCGCTGCGAAAAATTTTATAGAAGCTTATGCCGGCTCCAATATTTTCAGGACTTGACCAGGAAAGTATTGTTTTCCAATCACTATTAGCCTTACTGGAGATGTCAGCCACATCAAAACCCATTGGAATTCCCGGCGCTGATCCAGAATAGGAAAATTTCACACTCGCATAATCATCATAATTAATATTCTGACCAGACTCAGTTTTATATCTCGCCGCAACAAAGAAAGTATTTTCCCCCGGCTGAGTTGCGAAAGCATCTTGGGGCAAAGTGCAGATTCCATTTGCGCCATTCTCATCAAACACACAGACATCCCTGGAGGTGTAGGCGCAAGACTGTGCTGAAGGGAGAGCATTCACAGTATAGCAATAATCCAGTTTTGAACCATTCTCCCCAATCGCTTTCCCTGGATATGTCTCCGGAATTTTCCATGAGAAAGAATAAGAATTAACAGTTGAAATTTCAGTTGAAACTGTAAGTTCTCTTGGCGCAGATGGTGCCGTTGTGTTTACCTTTATCACAGCCTTTATACTACTATTTTCATTGCAATTTCCAACTATGTCACACACCTTCAAGAAAACATAATTCAAACCCTGTCTCATTCCAGCAAAATCAGAGAGGACATTTCCATCCTCATCCAACATAGGATTCCCCTGATCATCCAAAAATTGTTTTTGCAAGACATATGAAGTTGCGTCTGCTGGAATAAGCTCGTCTGTATTCTCATCTCCGGTATGCTTAAGCCCATACCAGGTCCCTCCGTCGCCGTTTTCATCTTCGGTTATTTTATAGAAATATCCAGCAATCCCCGAACCGACAACTCCATTTCTCAAATCATTAGCACCTTCATCAGTGCCCTGCATTGGCCAACTTATTGAAACCGTCTCATCAAAAGAAGTTACAAAACCAGAAGGCGCAAGCACATATTTCATCATGTTTGGACTTTCCTCGTCCACGGAAAATAAAAATGAAACGGCTTCAGATGAAACATTTCCGGCGTTGTCAATCGCTTTTATGTTTACATAATTAGGTCCAAGATAAAAACCGTCATTAAATCCGTATCTATCCCAAGAATCCACAAAATTAAAGGAGGTTCCACCCTCTCCTGAATCCTTAACAATCATATGACAACCCAACCAACCAGTATCGGTAGAAATATCAATCAATCCATCCAGAAATGGACCAAACCAACCAGTAAAATATGCCCAACCATAAGAGCCATCTCCAGGATCAGAAACCGAATCTCGAAGAAGCCCACCTGTCACAGCAGGATCACTTGCTTCTCCGGATGCATATGGAACATTACTAACATTCAAACAATACCCAGTAACTCCCGATTCGCTGTCAGACCCGTTTTGCCAACTTATTGTATAATTTCCACCCCATCCCCTGTCGTTGCCAAAGCCATTGTTGGATATAATTTTTCCATTATTATTTTGAGTTAGCAATATCTCAGAAACATTATTTTCCGGAGGGGTAACATCCTTCATATACTCCATGCTTATATTTTTAAGCTCAGGATTTTTATTTCCATCAGTGATGTCATCGGTCGAAAAAATTGCTTTTATCTGAGCAAACTTCTTTGGTTCAATTCCAAGAACTTCCAAATCCGCCTCAAAAGAAGCTCCACTTCCCGAAGCTATTCCCAGGCTTGAATATTCTGCATATGAAAGCTCCTCTTTTAAGATAGCGGTTTTTATCTCAAATTCAATTGCAGTCCCGGGAGGAGTGGAGACTTCTGCAAAAAAAGAATTTCCAACCACCCATTCCTCATTCCATGACAAATTAAGCTGATCAGACTCCCAACTTGCCGGCTGTGCTAATTTATCGACTATTGGAATCTCATACAATCCGTTACCGTCTGAATTAATAAAAAATATACTCTTATCTCCATACACCAATTGACTAGGCGTCCCGACTGAGAAATCAAGACTCACAAGCTCGCTCCAAACATTCGAGCTCATGTCATATTTCCAAAAATTACTATCTTGATTTGTATAGAAAGAATTACTGATATCATCATAAGCTAAGGATCCACCCACATTATTGCCTATATCAAAAGGAGTATTCTCAAGAGTGGTCCATGAGTCACCAGCAACATTATATTTCCAGAATTTATTAACAAAATATCCCATATTTCCAACGACTTCCATCCCGGGCAAGATAAATATATTTCCACTATTGTCATGCACCATAGCTCCATCATAAGAAGGAAATGGTGTGGAAGATATTGTTGACCATATGTTATTTGCTATATCATATCGCCAAAAAGCATCTCCGATATACCAAGTAGAGTTAATTATATAATTTCCCTGAATTGCATAAATATAATTCCCCCCATCATACACCATACTACCATATGCACTAGCTGTTGGAGTACTGGTCATACTGGACCAGGTATTTTCAAGAATATCATATCGCCAAAAACCATTATGCACTCCGTAGCAAGGTGCATCATTAAAATCAACACAAAATCCCTGCGTTGCATATATATAATTATCTCCATCATAAACCATCGATCCTCCTAATGACTTAGCTGGGAGATTAGCCATTTCTGCCCAGCTCTTATTGGATGTATCATATTTCCAAATTCCTGATTCACTGCTAGACGCAATGACAAAAATATTTCCATTTTTGTCATAAATTGGGTCAGTGAGTGGGATCCATATATTCCCCGTAGGAGTATCAGAAAGACTTATTGCTGTATTCTTTAGATTAGATAAATCAACTCTAGCTCCTAAACCTTCCTCCGTAACAACTGTATTAATAAGATCTGTACCTTCCCTGGAAAAATCCTCCGCGGTTCTTATTTCATACACGCTAGCTTCAAAGGCAAAAACATTTCTTATTTTTTCTGAAAAAATAAGAACACACAGACCGCTAAAAGCAACAACCAGAGTTAAAATTATGGTTGTTTTTTTGGAAATTATTCTCTTTTTGATAATATTCGCTGTCATTATTTTTTTACTTTCATTTTTTCCATTATAACATGCTTTCAATTTTAATTCCCAAAAAATCCAAACGCCTGTTGCAGATTCGCAACAACCAAAGCAAAGGCACTGTCAATTTCCTTTGGCGTAATTGAGATTGAATCAAATGAATTGCCAACATTGCCAGCCTTATCTTTCGATATGGCCCGGAGATGATAAACTCTTGACGGAGTCAAGCCTGAAATTGCCACCATGTGATTATAAGTCAAATTTGAATCTTCCTGAGTTTTTTGCGGATAGTTTGCCTCTGTTCCCTCACCAAATTCAACCTGTGAAGTTGCCAGCTCATCAGTCGTCCAAGAAACCAATAATTGGGAAATATTTTGCTCATTTTCACTGCCATTATTAATTGCTGTATTTGATCCTTCCACTGTCAAATCACTGATTTGCGGGGGTCTAGCATCTTCCGATGTATTGAAAACATAAGAATCAGAAATCACTTCATTACCGCTTCTGTCGGTGCCACTCACGATCCAAACATATTGCGTATCCTCCTTGAGATCACCAACAATCATTTCGTGGGAACCAGCAATGAAATCCACAGAAACTTCTTTTCGAATTTCTTCAATATTTCCCTCTGGATAAAAAGAAACCACAGACAAAACCTCAACGTTGGAATTCCAAAACACGGAAACTGTAGGGACAGCCGCATTCATAACTTGCTGAACCTTAACATCAAAAACCTTTGGACGAGGGATGGTGGTAAAATCCACAGTTGTCCCCTCATATTCCCTGCCTTCACTGTCAAAAGTGTTTATCTTGTAATAATATTTAGTATCGTCTTCAAGATCTTCCAATTGCACGTCATAAGTTCCTTCCTCTTCATTAGTAACGACCTCTTTTGATGATCCAAAGGCTGTTGTTTTGCCATAATAAATCAGGGCCTTGTTGGCATTTTCAGCTGTAAAGTGAATCAAAGAATTTGAAATTCCAACTTGAAGAGCCTTCACATCTTTCACCGAAGGAGTTGGTTTTGTCTGAAAAGATTTCTGTTTTGCAACTCCGATATTTCCATCCTCATCCATCCATTTTGCCTCAAAATAATATTTTGTTCCAGGAGACAAATCATTCAAGACTATATTGTGGTCACTAACTTGATCCGGTTTCGAAGGCTCTTCAACGAGATATTCTCTCGACTTTGTACCGAAAGCAACTCTTGAATCCGATTCGCGATCTGTTGTCCAATCAATGGTTGCTTTACTTGTCGAAATTTCACTTATATCAGGGCCACTCGTCAAAATTGCCGGCTCAGTGAATTTTCCAGTTGGAAATTCAGTAACCAAACTTGAATATGCCCCACAATTATTGGCACTATCACAAGCCCTGACACAATAGTAATAATCTTTTTGCTCCAAGTCAGGATCAATATATGCCAGACCTTCAGTAAAACCAATCTCCTCAAATGAATCGCAAGAACTTCGATTCTCTCCACGGAAAATCTCATATTTGCTTACCCCAGCCCCGATCTCACTTGGCTGATTCCAAAAAATAGCCAGCTTCCAATCTTGGGCATCCTTAATGGAAACATCTGAAATATCAACACCTTCGACTATTCCAGGAGCGGATCCTGAATAATTGAAACTGATCGAATTATAATCATTATAATCTATTATATCAACAGAATCGCTAATATATCGAGTAGCGACATAAAAAGTATTTTCCCCTGGTCTGGTTGCAAAAGCATCCGCATCAAGAGAACAAAGTCCCTCCGCACAATCACTCTTTTCAGTAAATGTGCAGGTTTGAGCAGATGGAAGCGTGTTCACAGTATAACAATATGAAAGCTCATCACCATTTGGATCATAGTTTTTTCCAGGAAAATCCTCTGGTAAACTCCACGAAAAAGAATACGCATTAGAAGTTGAGTCCGCGGGTGATACTGAGAGATTTCTCGGTCTGCCCGTGGATCCAGCTGCAATCCTCACCATGGCAGTGCTTTGACTATTATCATCGCAATTACCAGCATTATCACAAACTTTTATACGAATATAGTTTGTTCCCTCATTAAGATTTGCGAAATCAGACAAAACAATTTGCTGACCAAATTTTGCATATGAAGCATTGTCGAAAGTTGCAGCATTAGAACTAAACCAAGCCAATGGATCCTCAAAAAAAGTTATATTACCCAAAACAATTTCCCCATCAGCATTTCCAACACTATCAACTAAGTTACCATCAAATTTCCAGTAATGCACCAAATTAGATGATCTCTGAATAACACTTTGATAAGTATCACCTTCCATATAACCTTCGACATCATATTGAGTAAAAATTTCTTCAGAAGTTAAATTCCTATTATACATCGCAATCTCATCAATAGATCCATCCCAATAACGACCAGTGTCATATTCTCCTCTCCCAACAATAAAATTTGGTATTACATTTGGCCAGCTGTAAACATCTCGAGAAAAAATTTCTTCACCGTTTAAATATCCTATTGCCAGATTTTCATCTTGATCCCAAGTGAAAGCAAGATGATGCCACGTATCAACCGACAAATCACCATCAGGGAAAAAATCAAAGCAATCACCATAGCCAGTGACATCACTCACGCAAGCATAAAAGGATCCTCCGTCCTGCTTAAAATGAAGCTCGTTATACATATCACCATTATCCCTAGTTGAAAGAACATCATGACTGCCACTGGTTGTGTTCGTTTTCATCCAAAATTCCATCGAACCCTGGATTGGGAATTCTCCTAAATTTCCATCCCTACCCATCATGGGATTGCCATTTTCATCCAAAAAAGCATTCTGCATCGTATAAGAAGTCTCACTTGCTGGAAAAAAATCATCTGGTGCATTTGTATGATTTGGACCATACCAAGTTACGCCATTTCTATTATCTATCCGGGTGACTATGCCATATTGATATCCAGCAACTCCGGAAATTTCAGAATACCACCAAGACACACAGCTCTCATTCTCATCATATTCCTTGCACGCGCAACCATCATCATCATAATTTCCATCATCCGACAATCCATCCCAAGCACTGTTAATACAAGCAATATCATCCGCCCCATCAACACTGCCTACTTCCGGCCAAGAAATTGTAAAATCCTTTGAAGAAATAAAATCCGTTGGCGCATTAACCGAACTCATCAAGTTGGGCCTACTCTCATCAACACCGATTTCAAACTGGGCAAAATCAGTGGAAACATTATTATAATTATCAATAGCCTTAACATTTAAATAATATGGCTCGGAATCACTAGGGATACTCCAGAGATCGTTACCTTGCTGATCCCTCATTGAGTATTGCATCGCAAGCGCATACATATCAAAATCAGTTCTATCCTCACCAGAATCTTTCAATATAAATTTGCAATTTTCATTTATTTCTTGTGGGTCAATTAATTCTTGTGGCAGAGCTCCGATCCACCAACTATAATAAGGATTAGAAATCAAGCTTGATTCTTTGAGTAGACCACTATTTGAGACTGGGTCACCTGCTGGATCCGTTCCAAAATATAAACAATATCCTTTTGTGTTAAGTTCGACATCTGAAGCCTTGTCCCAAGAAAAACCAAATCGTTGAGATCCAGCAGTCCAGCCACCGTTGTTAATTTTTTTGTCATTACCTTCACCGTCCCTACCGATCATTTCCAGGTTTAAATTTTCACTGCCAATTTCAGGCGCGATTACATCAGATGACCAATACTTAAAATTGATTGAATTTATTTTTGGGGTTACAGAATAATCAGATGTTCTAAGCTCAGCCTTTATCTGAAAAAAACTGTCGTTAAGCCCAAAACCATTATTAACAAGATCCGCCGTTAAAACTCCATCCACGCTGTTGAATGTAAACTCACCAAGTTGATTATATGTAGCAGCATTTAAATCATTAAGTGTTGTAGCGCTTTTAATATAGAAATCTACACTGGTTGAGGCAGGCAGATCCATTTGGGCAGAAAAAGAATCTCCGCTCTTCCAGCCCTCATTAGTACCAAGATTTATAATTGAAGATTCCCAAGATCCAGAGGTAGCGTAACGATCATCCAAGAGAGAAAACTGGAAAACATCAGTCGATCCATCACTGGGCATGGCATATATATAATTATTTTGACCACTCAATAATATTCCATAATAATAATTATAGTCAGCCACGTTAGGTATTTCACCAACAGTGCTCCAACTATCAGCAACTATGTCATACTTAAGAAAGTTTTTTCCTTGATCAGGACCACCACCACCTATAACATACATATGCCCAGCGCCATCATGGGTGGAATAAGGAGAATAAAGTGCTTCTGGCGCATCTGCAACTTTGTCCCAAGAATTTAACGACATGTCATATTTCCAAAGATATGGAGTGCCATAACCCTCAAGAACATAGATGTTACCTTGCTCATCCACATACATCGACCTAACTGGCCAAGTTCCACTGCCAATACCGGCATAGCTAGTTATTGCATCCCATGTATTTTGCAATATATTGTACCTTGCAATATCCCCCCATTCTCCAAGTATATATATTCCGTCAAGCCCATCATATGCCATTGCCTTAAAAGTGCTACCAGAATAATTACTAACATATTCCAAATTAAATGCTTGCGTTGTGTTAAATCTATATAAGACTCCTCCAGCTATAATATAGGCAATACCATTTTCAGAATAAATACCCCCATCCCAACTATAACCATACGGAAAATCTCCATTATAATTCCAAATATTAGAGTTAAAATCATATTTATTAACACTGCCAGCTACTTGATAAATATCATTATTCTCAGTGGCTATAGCGCCATTAAATTGAGCAGAGGGAGGATTGCTGATTTTTTTCCAATGCTGACCAAAAATAAGCTGCACGCTTTCATCGCTTCCGGTGCCAATAACTTCAGTTGCATTATTGTTGCCTCCAGAAAAAAGAAAATTATCAGAAACATCACTCGTTGGAATAGTTACCAAGATTTCCTGGCTTGCAGCAAAGACAACTCCATATAATTTCTCGAATTTTTCAAAATAAAAAAATGACCCTAAAATAAGCAACGAACAAACGACCCCAAGAAGATTAGGGTGTCGCCTTATTATCGCGTTTTTTTTTCTAAAAAAAATATGCATTTTCTTTCGCATTGGCAACTTTTTATTTTTATTGCTTGTGTCAAAATTATAGCATATTTTCCTACTTTTTGCACAACAAAAAAACACCTATTTTTTGAAGTGTTTTTTTAATTTTACCTATTAAAAGCACTCAAAAACCCAAACACCTCAACCAAATTTCCAACCACCAACTCAAGGGCGCTGTCCACGGCTTTTGGAGTTATGCTGACTGTGTCTTGGGAGTTTGCGATGTTTCCCATTTGATCTTTAGAGATGATTCTGAGATGATACACTTTTGAAGGTGTAAGTCCTGAGATGATGACGAGGTGGTTATTGGTAAGGTTTGAATCTTCTTGAGTTTTTTGAGTGTATGAAGTTCCCACTCCTTCTCCAAATTCCACTTGTGAAGTTGAAGCTTCATCTGTGTTCCAAGCAACTGCAAATTGTGAGAGTTTGTCAGCTTGATTTTTGGTGCTGGCTCCTTCAACCACAATTTCAGAGATTTGAGGAGGCCGCGTGTCTGAAGCGGTAGTAAAAGAATAGGTGTCAGAACTTGCTTCATTTCCAACTCTGTCCACACCTTTGACGGTGAGCTGATAAGTTGTCATGGGTCTCAGATTCATAATAGTTGCTTCGTGGAAACCTGAAACAAGATCAACTTGGACTTCCACTCTATTATCAGTTGGATTGTCATTTGGGGCATATGAGATAATTGAAGAAATCTCAGTGTTAGTGTTCCAAGTGACTTTGATTCCAGGTTGGGCTGAATCTTTGATTGCTTCAATTTCAACATTTGAAATTCTTGGTTTTGGGAGGGTGGTGAAGTCGATTGTCGTTCCTTCATATTCACTTTCCTCAGCATCAAAAGTGTTGATTCTATAATAATATTTTGTTCCATCCAAAAGATCAGACAATTCGGTTGCATAAGTGGACTCAGAAGTGGAAGTTGAAATTTCTTTTGATCCTCCGAAATTGGTTGTTTGTCCATAATCTATTCTGACTTTTGTGGCACCTTTCGTTGTGAAGCTGACAATTGCAGATGAGATTCCAATATTTTTAACAGAAACATTTTTCACGCTTGGCGGATCCTCGGTTCTGAATGTTTTTTCCGTGCTCACGCCAGTGTTTCCATCCTCATCGGTCCATTTAGCTTTATAGAAATATTTTGTGTCAGGTTCGAGACCAGAAAGTCTGATGCTGTGCGAGGTTGCCTGAGCTGAATCACTTGGTTCAACTTTTTCATATGTTCCACTTTTTGTTCCAATCTGAATCTTGGAATCTGCAGCTCTTTTTGTGCTCCAAGAAACAAGAGCTTTCTTTGTTGTAATCTCATCAGCTATTGGCTCCGAGTCCAATTCTGGCGCAACAACCCATTTTCCAGTTGGAAAAATGCTTACTGCATTTGTTCCTGAACTCTCAGCGTTTGCGCCATCTCTGACAAAGACCTTATAAAAATATTCTTTCGATTCTGGAGTATTGTCCACATAAGACAAGCCTGATGTTTCGCCAACTTCCTCAAAATCAATTCCGTTTTCCGATCTGGAAATCAAATAATGCAAATTTCCAGCCCCTTGATACTCAGGCGCGCCCCAAGTCAAGGTCACATTCCATTGCGCAAGCGACTTTATTGAAGAATCAGAAGCCATCAAATTGTTAACATTGTCTGGATCGGTTGAATCAAGAATGAAATTGCCTGAAATTGAGTTGCTCGGAGAATAATTCGGAGTTTCGGCATCATCAACCGCAACAACCGTGACAGTGTTTGTGCCCTTATTAACATTCGGAAGATTTCGAAGTGAAACTTGCCTGCTTGTGCCATTGTCAAAATATGTCGCAGGATTATTTTCCAAAGTGTTCAATGAAGACGGAGTTGGTGTGTTCACCATATAATAATAATGAGAAACACTTTGACCTTCTGATGGTTGCGCCTCTGGCCATTCCAAGGCAAATGAGTTTTCCGTTGAAGTTTGCGGAGAAACTGTCACAACATCAATATCATTAAAACGCGGAGCATCTCCACCATAGGCCAAATTGCAAGTTCTGACCGTGTTCAAGCCAGAAACATTTCCGGCATTATCAATTGCTCGAAAATACACAATATTATTGCCAGAAACAATTCCTCCCCCATCCTGATCACTAGTTAAATTGCGTGAATTCTCAATCAACGGAAAATATTGATTTATTCCTAGAATTGTTTCTGTCGTGCTTCCAAGCCAATCAGAATCTATTGAGTTAAGTTGATATTGATAACCAAAAAGACCAGAGTGGTCATCTGAAGCCATGCCGTTTCCACTTGTCGGCCACATGAAATTCATGTCCACCACATTACTGAAACTTCCAGAGGCGCAAGAAAGATAGACCACATTGTTTGGCGGAGTGTTGTCAAAAAGGAAAGAAAAATCAATTGAAGTGTCTGAAATGTTTCCTGCCAAGTCCACAGCCTTAAGCTTGAAATAATATGGTGTATCTTCATTTTGAGTTGTAAGCCAAAGATTGCCCCTTAAGGTAGCATTAGCAAAATCAACACTGTTTCCAGGAATTATAAATGGACAATAATCAGGCATTGCAATTGGAGAAGTTCCAAGTAAGCCTGGGGTTGTTTCTGGATCTCCGACAATGGTTTCATCTGTTCCAAGATAAGCACAGTAACCTAAAATGCCAGATTGTCCATTATCATTCCCAATACTCCATGAAAAATACGGAGCCAAATTATTCGCCCAATCATTTTGCGCAAGCATTCTTCCACTCGAGGACAGCGCCATTCCCAAATTAGTAGCATTTGATGGAGGCGTATCATCAGAGCGATAATTTAGGACTATGGTTTCCAATTCAGGGTTAATCCCTGAATCTTGCTCCAGAGTGGCTTTGATTTGAACATAGCGATTATTTCCAGTTCCGACACCTGCCAAGTCCAGTTCCGCTTTTGTTTTCTCAAAAGTTACTCCGCCATTTGCCACACCCAGATCCGCATATGGAGCAGTTGCCAAATCCTCTTTGGTTTGGGCTGATTTAATTTGAAAAGTGATGGTGCTCTCCGCTCCCACATTATTCACCGTCGCCGAAAAAGCAACACTCCCGTCGGTACCATCTCCCCAACCGCCATTCCAAATAAGATCGATGATGTTGTCATTTGTTGGCGACTCCCACATGCCCAAAAGTGGCAAGGTCGATTCTTCAGGGCTCAATGAAACTGTTTTAAAGACATATGGATAACGAATAATAACAATTCCTGAGCCACCCGTACCACTGGCCACATTCTCTCCTCCTCCTCCACCACCACCGCCCGTATTTGGAGACCCACTTGTTGCAGCTGTTGCTCCATAACGACCATTTCCTCCACCGCCTGCACCCCCTTGAGGAATTCCTACAGTTGCACTACCATGAGAAGAACCAGCTCCACCACCAGCATAATAAGTTGAGATGCCACTGATAGAATAAGCTACGCCACTACCACCAAAACCCCCTTCTCTGCTATTAGTTCCGTAATCATTACCACCCACAGCGCCGACTCCTCCACCACCAGCGCCACCATACCTAGGTGAATTAGGCGCAGTACCTCCGCCATTATTCCCTTGCCCTGAAGTTCCAGTTGCAAGAGAATTGCTAGATGGATGATACTGCCCAGATCCACCACCAGAACCACCATTGGATGGGCCATACAGACTATATGAACCGCCTCGTCCACCACCAACAGCTGTCAATGTAGAAAAAACACTATTTTGACCATTTGCACCACTTGTAGCACCACCAGCTCCAACAGTTACTGCATAATTTCCGGAAGAAACAGAAAAATTGTTATCATACACCAAGCCACCAGCACCACCTCCACCGGCATTGCCAACATTAGTAGCTCCACCAGCACCACCGCCAGCCACAACCAAAACCTCTACTGGCTTATCAGTATTAATATTAAAATTTCCACTTGAAGTAAAGGTGTGAATCGCGTCATTACCTGAATAAGTAATATTTCCCCCAGTAGCTGGAAGAGTAAAAGCTGTTGACCCATTCACAGCACCTGCACTACCATAATACATATTTATATTTTTTCCTGATGATGAAATCGATGGAATTCTCACCCAGATTTTGGCATTTTGTCCGACTGCAGTATATTTTTCAACCCAATATTCCAAGTCGGTGCTGTCATTTGAATCTTTGAATCTGAAATCATCACCGTCTTCTTGAGTTTTTAGATATATCTCATCAAAAAGCGGTGAACGATTGTTATCCATGAGCTTTTGAACCTCAGCTCCAGACAAGGCTCGATTATAAACCCTGACTTCATCAATTTGACCATTAAAAAAAGACTGTGGGGTTCCCCCACTATTAACACTGGCTCCAATTTTTTCTGCAATTCCAGCTGAATTAATAACATTAACGGTTCCCGTAGCGGAATCAAGTTGACCATCAACATACATCCTGGTGTCAGCCCCGTTTATCACTCCAACTACATGATGCCAAACACCTGGCGTTATCGGAATGGTTCCACTGAAATTACTTCCTCCATGATGTCCAATATTCATCATTCCGGTAGCTGCATTTATTTTGAGTCCATATCCATTAACGCCTGCAGTTCCCTTTGCAATGATTTGCTGTCCCAATAATGGATCAATTGCATCCACATTTATCCAAGCTGACATCGTTACCGCATTATAACTTGGCAAATCCAAGGAACTTGAAGCTGGAATTGAAATATAATCATCAATTCCATCAAAATTTCTACTCTTGTTATATCTTCCATCAGTAATAACCGACCCTCCAACATCCAAGCCATTATTAGAATTGCCTGAGATATCGCCAGCGCCAGAACCGGAAGTTTCATCCAAATTCCAATATCCGATCCCTCCCTCATCAATCAAAATTTGATAATTGGAAAGATCTTGTCCTGTTACATTTGAAACCTCCAAAGATCTTTTGTACAATGTTCCATCTGGTCCAACCTCACCTTCAATATGAACAACTCCACCTGCTCCCAAGCCGGAAACTGCAGTTGTGTCAAAAACACCCTGCTCAAAATCTGTCGAAGTATCCAGCACGATTGATGAAGAAGTATCAGCAGATATTCCTGGAAACAAAATTCCTGTGGCTAAAAAATAAACCCCAAAGAGACTTCCCACAGCAAAAGTCATGACCAAAATAAGGTTAAACTGCCATTTCGCAATGGTGATTTTTTTTGTAAAGATATTCTGAATAGTACTATTCAACATTTTTTATTTTTCTTTTAATTTCAGCAATCCGTTAATGATTTATAGCACGATTTTGATCTTCTTGCAAAACAAAAAAAAGCATCTCTGCTAGCCAAGAGATGCTTTCAAAAAAACTAGCACTAATTTTATCAATAAGGACTATTTCCTCCCGTAATTATCTTCATATCTAATGATGTCATCCTCTTCCAAATAATCTCCAGTTTGAACCTCGATAATCTCAAGACTAGTTTTTCCAGGATTTGAAAGCCGATGTTTGGCCTTGGCTGGAATGTATGTGCTTTCATTTTCATGCAAGACCAATAAATTCTCACCATTAACCACTCCGGCAGTTCCCTTGACCACCACCCAATGTTCAGCTCTTCGATTGTGGGACTGGAGACTCAATGTTGAACCAGGATGCACTGTGATTTTTTTCACTTTGTGATTTTTTTCATCAATCAAGACTTCATATTTTCCCCATGGTCTTTGCACCTCAATATTATGTTCAATTTCTTTGTAATTATTCTCCTTAAGATAACTCACAATCTTTTTAACTTCATCACTGCGTCCTCGCTTGTGAATCAAGATGCAATCATTATTCTCCACCACCACCAAATCTTCAACTCCAATGGTTGTGACCAAGCGATTGGTTGATGAATGCACAAAAACATTTTTACTGTCCAAAAGCACATGTCTGCTTTTATTTTTTCCTTTCTGCTCAGTGACTTCAGCCAAAGCATCAAAAGATCCAATATCACTCCAACCAAAATCGCCCTCAAAAACAATTCCTTTTTTTGATTTTTCTGAAATAGCAGTATCAATCGCCTCATTATCAAGATTCTCAAAATCCTTCACAAATTTTTCAAAACTATTTTTGTATTGTGTGAACAATTTTGGCGCATGTTTTTTTAGCTCATCCGTGAAAGTTTTTGCATTGAAAATATACATTCCAGAATTCCAGACATACTCCCCACTTTTCAAATACTCCTGGGCAGTTTCGCGATCAGGTTTTTCCTTGAAAGCTTCCAGCTTCCAAAATCCAGCCTCCTTTTTGCCTTTTTTAATGTATCCAAATCCGGTTTCCGGAGCAATTGGCGTTATTCCAATTGTGCCAAGATTGTTGCCGACTTTCTTCATGGCAGATTTAACAACCTCAATATACGCTTCAGGCTTTCCAATATAGTGATCTGCTGGATTTATGATAATGGGTTGATCTTTTTTTATTTTGATAACATCAGTCAAATATTTCACGCCTAATGCAATTGCAGGAGCTGTGTTGAGCGATGCAGGCTCAGTAATTATCTGCTCCTTAATGATCTGAGGATAAACCTCCCTGATTTGATTGAAAACATTGAAATAATTTTCACTGTTTGTGACAAGAAAAATATTTTTTGCCGGCACAACTTTTTTCATGCGCAAAAAAGTTTCCTGAAGCAGTGAGTTGTCAGAATACAATTTCAAAAATTGCTTTGGAAAATTTTTGCGTGAAAGTGGCCAAAGACGAGTTCCAGATCCACCACAGAGAATAATTGAATACATATAACTAGGTTCTAGCTTTTTAGGCTTTAGCTTTTTAGGTTCAAAATTCCAGAATATAAGTAAACCGAAAAGCTGAGGAGCTAATGCCTGAGAAGCTTATTAATCTATTACTGGCAAGCCTCCCAAATCTTCTTTTGCAATTGATTTATACAATGGATTTTTTTTGAGAGCCGGTTTTCCTTCATGCTCAACCACATAGTATGCAAAGCCTCGCATTTTTTTCACCAACTCATAGTCAGCATGACCTGGAAAACTTGATGGATCGCGATCTTCAAAATCAACTGGGCTGTCATCAGCAGTTGAAAAATATGTCTGCCCAACATTTGCCACGAGATGCCCATAGCCAACAGGCATGAAAACTTCCTCCCCAGCCTTGACCTGAACCGCTTTAAAATCAGCAACTTGGTCAGCAATCATGTTTCCATTTTCATCTTCAACCAATTTCTGCAAAAGCGCTATGCCCTGACCATACAAAATCCAATATGTTTCGCTCAATTCTCCAACATGATAATGACCATAAGTCTTAATATATTCACCTGAAATTGTTCCAGGCTCCCAAACTGTAATATTTTTTTGATCCGAGCCACCCCGAATCATGTAATAATGCACTGCTGGACCTTCTCCGTTTGGATCCATCAAAACATCTGACATTTTTTCATGGGTTCGAGCTGCGTAATGTTTGCCCACATTTTTGAAATCGATTTCCATAATCTTTATTTTTAAGATTTATCTCGTTTCTTCATTATAAATCGATATTTAAACCAGGGCAAGCTTAATCACAAAACAAAACCACCCCAAGAAAGAGGTGGCTTTGTATTTATCTTCTATACCCTGACTGTAAACTAATTGCTAGTTTCCACATGCTGCTGCTGATGCTCCTCCTGCAAGAGCTTCATCAGTGAATCCTGCCGCTGGAGATGTTGCAGACAATTTAGACTCACATTCTTTCGGCGCAGTTTCAAAACCTGAGCAAATTGCTTTCAAAACGCTAGCACTGTCGCGACCAGAAGCAACTTTGGTTCCATTGATCACAAGAGTTGGAGAACCTTGAACTCCAAATTTGGCATTTTCTTCTTTATCGATATCAAAAACTTTTTCAGTCACAGTAAATTGCTCCTTTGTTGTTTTCACGCAAGATGCAACTTGAGTGGCATTTATTCCAACTGTTTTCATGCAAGCAGTTGCTGCTGCGCCAGTTGCTGCTGTCTTGCTATCCTTCCAGAAACATTGCAAATATTTGCTCAATTTTGTTGGTGCAACTTTTTGCACGCAATATTGATTTGCATTTTCATCAGCTTCTTTCTGTCCATGCAAATTATAGCTGACGAATTTCAAATTGAATTTGATTTTGCTTCCCAAGGCTTCAACTGCTGGCAAAATTCCTCTTTCCATTTGAAGACCATACGGACAATAACTCATCACAAACAAGTCAACCACTGGAACTTCCGCCTTCACTTCAGCTTCAGTTTTTTCTGGTTCTTGTGCTTGTTTAGCAGCATCATCAGAAGGCTTATTCAAATCAATGACTGTTTGAGCTTGCATCAATTTGCTTCCATCTTTTGTCACAAAAATAGGAATTTCATTTGCGTCAACTTTGACATCAATTTTGTACACACTTCCTTCAGCCACAACCTCTCCAATTTCAACTTTTGAAGTTGCAGGCACATTTTCCCCCAAGAATTTTTCCACTTTAGCTTTAACAGCTTCACTACCAATATCAACTTTTTCTCTGTACATTTTATATCCAAAAAATCCAATAGTCAAAATCAACAAAATGACAACCACAGAAATAACAAGTTTTTTATGCTCGCATTTGCACTCTCCATTTCTGCAACTTTTGATTTTATCCTTCAAACATCCCAATCCTTTTTTGCATTTAGCTACGATTGGATTTTCCTTGCCCTCTTTTTTTTGAGAAACCTCGACAACATCAATCTCATTCAAATCAATTTCTTTTTCTTCTTTTTTTTCCATGTTTTCCATAGAGTATTTTATGTTAATTGCTTAATTAACTAGTCTAACCAAAACGCTTTTTGCGCTTGTCCCCCATTTTACAAGGTTTTGAAAAAATGCACAAGAGAAGTCAAGTCACACGCTTCCGCTTAAAGAAATATTAAACAAATTAAAAAAGCGTATTGAAATTCCAATACGCTTTTTAATTTCTTTTTGGATGCCTTTTCTTTTCATCAGGGTTGAGACAGAACCATCTCTTTATCGTGCAAAATCCGTAATACGAATATCCAGTGCACCACTCAGGATAATTCCAGTTTAAGTTTGACTCTATTTTCTCGTCAACCACAATAAATCTAACAACATAGCAACCCGAATCTTTCTGCAAGCTGGAAATTCTTACTCTTTTAATTTTCCCACCAAAACACCAATGAATAAGTTCATTATTCAAAAGAAATGGTGAGATTTCCACAAAACATTCTCTTTCTTCTAGAATCTTTTCGTATTCTTCCCTTGTCATGGTCATGCTATCCTCCTTTTTAAAGAGCTATTTTATCTGCAATTTCCGAAGTTGCGAGATTTCATCTCGAATCAAGGCTGCTTTTTCAAACTGAAGTCCGCGAGCGGCATCTTTCATTTCTTTTTCTTTTTGCTTGATATATCCAGCAATATCCTCAAGAGATTCCAGTTTTGAAAAATCAATTGAAACCTCCGGATTGATTTCATGATCAATGATTGATTTTATATTCTTTTTGATTGTGGTTGGGGTGATGCCATGTTTTTTGTTGTATGCGCTTTGAATTTCACGTCTGCGATTCGTTTCATCAATTGCCCTTTTCATTGAACCAGTAATATTGTCAGCATACAAAATAACACGACCACTGACATTTCGCGCTGCGCGACCAATTGTTTGAATCAGTGAGGTTTCGCTTCGAAGAAATCCTTCTTTGTCCGCATCCAAAATTGTCACCAAGGAAACTTCCGGCAAGTCCAAACCTTCCCGAAGAAGATTGACTCCAACCAAAACGTCAAAATCTCCACGCCTAAGTCCTTCCAGAATTCGTACGCGATCCAAAGTGTCCACAGATGAATGAAGATATTCACACTTTATCCCATGTTCTTTCAGAAACTCCGACAAATCCTCAGCCATTTTCTTGGTGAGTGTAGTTATCAACACTCTCTCATTTTTTGCCACCACTTTTTCAATTTCACTGAGCACGTCTTTCACCTGTCCTTTGGCAGACTTAATGACCAACTCAGGATCAAGCAGACCAGTTGGCCTGATTATTTGCTCAGCAATTGCAAGAGAATTTTCTTTTTCATATTTTGAAGGCGTGGCCGTTGTAAAAATAAGCTGATTTATTCTCTCTTCGAATTCTGCAAACTTGAGCGGCCGGTTGTCAAAAGCGCTCGGCAAACGAAATCCGTTTTCAATCAAAGATTCTTTGCGCGATCGGTCGCCTGCATACATCGCATTGAGCTGTGGAATTGTCACATGAGACTCATCAATCACCATCAAGAAATCTTTTGGGAAATAATCAATAAGAGTATAAGGTGATTCTCCAATATTGCGATCAGTGAAATAGCGGGAATAATTTTCAATTCCATTGCAATATCCAACCTCGCGCATCATTTCCAAATCCTGCTTGGTTCTTCTTTCAATTCTTTCTGCTTCCAAAAGTTTTCCCGCATCGCGAAAATGCTTCACTCTAAGCTTGGCATCATTTTCAATTTCTTCTAGCGCTTCTTGCATCACGGGTTCTGGCACGACGAAATGTTTAGCTGGATAGATCAAAGTTTTTTCCAGATCCCCAAGTTTTTCACCGGTGAGCAAGTCGTATTCATGAATTCGTGAAATTTTTCCTCTTTCGATTTCAATGCGCGTCACAATTTCTCGTCCCGGCGTGATCACTTCAATCGTGTCGCCAGTGACTCGAAATTTCCCGCGCTCCAAAACATCGCTTCGCGAATATTGCATGTCCACCATTTTGGTTATAATTTTCTCGCGAGAATTTTCTTTGCCAACTTCAACTTCAATGGTTCCCTGTTTGTAATATTCAGGTGAGCCCAAACCATAGATGCAAGAAACACTGGCCACAATGATCACATCACGACGCGAAAGCAGTCCGCTGGTTGCAGCATGGCGAAGACGATCAATCTCTTCATTGATCTGAACTTCCTTTTCAATATATGTGTCCGATGATGCAATATATGCTTCCGGTTGATAATAGTCATAATATGAAACAAAATATTCCACTGCATTTTTGGGAAAGAAAGTGCGAAATTCCTGCACGAGCTGAGCTGCCAAAGTTTTGTTCGGCGCAATCACCAAAGTTGGTCTTTGCACTGCTTCAATAACATTGGCGATCGTGAAAGTTTTTCCAGATCCAGTCACACCCATCAAAGTTTGGAATTTTTTGCGATTTTCCAGGCCATGAACAAGAAGCTCAATTGCTTGAGGTTGGTCACCGGCAGGCTCGAATTTTGAGTCAATTTCAAATTTCATAGTACTTCATAATACAATATTATACGTAAATTGTCCATTCAAAAAAAAATATTGACCACGATTTCGCTGGCGAGTATAATACTATTATATTAAATAATTTCAAGGGGGGGGGATTTTATGCTTTCTGGCACCATAAAATGGTTCAGTCGCAAAAAAGGGTTTGGCATTATCGAACATGATGATGGTGAAGATGTTTTCCTGCAGCATATGCATCATTCAAACAT
Organism: uncultured Bdellovibrionales bacterium; assembly: GCA_964452415.1. Classification (GTDB taxonomy): domain Bacteria; phylum Patescibacteriota; class Minisyncoccia; order Moranbacterales; family GWC2-37-73; genus UBA12068. The sequence goes on from CAYVME010000003.1 coordinate 40,137, forward strand.
GATTGAAAACAAAACATTTCCAGAATCAATACAGAACAGAAGGGTAATCTTCGAAACAGAGCCCGGAATTAGGGGCTTACGAGCAATAAACGCTCAGTTATTACCATAGACGCAACAAGCTACGACTAGAGGAATGCTAAACATAGCATTCCTCTCTCCATATGTAATTACTCTTGCCAAATCCCTAAAACCTGCTATAATCAATTAACAACTGAGAAAGTCCTGATCTAGCCCGCCGTTGAGCCAAAAACGGATAGGCTGGAATGCTCCACTAAAAGCAAGGATTTTCTTGTTTGGTGGATATTTTTTTGCAGAAATTTTGAATTTTGAAAATTGAATTTTGAATCAATTTCTAATTTTTTAATGCTTTAAACATTGAATAATTAAGATTTTACTCGAAATTTAAAATTGGAAATTCGAAATTAAAATTGCGAAAAACTTCCAATTTCCCATTAAGTTATAATTAATTAAACAAAATACGTATGCAATACGAACTGTTTTACCTCGTTGGCGAACGCCAAGAAGCAAACCTCGCTTCAATCAAAGAAGGTGTTAACGCAATCCTTGCATTGGAAAATGCAACCATGGTTGGAGAAGAATTGAGCGAAAAAAGAAAACTCGCTTATGAAATCAAGCACCAGAACAAAGGAACATACATCACCAGACGCTTTGAACTTCCTGAAATTGATTTTTGGGCAGATGAAACAAATGGAGAAAAAGAATTTGGAATCGCTGCAATCAACAACAAGTTAAACCTGAACAACGATGTGCTTCGTCACATGATCGTGAAAACTGTTGATCTTCCAGACCTTGGAGCAAAAGATCGAAGAAAAGCTCAGGAATTGGCAAACGACCCAAGACAAGGAGCAAAAAGACCAGCTCAAACTGATCGAAACAATTCTCGCGGAGCTCAACGTCCAACTCAACGACCAACTCAACGACCAACAACTTCCCCAGCACCAGCAAAGAAAGTTGAAGCAGTCAAGGAAGAATCAAAGAACATTGATAAGCAACTTGATGAACTATTGAACATCTAAAGTTTCTTAATTTATTTTCACGATGATAAACTAGCGCCAAAAACGCGGCTTAGCATCAAAACAAAAAGCTATGAATCTTAACAAAGTTCAACTCATCGGACGTCTTACAAGAGATCCTGAAATCCGAACAACTCCATCAGGACAAACTGTTGCAACTCTAAGTATTGCAACAAACAGAACTTGGAATGACAAGGCTGGTCAAAAACAAGAGAAATCTGAATTTCACAACATTGTAATTTGGGGACGCCTCGCAGAAATTGCTGGACAATACCTAACCAAGGGACAAGAAGCATATTTCGAAGGCAGACTTGAAACTCGTTCTTACACAGGCAAAGACGGTGTTGAAAGAAGAACCACTGAAGTCGTGGCTGAAAACATGCAAATGGGTTCACGCGCACAAGGATCTTCTGGCCCACGACCCGCACCAATGGGAATGGGAGCAGCGGCGGCCACAGCAACACGTCCACAACCTCAGCAAGTTGCTGAAGAAATTCCAACCATCAACCTTGATGAGGAGCAAGATGAAGTTCGACTTGAAGATGTGCCATTCTAAACAATAAATTTCAATTAAACTATCAGTATTATGGAAAGAAAACAATGTTATTTCTGTGACAACAAAATGGACAAGATAGACTACAAGGATGCCTATCTGATTCGCCGTTTCATGAACTCACAAGGAAAAATCTACCCACCAAAAAGACACGGGATCTGCACCAAGCATCAAAGAACCCTTTCTCAGGCAATCAAACGAGCTCGAGTAATGGCACTTGCACCTTTCGTAGTTAAGTAAAACACTTCGCATCACACATTTGGATTTTGTGAGCCTGTTTTCTTTTGAGGCAATAGTGAGCGACAGTGAGCTCTTAGCGAGCAGTTATAGTTCCCAACTGCGAAGCGTGCCGAAAAAGAGAACAAGCGAAGCAAAAATCCAAATCAGCATAAGCAAAATTAAACAAAAGAAATTATGTTAGGAATAAGCGACATTAAAGCTGGAAAAAATATTCTTTGGGAAGGTTCTCCATACGTCGTACTTTCTGCTGAGCATTCCAAGACTGGAAGAGCCGGCGCAGTGCTTCGAACAAAATTGAAGAACTTGCTCAATGGAAGCGTTTTGGAAAAAACTTTCAACGGATCAGACAAAGCTGACGAAGCTGACATGTCAAAATCCAAAGCTCAATACCTCTACGCCGAACAAGATGGTTTCGTGTTTATGGATATGAACACCTATGACCAATTCACTCTTGCAAAAGATGTGATCGGTGATTCATATTTGTATCTCTTGGAAGGAACTGAGGTGAGCGTGCTCAATTTCAATGAAATTCCAGTGAACATCGAACTTCCAATCAAGGTGACGCTGCTCGTGACTGAAGCTCCGCCAGGAGTCAAAGGCGACACATCTTCAGGCGGAGATAAAGTTGTGACACTGGAAACAGGACTCAAAGTTACAACCCCCCTTTTCGTCAACGAAGGTGACAAAATCATCATCAACACCGAAAAAGGAGCATATGTTTCCCGCGCATAATATTTCATAAAAAATATTTGCAATATAAAAACCATCCGCAAGGATGGTTTTTAATTTTGCAAAACAATTCCAATCAAATAACATTTTAACTATAAATTTTTTCACCAATCAATACTCTATAAAAATAAGCTGACATAAGACTAATGATAGATACTGAGACAATAATACCCACACCAAAACACATAACACCGAGAATAATTATTGGAATAGTTGCTAATTGCAGCAAAAATAATCTCCATTTAAAACCGTTGGTTATTTTTCCGCTCTCTTTCAACGCTTGCACAATGCTCATATTCTTATCAATAATAAGATATCCAAAGAGACTAAACTTATACTGCCAAATAATTCCAGGTACTATAAGTAATATATAACCAGATAGTACAATCAACACATACAAAATAACCCCACCGATAAATCGCCAAAAATATTCATAGCCATCAAGAAGTTCCGTTAGTTCAACCTCTTTCCCGCGAGATATCTTTAGGTAAAGCTGCATCATTCCTATACTTATGAGCACATTTAGCACAAAGAATATTGTTGCCAATATCATAGTCAATACAAAATTATCACTTGAAAAATTTCGCAATAATGACTCTACTACCCTTATTGATATGGATATTAATGGAATCAATAAAAGAAATTTAATGTTGTTTTTAAAAGTATTCCAACTTATGAAAATTATTTCTTTTATTTTTATCTCCCTAGCAATCTCCTGGTCTTCAGAATTTGAAACTGATGAGTCAACAATTAATTGCAATTGTTCTTCCATGTTCACTTTTTCTTCTTCCATTTTTTTGTTTTAAAATATTAAATTAAATACAAAATAAAAATCCCGCCGAAGCAGGATTTAAATTTATATTAGAAGAGTCCGATTTGTCCAAAAAGTGTGAAGACCATCAATGGAACCAAGGCGATCAAAACTGCAAGATTGAATTCTTCTGATTGAGCTTCTTGCTTTGCTCTTTTATGACAATGGACACATTTGTGTGCTGTTTCCATATTTTTTTGTTTTTATGCTCCCCCGAGCAAATTAATTAATAAATTAATTGATTAATGGCTTATTTAAAGAAAAGAACCGTGGCGATAAATCACCCGGTTCTCATCTCTATGTATACAGTATACACCCTTTTTGGGTAAAAGTCAAGCCTGGGTTTCAATGTTAAGTTCGGGAAACCTTATTTCATTTTAAACCAGAAATTACAGCACTGCAATTTTTGCTTTTTCAGCAATCTCCTTGAAAATCTTTTCGGAAACCTTTGGATTTTCTCTCAAGAAAGTTTTTGCACTTTCTCTTCCTGCTCCGAGTTTTGTTTCACCATATGAAAGTGAGTTTCCAGATTTTTTCACAACTTCAAATTTCACACCGGCGTCGAGCAAATCTCCAGCCATTGAAATTCCTTCGTTGTACATGATATCAAACTCGGCAGTTTTGAATGGTGGCGCAACTTTGTTTTTCACAATCTTCACCTTCACACGATTTCCAACCACATCTTCGCCCTTTTTGATCTGGGCAGCTCGCCTAACTTCAACGCGAACTGAAGAATAAAACTTGAGAGCTTGTCCTCCCGTTGTGGTTTCAGGATTTCCAAACATCACGCCAATTTTCATTCGGATCTGATTGATGAAGATGACAGTTGTATTTGAGCGCGCGATAATTGCAGTTAGTTTTCGAAGAGCTTGCGACATCAACCTGGCTTGTCTTCCAACATGCTGATCCCCCATCTCACCTTCAATTTCAGCCTTTGGCACAAGCGCAGCCACGGAGTCCACCACCACAACATCCACCACACCAGAGCGCACCAATGATTCCACAATGTCCAAAGCTTGCTCTCCATTGTCAGGCTGAGAAACTAGAAGGTTCTTGATATCCACTCCAATCTTCTTTGCATATTCAGGATCAAGCGCATGTTCAGCATCCACAAAGGCTGCTGTTCCACCTTGCTTTTGAGCATTGGCCACAACATGAAGTGTCAGCGTGGTTTTTCCTGAAGACTCTGGTCCATAAATTTCCACTATTCTTCCTCGTGGCATTCCGCCAATTCCAGTTGCAATATCCAAAGAAATTGAGCCTGTCGGAATGGCTTCGATATCAACTCTTTTCACATCACCCAATTTCATGAGCATTCCCTCACCAAATTTTTCCTGCATGTCATCCACCAATTTGTCTATTTCTTTTTTTCCAGCATTTTTCACTTCCTCCACTGCTTCTTTTGCTGGTTTTTTTTCTTTTGCTGCGTATGCCATATGTTTAGCTTTTCAGGCTTTAGCTTTTCAGCTTTTCAGCCAATAAAATTATTTTAATTTTTATTCTCAATTTTTCCTTTCGCATTATACATAATATCTCTCACAACTCCCGATTCTTCACTTAATATTCCCATATCTTTTCCATTTATCTTGATATAGGTTTCATTTCCCTTGCCTGAAGTTATGCTGACTTTTTCTTTTGCTTCGAATTTCTGAATTGATCCAGGAAGCAAAACACCGCTATAAACCAAGTTCCCGTCAGCTTCAACAGACATCCAAGATGGATTTGGGTTAACATATAATTCAAGAGAGATAGGATCAGAAAATGCTTTTTCACCTTCTGAATTTTGCTGCTGAGCAACTCCCGTCTGCATTTCGCCAACCTTGTTTTCAAAATCGGCATTGATCGTCACTGCCTGATTTGACTCCTTGTCGAACTTGCTCCTGGCTTTGACATTGATAGTGTTAACACCATTTTTAAGTCCAACATCTTGTGAAAATTCTCCATTTTCACTAACCAAAACCGGTTGCTCATTGATGAAGACCACTGCGTCTTTTTCAGCCAACCCCGTCACATGCGTCGATGAACCACTGACCGTTGCACCATCAGTTGGGGTCATGATAACCAAGCGAGGTTTGGAAACAAAGTTATTGACCTCGGCATACAAATAGCCAAAACCGGCAATAAAAACAATCAAGACCAAACTGACTATGATTATTTTTGGAGTGATGACAATGCTTGAAAAATTTATTATTTTTTTTGGATGATCATCATCAACAACTTTTTTGATGTTCTTATGAATTCCCTTTTCTCTTTCAAACTGTTTTATCAAGGAGCATTCATTTAGGCCCATAAAAATAGCATAGCTTTTGAGAAATCCCTTCACATATACATCAGCGGGAAGTTTCAAATAAGTTCCATCTTCAAGATATCCGAGGTATTTCGCCTGAATCTTGGTACCTTTGGAAACTTCTGAGAGGCTCAATCTTCTTTCGTCTCGAAGTTTTTTCATTCGCTCACCCAAGGTCAGTGAATCAATTTTTTTTGTCGTGAATTTGACCATTTTTGAATTTCATTACATTTGCCATTTATCCCTGACAACCTGATCATCTATAGGAGTTTCATACTCTGTGGAATTTTGACCACCAACCAAAATTTCTCTTGGTTTGGCACCATCAGATGGTCCAACAACTCCTTGCTCTTCAAGAATATCAATGAGGCGTGCTGCGCGAGAATATCCAATTCTAAGCCTTCTTTGCAACAATGAAGACGAGGCTTTTCCTGATTGAATCACAATTTTTTTAGCCTCATCATACAAAGCATCTTCTTGGTCACTTGCTTCAATGGAATCAAAATCAATCTTATCAGCATATTGAACAGTCTTCACCTCACCATTTTTATTCCCAATTTTCTCCTCTTCCAAAACTATTTCATCGTCAATTCCCTCTTCTATTTTCTCCTTTCCTTGATTTTTGATGAAATTAACCACTCGCTTTATTTCTTCTTCGGAAATGAAAACTCCTTGCACGCGCCTGAGATCAACAGCTTCAGCAGCAGAGAAAAGCATGTCTCCATTGCCTAGCAACTTTTCAGCGCCACTTGCATCCAAGATCGTACGAGAATCCATCAATGATGGCACACGGAAAGCGATTCGGGTTGGAATGTTTGATTTGATGAGACTGGTGATGACTGTCACGATCGGCTTTTGTGTGCTGAGAATCAAATGGATTCCAACAGCTCTGGCCATTTGTGCCAAGCGAATAATTGCACCTTCAACTTCTTTTCCGTGCGAAGCCATCAGGTCAGCCAACTCATCAATAACAATAACAATGTATGGAATTTTTTCAACTGGTTCTTCTATGATTTCACCAGTTTCGGTGTTCACATTTTTGAACATTTCTCCACTCTCAGCTTTTTTATTGAAAGATGAAATGTCTTTTGAGCCAACTTTCTGTAGGATCTTGTATCGTCGCTCCATTTCTCCAATTGCCCATTTGAGTGCGCTGAGAACTTTTCCATTTTCCACAATCACATCCGTGAGCAAATGTGGAATTCCATTATATGGAGTAAGTTCAACTCGCTTCGGATCAACCAGAATCAATTTCAAATCTTCTGGGGAATTTTGATACAACATCGACATGAGTATTGTGTTTACGCAGACACTTTTTCCACTGCCTGTTGAACCAGCAATCAAAAGATGTGGCATTTTTTTCAAGTCTCCAAAAATGTAATTTCCGCTTACATCTTTTCCAAGTGCTAGCAATAAATTTGATTTTCGATTTTCGAACTCCAAAGCATTCAAAAGTTCTGGCAAACGAATGGTGGCATTTGTTTTGTTTGGAACTTCAATTCCAACCAATGATTTTCCAGGAATTGGAGCTTCAATGCGAACTTGTCTGGCAGCCAAACGCAGTGCCAAGTCACTACTAAGGGTTGTTATTCTGCTCAATTTCACACCCACAGCTGGACGAAAACTGTATTGAGTCACTGTTGGGCCAGTTTTTATTTCACCTAATTCAACTTCGATTCCAAAATTCATCAAAGTGTCTTGGATGATCTTGGCATTTTTTTCCACATCGCCACCCTGCGCCTTTTCAATGGTTGACTCCAGCAAATCAATTGATGGCAATTCCCAACTCTGCTCATTTTTTTCAGCCTGTCCGGCCAGGGCTTTTTTTGCATGCCTATCTTTTCCTTTTGGCATCCAAGCAGCTGCCTTTTTGAGCAAATTCTCCATGCGAGCCTCAGAATCATCATCAGCATTTGGATCCTGAACAAATTCAGTTTTTTTGTCCAATGATTCTTCAACTTCCCCTGGCCGGTCAGGCAATGGAGCCACTTCAGAAATCGGATCCCCCAAGACATCTTCGTCTTCTTCATCCTCACCTTCAGCTTCCTCTTGTTCCTCTATTGATTCTTCCTGCTCAACTTTTTCACGAATAAACTTCTTAATGAAAGTTACCAATGAAAAATTAAAAGCTACAATAACCCCAATCAGGAAAAGAGCAACCAGGATGACACTGCCTCCGACTGTTCCAGTTAATTTCAAGAGCACAAATGCAAACACATATCCCAAGAATCCCCCGCCCAAACCATCCTTGGCAACATCAAGCATTTTTCCTGCGTCATATGCCAAAATATGAATCAGCCCAAGAACACTGGCAAAAGCGATGAAGAGCCCTATCAATTTTGAAACATAGAACAATGTTTCTTTCCGGAAAAGCAAAATCACCCCTGCAATAATCAAGACAATTGGAGAGACATATTTTCCAACTCCAAACATCCAGCCCGCTATTGAATTCAAAAAGTCCAAAAGCCAACCTGAGCCCACAATCTTTGCATCTGCCAAGAAACCCAAAACGAAAAGCACTGCCAAAGTGAACAGAACGATTGCCACAGCGCTTCTTTTCGCATCCCCGTGCATAATAGGCTTTTCCTCAACCTCATCAACCTCCTCAACTTGCTTTTTTTTTCTTCCCATAACTAAAATTAAATAGGATTAAGACATCTCAATTTTAGCACATTATCCCATTTCTTTCTATATTATTCACTTTTCAAGGTACTTTTCTTCAAAAACAACAAATTTTCAATAATAAACTGTCTATAATTCTCAATTTCTACAATAATTCGATGATAATCATATTGAATTTTCAGCTTTTTCACATGAAGCATTGCGCCTGTGAGCCTGGAATTTTCCAATATCCTCATTTTTTCACGCATTTCGTTATAAACTCTCACTTCTTTCATTTCATATAACCACACAGCAAACAAACCGATGCCATACAGTCCAGCAATTACAATCAATACAATCGTTATTATAGAAAAAATATTCATGAATTTTTAGAGTAATCTGTCATCAGTGATCAGTCATCAAAATATCCAATGGATGACTGATGACTTGTTGACTGATGACTTTATTCATAATTCTACTTATCAAACCTTCAGACACATAATTAAAATATTAAACTCTACAAACTTATGAATTTAACCGGCAAAACTTTCTTGAAAATTCCAGCCACGAAAATTACATCAACTTCTGACAAATAAATTGGGTGATGCGTCTCATTTGTTGAGTGAGGAAAAAGTCCAATCACACCCTTGCCAACATTTTTATATCTTTTAATTGTGGCCATTCCATTAATCACCGCCACCACAATCTTGCCTTCAAAATCATTTTGCCCCTCAGCTTTTTCGAAAATAACATAGTCTCCATCACCAATTCCCTCTTTATTCATTGAATCTCCAAGAGCTTTGACTGCAAAAAGTTTTTCCGGATCTGCTCGATGAAAAAGACTTTTTGAAAGTTGCAAGAAATCATCCGCTGAACTGTTATCATCGGCATAAGCCAGAGCTTCTCCACAAGATGCAAGTCCATAGAGCGGAACTGACAAAATGTTTTGAGCATCTCCATAGTTTTCGTTTTCCACCAAAAAAAGTTTTCGGTTCTCATCACGAGTGACTAGCTCTTTTTTCTCAAGTGATTCAATCACCTGCATGACAGACTTCATGCTCTCCTTCACGCCCTGGGAGACCAAGTGCTTGCACACGCGATAGCTGGTTGGTTTCTCGCCCTTCTGCATCGTGAGCTCACGAATCACATCCAGAATCATTTTTTGTTTTGAGGTTAGTTTCACTTCCATAAATTTTTATTGATTAATTATTAAATTTAAATTATTATTTTTTACCTTTTTTATTTTCTTTTATTTTAAATCCAATCATCTCTTTTTTTTCATTTTTCTCTTCTCCCTTATTGTTCTCAATCAAACTCTTCAATGTATCGAAGACCACCTTAAATCTTTTGTCATATTTGCTTTCAATATTTTCAATCTTAATTCTCAATTCTTTATTGCTAATTATCATTTCTCTCAATTTCACGAAAGTCCTTACTATCTGAACATTAACCTCAATTGCCCTCTTGCTCTTCAACACACCCGAAAGCATTGCTACTCCTTGTTCTGTAAATACATATGGCAATGTTCTTGCGCCACCCCAACTTGAGGTCACAAATTGTGACCTCAAGTTTAAGATATCTTCCTTGCCAAATTGAAACATAAAGTCACCTGGAAATCTTTCGCTATTTCTTTTCACTGCTTGATTCAACACTTTAGTACTAACTCCATATAGAAATGCAAGATCACTATCAAGCATCACCTTCTTCCCCCTGATCAAATAAATTTTCTGCTCTATGACCTCAACTGGAATCGGTGCTTTTATTTTTTGTGTTTTTTCTTTTTTCATTTTATTTTTTATTAATTTCGGTCACAAGTTTTTCAATAATGCTATTGTATCACTGTTACTTTATCACTGCAAGAGTGTTGGTGTGGATAACCCCCAGTCTTGCTTCAAACAAAACAAAAAACACCTCGCCAAAGCGAAGTGTTTTCCGTTTCCATACCGCTAGAGAAAGCTAGCGAACTTTACTTTTGGGCTTATTTTCGGTATCCTGTTCCAGCTGGAATCAATCGACCAATAATAACATTTTCTTTCAATCCTCGAAGATGATCATCTTTTCCTGTTACTGCAGCATTAATGAGGACGCGAGCAGTTTCTTGGAAGGATGCAGCTGAAAGGAATGATTCGGTTGAAAGAGCAACCTTGGTGATTCCCATGATGAGTTGTTCACCGGTTGCGATTTCTTCCTTAGCAGCCAAGGCTTCTCGGTTTGATTCTTCAAATTGATCTTTTTCAACGATATCACCAGGCAAAAGATCAGTATCACCAGCTTCGATCACTTTCACTCGAGAAAGCATTTGGCGAATGATAACCTCCACATGCTTGTCTTGAAGAGGTTCTCCTTGAGCAGCATAGATTTCTTTAACTTCACCGATAACATAGCGTTGAATTGCTTCTTGCCCCATGGTTTCGAAAAGTTTTTTGAGATCGATGTGTCCTTCATTGAATTGAGTTCCCTTTCCAATCAATTGTCCCTTTGAAACAACCAATGTTGATTCGGAAGGAACTTGATATTCCACAACTTCTCCTTCAGTGGTTTCAATTTTCACAGTCACTGTTTTCTTGTTTTCGCTAACGATGTCGATGATCTTTCCATCAACTTCAGAAATCATGGCTTCACCCTTTGGAGGACGACATTCAAAAATTTCTTCGACTCGAGGAAGACCTTGTGTGATGTCAGATCCACCCGCAACACCTCCAGTATGGAAGGTACGCATGGTTAGCTGTGTTCCAGGCTCACCAATGGCTTGAGCGGCAACAACACCAACTGCTTGTCCGATCTTGACCAATTCACTTCTTCCAAGATCAACACCATAGCAATGCTGACAAATTCCTCGCTTGCTTTTGCAAGTAACCACGCTTCGGATTTTAACTTTTTCAACTTTAGCTTCTTCAACAGCCAATCCATCTTCTTTATTCGCCAAAGTTCGGGCTTTCACGATAACTTTTTTGGTTGTTGGATCAATCACATCTTCAACAAGATATCTTCCCTCAACACGAACCGCAAAACTTTGTCCAACTCGATCAGAATCTTCTCTGTACATGTATGCTCCTTCTGTATCCATGCAATCTTCCTCACGAACAATGATGTCCTGAGAAACATCCACGAGTCTTCGAGTCAAATATCCAGCAGTCGCAGTTCGAAGAGCTGTGTCAGCCATACCTTTTCGGGCTCCATGAGTTGAAATGAAATATTCCAAAACATTGAAACCTTCTTTAAAGGAGCTTTTTACTGGCAATTCAATCGTTTCACCGGTTGGTCCAGCCACAAGTCCTTTCATACCCATCATCTGCACCACAACTGATTCAGACCCTCGAGCTTTGGAATGCACCAAAGTGTAAACGGTTCCTTCTTTGTCGAGTGAAGCTTTAACAGCATCAGCAATTACATTTTTCGTGCGATTCCAAATTTCAATCACGCGGTTCTTTCTTTCTTCCTCAGTCAAAAGTCCCATCGCGTATTGTTGATTGATTGTCGCAACTTCAGCTTCAGCTTTAATCATCGCTTCTTTCTTCACTGGTGATTGCTTAAGATCATCCATTCCCCAACTGATTCCAGATCGTCCAGCCATTTTAAATCCGAGTGATTTGATGCGATCAATAAAAGCAGCAGTTTCTTCCTGTCCTTTCATTCGAAGAATCTGAGCTACCAATTGCTTGATTTCTTTTTGGGTCAATTCTTCATTAACAAAACGAAGTTCAGCAGGCAAAATATCATTAAGCATGATTCTTCCGGCAGATGTTTCCAAAATTTTTCCGTCAATATCAACTTTTATTTTTGCATTAACTGCAATATGTCCAAGTTGATATGCAATGATCGCTTCTTCTTCAGTCGCGAAAATTTTTCCTTCGCCTTTAACACCAGCTTTGATATGAGTAATAAAATATATTCCAAGTACGATGTCTTTTGAAGGCACTGCAATCGGTTCTCCAGAAGCAGGTTTGAGCAAGTTCTTTGAAGAAAGCATGATGTTTGCGCTTTCATCGCGAGCCTGATCAGTCAAAGGAACATGCACAGCCATTTGGTCTCCATCAAAGTCA
>CAYVME010000004.1:0-52138 GCA_964452415.1 uncultured Bdellovibrionales bacterium
TTACAAAACAGTAGCTCTACCATTGAGCTAGGGTGGCAAAACAACATTCTTATATTCTATACTATCTATTTCATTCTTTCAAGTCTTCTGATTCTCAGACGAGCTTTGTGATGAGTTGGGCTAAGTCTGAGCACTTGCTTGAAACATTCCAAGGCATCTCTTGAATTTTCACTTTCCATATAATAATCCCCAAGTCTCTCATAAGCTTCAATATCCCTTGGATTTATCGCAATCCTTCGGATAAGAGCTTCCTCCAGCTTGTTCTTTTCCATCACAGCCTTTTTCTGTGGCATGGTTGCTCCAGCACTAACCATTGGACGAGGTCCTTTATCTTGCAACAAAAGATTGTCTTTGCTCCCTACAACATTAGAATTATCCTGTTCCATGCCATTTCCATTTTGAACATCTTTCTCCAATGCCTCTTTTGCAATCCGCTCACTTCTCTGTCTCTTTTCTCGAATTCGCTGAAACCAAACATTGCTAACATTATGAAATTTGAGCGACCACAATTTTGATCGATGCATCATTCTTTCCATGAATTTCAACAAAAACTCTCCCGCCATTGAGAATATTTTCACTTTCTGTTTGTTGCCATTTCCATCTTCTTCATCCGAAAGAATTTCATGCGCTGGCATTTTTTCAACTTTACGAAAAAGAAACATTATCAGTATTGAAACACTGATAATAATAATTATTGGTGGTAAGATATAATTCAACATGCAAAAAGTTTGAAAAAATTAAAGTAGCGCTTCTTTCTTCACAACCACAATTCCACCTTCAGCCATTCTTATCTTAACATCTCCAGTCAATACATTCAATTCGATAACCTCACCTTTTCCATCCTTGGTTCTCACTGAGCAGTGAACTTCTGGCATACCCACCAACATTTGTTGATATTGACCAGCTTCATATGAAAGACAACACATAAGTCTTCCGCAAACCCCAGAAATTCGATCACTTCCGCGATGCGCAACTTGCTGAACGCGTGCCATGTCAATTGAAATGCTGGGCAAAGATCCGGGAAACCTCAGACAGCAAAGATCTCTTCCGCAAACTCCGCATCCGCCAAGTTTCCTGGCCTCATCCCGAGAACCAACCTGGTGCATACGAACAGAGCGATGAAAAATTCTTGAAAGATTCTTCACTAACTCTCGAAAATCAACTCTTTCATCGGCCGTGAAAAGAATGACGGCATTGCTTCCATCAAGACTAATGTGCACATCCACAAGTTTCATGTTAAGTGCAAGTCTTTTGATTTCAATTTTGCTTGTCTTCAGGATCTCAGCCTTTTTCTCGTCATTCTTGGCCAGCGCATCCAAATCTCTCTGGGTTGCTCTTCGAACAATGACAGTGACTTTCTCTTTACTTGCAATACCCCCACCATCTTCAATATATGCAATTTCACTGGCAGAGTCTTCCTTGACCACAATCGCCTCCCCAACTTTGAATTCAAGCTCGCTTTTGCAAAGCCGAGCTGGCTCCCAACTATACACACGAACTGAATATTTATACATATACTTTATCCTAAATTTAATCGGATCAAATCAGCAATCAGGGTCTACAGTTCAATGCGAGAAATTTCACCAACTTCAATTTTCTCACCCATCTTTCCAATGGCTGACACAATCAATTCATTGATTGTGATTTCAGGATTTTTCACAAAAGCTTGCGTGAGAAGCGCTGATTCCTCTCTGAATTTTTTCTCTTTTCCAACCATGATTTTTTCAATCATTTCAGCTGGTTTTTTCTCGGTTTCCAAAAGAGCTCGCCAAATTTCCTTCTCTTTTTCAACAAGTTCAACTGGCACATCTTCCGGTTTGATAAACTTTGGACTCATAGCAGTAATGTGCATTGCGATATCTTTAGCAAGGGCCACAAATTCTTCGTTGCGAGCCACGAAATCAGTTTCGCAAAGCAATTTCACCAAAGCGCCAACTTTGTTCGAGTGAACATAGGAAACAACCACACCCTCCTTGGTCACACGATCAGCTTTCTTGGCAGCCTTGCTATCTCCTTGTTTTCTGAGGATTTCAATTGCCTTTTCCTCGTCTCCACCAGCCTCATCAACAGCTTTTTTGATCGCAACCATTCCAGCACCAGTTCTTTCTCTGATTTTTTTTACTAATTCAAACATGCAGGTTCAATAATTTTAAACTTAAAATTATAAATTTAAAATTATAAATTTATTTTTTATATTAAGCTTCTTGAATTGCTTTATAGGTGTAAGCAAGAATCAAACGAAGTGAAGAAATTGCATCGTCATTTGCTGGAATTGGAAAGTCCACGATTGATGGATCAACATTAGTATCAGCAATTGCAATCACAGGAATCCCCATCTTCTTAGCCTCAGTTATTGCCAAGCTGTCTTCTTTGATGCTTGCAGCAAAAATTGCTCCTGGAAGATCAGTCATGTTTTTGATTCCACCCATTCTTTTTTCCATTTTTTCAAGCTCTTCAATCTTCTTCATTTGCTCAAATTTTGTATATTTCTTGAATTCTCCTCGAGCAAGCATTCCCTCACTGTCAGTCAAATATCGAGTTCGTCCGCGGATAACCTTGAAGTTTGTAAATGTTCCACCAAGCCATCTTTCGCAAACATATGGCATATTCAAAGCAATGGCAATGTCTTTCACAAGGTCCTTAGCTTGAATCTTTGTTCCAACAAAAAGAATGTTTTTTCCGCTTTTTTTGATGCTTTTGATGAATTCAAGAGCTTCACGAATCTTTTCGTCAGTCTTTTGAAGATCAAGGATGTTAATTCCTTTTCTGGTGGTGAAAATGTATTCGTCCATTTTTGGGTTTCTGCGAGCTTTTTGGTGACCAAAATGCACACCAGCCTTCATCATTTCTTCAAGACTTTGCTGGATTTTAGACGCATCAAGAGAAACGAAATAGTTTTCTCGTCCTTCTTTTACCTCTTTTTCAGGCTCAATTGCCTGCTTTTCTTCATTTTGCATAATTTTTGCCCATCAAATCTCTCCCAAAAGGAGCATACCTGACTCGAGCTTTCCTTTATATCAAATCGCCCAAAAGCGACCCGATCACCTACTTTTCCCCTATTTTAGCTAGAAATCCCAATCTTTTGGGACAGGACTAGCTGGAAAAAGTATGTTTTTTCTTAATTAACAATACAAGAGACAGTATACCGCAGGCCTTACCCCTTGTCAATTTTCCTTTACCGTGTTAGGCTTTCTGAGTACAAATTCCAAGCAAACCATATTAATTGAGTTTTAACGACAAATCATATGAAAAAGAAAATTCATCCAGAGTATCACAGTGACGCCAAAATAGTTTGTTCTTGCGGAGCAACTCTTTCAACAGGCTCAACAATCAAAGAAACGAATGTTGAAATCTGCTCAGCATGTCATCCTTTCTATACTGGGAAAAAGAAAGTTTTGGATACAACTGGACGCGTTGATCGCTTCAAAAAACTTGCAGAAAAAGCTGCAGCCAAAAAAGCTGTTGCAAAACCAAAAGCAGTCAAGGAAAAGAAACAAGCAAAAAAGTAACCCTGGAAAAATATTCTTCAAAAAGAAGCTCACGGTGAGCTTCTTTTTTATCTTTACAATGAGGAAGAAATCCCATATAATCCAATAGCTATGCCCGGTAGTGAAAATTCAAAAATATCACTATCGAAGACATGCTTTGCAATGGCAACCACCTAGATATAGATAAGCGTAAGATATAAATAAGGGCAAAGCCCATTTGAATTAATACTACCGGGTATGAATACTCAATTAGAAGCCATTAAAAAAGAATACCAGGATATCACAGCCGAACTTAGCAGTCCGGAGATTCTTACTGATCCAAAAAAAATGGCCACTCTTGGCAAACGTCAATCTGAGCTTGCAGAGATGGTTGGAAAAATTGAGGAACTTGAAAAAATCCACTCAGGAATGAAAGGCAATGCTGAAATCATCAATACCGATGAAGATCCCGAAATGAAACAGATGGCCATGGATGAAAATATTGAGCTCTCAGCTCGCTTGTCGCAGCTTGAAAAAGAAATTGAGGTTTTGCTTTTGCCCAAGGATCCCAATGACGACAAAAATATCATCGTGGAAATTCGAGGTGGGGCCGGAGGAGATGAAAGCGCACTTTTTGCAGCTTCTCTTTTTCGCATGTATTCGAAATTCGCTGAAAACAACGGCTGGAAAATTGAAGTGATGAATTCAAACCGCACTGAACTTGGCGGATTCAAAGAAGTTGTTTTTGAAATCAATGGAAGTGCTTCAAATCCTGTCTATCAAAAAATGAAATTTGAATCTGGAGTGCACCGAGTGCAAAGAATTCCTGAAACTGAAAAACAAGGAAGGATTCACACTTCAACTGCAACAGTGGCAGTTTTGGCTGAAGCTGAAGAGGTCGACTTGGTCATTAGTGACAACGATCTTCGGATTGACACGTTCTGTTCATCTGGACCAGGAGGTCAATCAGTAAACACCACCAAGAGCGCCGTGCGCATCACCCACATTCCAACTGGAGTTGTGGTTTCCTGTCAGGATGAAAAATCTCAACTAAAAAACAAGGACAAAGCCATGAAAGTTTTGCGATCACGACTTCTTCAGGCTGAAGAAGAAAGAAAAGCCAAGGAACTTGGAGATGCTCGCAAAAGCCAAGTCGGAACTGGAGATAGAAGTGAAAAAATCAGAACATATAACTATCCACAGGATAGAATCACAGATCACCGCATCAAACAATCATGGAGCAACATCGAAGGCATCTTGAATGGTGCGCTTGATCCAATATTGGAAGCGCTTCGAGAAGAAGATATCAAACTCAAGATGTCATCTGGCTCAAACTAAAGCATCATGACCATCCAAGAAATTACAAAAAAATATACTGGCAAGATTGATTACTTTGATCTTGAGCTCATAATTGCACACTCTCTTGGCAAAACAAGAGAGTTTGTTTTAACTTATCCAAATCAAACCATAACCAAGATTCAAGAGACAAAAATCAAAAAAAATGTTGCGCGCAGAGCCAAGAGTGAGCCTATTGCTCACATTTTTGGACACAAAGAATTTTATGGCTTGGATTTTATTGTAAGCAAACACACCCTCGTGCCACGACCTGAAACAGAATTGATGGTTGAGCTTGCACTCAGTGAGTCAAAAGTCGAAAGTCAAAAGTCGAAAGTTGCTATTACCGTTATCGATGTCGGTACTGGTAGTGGCTGCATCATTGTTTCGATTGCAAATGAACTGGAAAAAACTGAAGACTGTAAGCTGCAAGTTGCAAACTATTATGCAACAGACATCAGCAAAGATGCGCTGAAAATTGCCAAAAAAAATGCAAAGTTAAATAGTGTTGATAAAAAAATAAAATTCCTACACGGAAGTCTTCTTGAGCCAATGTTCAGCAAAATTAAAAAGCTAAAGTCTGAGAAGCTAATTATCCTAGCTAACCTCCCCTATCTCTCAAAAGAAATTTATTCTTCAGCTCCAATTGATGTCAAAAAATTTGAACCGAGATCAGCGCTATACTCTCCAGAGGCAGGACTCAAGCACTACAGGGAATTATTAGAGCAGATAAAAAAAATACAAATCATCAGCAAACAGTTACTAGTCGTTACATTTCTTGAGTTCAGTCCAGAACAAAAAACTTCATTGGGAAAACTTATCAAGGATGTTTTACCGAAAGCAAAAGCAACATTCACAAAAGATCTCTCAGGAAAATGGAGAATTTGCAAAATATTTTTTTAATATTTAAAAATATTAGAGCTTGCCTTGACTGTTTTCTTTCGAGACTATAGTGAGCGACAGCGAGCTCTTAGTGAGCAATTATAACTCCCAATTGCGAAGCGTGCCGAGAAAGGAAACAGGCAAGGCAAAAAACAATTCTTAGTGTCTGGCAAACTAAAAACCACCAAATTGGTGGTTTTTAGTTTGTTGATATATCTTAACTTACGATGAAGATAAATTATAAAAACATGTATTCAAAGAGGATAGTTATTTTTTCTTCTTTGCTACTTTTTTAGCTTTTTTAACAACTTTTTTAGTAGTTGCTTTTTTAACTGCTTTTTTCACAGTCTTTGTTGCTTTCTTTACTGCTTTTTTTGCAACTTTTTTAACTGCTTTTTTAGCAACTTTTTTAACTGTCTTTTTTACAGCTTTCTTTGCTTTTTTAACTGCCATGGTAAAACACCTCCTTTCAGAAATTTGCTTTTTTCAAATATCAAGCAGAACTTGTTTGTTCCACTTTTTTAATTTGAATTTCTTCTTAATCAAAAAAGTGAAACCAACTTCGAAGTGCTAGAAATTTTTATCTGAGCAAATTATTTTTATTTTTTAAATTTTGTTTTTAAGTTTCGGAAAACTTTTTTCCTTAACTTAATTATAGTACTTATAAAATAAAAAGCAATGCAAAAAAGTTATCCACAGTACAATAAAATTTGAAATTTGAAATTTGAAATTTTAAATTAGTATTTAAGTACCATTTTAATTGCATCATATCCTATTGTATATACATAGTCACTAAAAATATATTTCACTAATAAGTAGTTAATTTTTCTTGATTTAGGGTTAAAATTAATTTTTTAAGTTTTTTAAAAAATACTCCTATAAATTTCACACCAACAACGAACAATTTTTAGCTTAACAATTCTATCATCTAACATTTTAAAATTTTAAAATTCATTTCAAATTAATAATTTCAAATTTAAAATTATTGATAAGTATCCACATAGTCAGTGTTATTATTTTTATATTTATACGCTCAATTCATCAAACATCTCTTTTATTTTTGACCCCGTATTACGACAAAAAACACGCTTTTTGTCTAGTTGACGCTCAAATTTGCCTAGGATACAATAAAAAGACTAAAGGAAGAATTTGCTAGCAACAAGTGACAGGAGTCATTTAAAGCAAGCAATGCTTCAACGAAAGCGCCCTTTGAAAATTAACACACTAACCGTTCTGTGCCCCAGGCACATGAACACGCTAGAAAGGAAGGTGAACTAACAATGGAAGAATACACACCAGAACAAAAAAACGAAAAAGTTGAAGAATTCAAAAGATGGTTTCAAGATAATCTTCGAATCATTGTGAGTGTTGCAATTGTTATCGTTATTGCTGGCGGAATTTATTCATATTCAAAAAGAACAGATTCTCCAATCGTAACCGATGAAACAGCTGAGGAAGTTGCCAACAGCGACGAAACTACAGTTGAAGTTGCTTCTGAAAATGATACAAAGACAACAACCGCTACTACCGTCGACAAAGATGGTACACAAGAAGTTTCTTCTGCTGCTACAAGCAAGGAAACTGAAGGTTCATTTGTTGAAACTGCAGGCAAAGGAGACGGCTTGACTGTTCTTGCTCGCAGAGCGACTGCAAACTATCTTGAAAAAAACCAGGATTCATCCTTAACAAAAGAACACAAGATCTATATCGAAGATTACCTACGAAAAACTGTTAGACATAAAGGTGGAGTTAATGTTGGAACTTCTGTAGAATTTTCAAAAGATTCAGTTTCCAAGGCCATCGAAAAATCCAAAACTCTTAATGAAAGACAGCTCAAGAATCTTGAAAAATATTCTGCTCGTGTAACCTCACTGTAAGACAAAAATTAGAAACTTAAGTATACTTTCGTTCCTTACTGATAGATATCATGAAACCCCGCAAAAGCGGGGTTTTGTGATATCTATCAACTTTTTTATTTTTAAACCAAGAAGCTAAAGCCTAACAAGCTAAAAACTAGCCTCATCCCCTATTTCGAGCTTTAGTTTATCAGACATTCCTGCATTAATTTCCAGCACCGAATCAGCATCCTGAAGAGAAACGAGTGTTCCAATGAGTGATGGCGAGACATTTTTTTCAAGATGAACAATTTTATTTTCAAAAATCCAAATAATATCGATCGGAAATTTCATGTCTTTCATCCAAAAAGCATGTTTTCCCGGATTTGAAAATTTGAAAAGCATTCCACAAGACAAGCACAATCCATCCCTTCCTCCTAGACCCTTTTCAAGATCATGCCTTTCAGAAACAACCTCAACCTTGAAAATTTCTCCACCAATACTGAAATTCACTGCCCCATCCTTATTTTTTTCTTGCCTAAAAAAAAGTACGGAAAATAAAGACAAAAGAATAACCGCAACCGACAAAATATATTTTTTATTTTTTCTAAAATCAAACATAGATTATTTCTCAAAAGCCGCAGTTTTTCTTTTAATGAATGTATACACGCCAAGCATAATAAGAGCCACCAGCAATAATGTCAGGGATTTGCCCATAGCTCTCGTGTTGAGTGCAATAAATGCAACCACAGCAGTAACCAGATAATAAAAAAAACAAATCTTTTTCACTGACCAACCAAGATCCAAAAGCCTGAAATGCAAGTGGCGCTTGTCGGGTGAAAAAATCGAATCCCCTGCTTTGAGCCTCTCACCAATAACCCAAATGGCATCAATAATTGGCACAGCCAGAACCAAAAGGGTTGTGGCGATCTTGGCTCCGGAAAAAATCGCAGTTATCCCCAAGATAAAACCCATAAACATTGATCCACTTGTTCCAGCCAAGACTTTGGCGGGATAAAAATTCAAAAACAAAAAAGCCAAAATTGATCCAATCAAGGCTGCGCAAATAATGGCAACTGGGGGCTGATTAACCTCAGGTCTCAGACTCAAAAAGAAAATTGTCACAACTCCAATGATTGCAATTCCGCTGCTTGCGCCATCGACACCATCAACCCAATTCATTGCATTCATAAGAAAAACAATCCAGGCCACAGAAAAAACCAAGCCCACACCTTGCCAGAAAAAACCATCCAACAAAAAAATTCCACCAAATGGATTGGTCACATAGTCCAACCTGACCCCCATGATATACACAAAAATAACAATGAAAAATTGAAAAAACAATTGCTCCCTCCAAGACAACTGCTTCACATCATCAACGACTCCAATAACAAGGATTAAAAATGAAGCAATCAAAACCGCCATCAATGGCTGAGTTATGATCAAATTTTTATCCAAAACAAGAACTGAAACAAAAGAAACAATTATAGCAATTCCTCCGAAGCGCAAAATTCCAGCTCTATGCAGGTGTCTTTTGGATTTTCGTTTATCAGGAAGCACAAGAAATCTTCCAAAAAAAATAATCAACGAAAGAAGAAAAGCTGAAATTGCAAATGAGACAAAAAGTGGCAGCCAGAACATTTCATGATTCATAGGCCAAGTGTTTTCTATTTTTTACGAATCTTGTCCGTAACCCAAAATTCACCAAAATATTGCTTGAATAAAATCCTGGTTTGAGAATCAATAGCTGGAATTGCTCCAAGAGTCGGCGCAATTATCGGAGCCAAGAACCATTGCAAAAACATATAGATATATCTCTTCTTGCCATATCTGGCAGGCCGTGGTGGCAAAAGCACAAAACTGAGAAACATTGAGATCACCAAGCCACTCATGGCTATTGTCATCAAATATCTTGTCATGAAAGGCAGATTGTGCGCCAACACACTTTGATTGAACTCGGGTCCACCAAAGATGAGCGGAAGCCATCCCAAAAGCGCCAAAATGAAAGCCGAGGTTGCCCATGAATGATGACCTTCGAGCATTTCAAAAGCAATTCCCAATTTCTTTCTCAATTTAATCGTTTTGTCTGGCCAAAGTGCTCGCATAATCACAGGAAAGTTTTCAATTCCATATGCCCAACGGCGTTTTTGCTTGTATTGATTCTTGATCGTTTTCCAATAAGTTTCAGCCAAAACTGCATCCAAAGATATCGGCAGATAAATCGGAACCACTTTGTAATCCCCATGATAGTATGTGAAGCATTTCCAATATATAATTGAATCCTCACTGATCATGTCCAACGGCCAAAAATTCACATTGACCAAAGTATCAAAAGGTTCAGAGTGCGAAGAAAAAGTCACCATCTGCACGCGCGTGCTTTGAAACATATGCCAAAAAGAAGATCCAGTCACAATAACTCGCACAAAGGCATTCGTGTCCCAAATGTTGTTGTGATACATTGGCAACGGCTGATATGAGCGTTGCAAGCGCTTTGGGTCGGTTATGTATGCATAAGTGAGCGCAGCGAAGTATTCACTATGACAAACACTGTCACAATCGAAATTTGAAAAAACAACTCTCTTGTAATCAATTTCTCGCTCGTCCAGATATGTCATCAATTTCTTGGCCGCATAGGTTGCATTTGAAGCTTTGCATTTCATTTCATTATCCTGAACTTCATGGGTGGTCACCAAAAAATCCTTGAAAACTCCTTTGAATTTGTCTTGGAGATAATTCACTTTTTCCAATCGATTTTCCTCATTTTCGCGTTCCTCTGTCGCCAAAAGGATTATTATTTGCTGATTTGGAAAATTGCTGTCAGCCACTGCCTGAATTGCAGGTTCAATAACATCCGCTGGTTCATTGGCAGTTGGCAAAAGAACCACATGCACAATCTTTCTCCAATCCAAAATTTCATGTCCAGACTGGGCAATTTTAATCACATCTTTTTGATGCTCTTTCAGTCTTGAAATTTCTCCCTTAATTTTTCTTCGCTCGCTTCCGATAGTCATTTCCTTCAAGCTTTCTTGAAATGAGTTCAGCTTTTCAGAAATCAATTCCAAATATTTATTTGGATTCTCAACATTTTGACACCGCTCCCACCAATTGATTTTTTTTCCATTTTGCAATTTATTATATGCCTTCACGGAATAATAAGTGATAAAAATTGTTCGATAGATCCAATAGATATCAAACATGATAATGAAAACTGCAATCCAAATTGGAAGCACGAAAGAAAGAACCAACATTCCAATCAAGGTGACCCATGTCAAAATTCCCGGAATGACTTCCAGACTTCTTTGAATTCTTCTTTGTTTTGGATCTGTAACCTTTGGACTTGGAAATTCAAACATAAGAAAAAAATAAATTAAGCGACTGCAGAATAAAATATTATTTTTTGTGAACCTGTTTTCTTTCGAGGCCATCCACAGCGACAGCGAGGACGAGCAAGCAATCATAGTTCCTGATTGCGAAGCGTGCCAAGGAAGGGAACGGGTGAAACAAAAAACTTCTCATTTTTTCAAAAAATTTCATTCTGCGGGAGCTTACTTCAAATTGAAAATATCAATAATTAATCAAAAGCAGGCTTGCTACTGCAATAGAAATGCAGATTTGAACAATAAAAACAGCAAAAACAAGCAAATGAGCCACAATTCTTTCTTTTTGTTGATAGAACAAAAAACCCAGAATCGTGTTAACGGAGAGAATTAAAAGGCCAATTAGAGGCAAAAAATAGACTTGCCACCAAGCACCAATCACATCAACTCCGAAGTATACATTATAATGAAGAATTATAGGAAAATCAACTGGTCGGATGAAATATGCAATCAATCCCCAATTTGCAAAGTTTATGATCAGCGCACCAATAAGAACCCATTGCACCAGTGCGCTTCGAAAAAATTCTTGCGAAAAATAGTGCCGAAATTTTATTTTTATCTTTTCAATGATAGACATTTATTTTTTATTTCCTGTTATGCTAAAAACTGAATTATTAGGAAAGTTCATGCGGTTTCTCAAGCGTGATTGGTTCAATTGATTTTTCTTTTTCAGCAATTTTGGCAACATCCTTGTCAATCTTGCCAAGCTCCTTGTATGCAACATTGAAATGATTAACGGTTGTCCCAAGAGAACCACCAAGCTTCTTGAGATATTCTTCATACATCAAAATGTGTTTACCAAGCTTTTCAACATTAGCCCTAATCTCTTTGGCATTTTCTTCAATTTGAAAAGCGCGAAGTCCCTGAAGAACCGTTTGCAAATAGGCCAAAAATGAAGTTGGCGAAACAATGATAACTTTCTTATCTTGAAAGGCATACTCAATGAGGTCTCGAGTGTTGACTGCGCCGGTTCCAACCTTATTCACCAGCAAGTCATAATAAATAGCTTCAGAAGGAATAAACATGAAAGCAAAATCCATAGTTCCCATTTCTGGACGAATATATTTTGAAGTTTCATCAATACGATTTTTCAAATCCTGCTTGAAGATTTTTTCCAATCTTTCTCTGTCAGTTGCATCAGTTGAAGTCAAAATTCTTTCATAGTTTTCCAAGGAGAATTTCGAGTCCACTGGGATTATTTTGTCTTTCACAAAAACAACTGCATCCACAATCAAATCCTTGTCGGTTTTCTCACTTCGGCCAAGTGGATATTGCATTTGATATGAATTTGGTGGCAAAACATTCTTCAAGGTTTCTTCCAAGAAATATTCGCCCAAAACTCCTCTTTGTTTTGGATTTTTCAAAATGTCCTGCAGATTTTGAAGCTGAGCTGAAAAGTTCACCACTTGCCTGTTTGTTTCATCCAGTTTGGTGAGTTTTTCCGTCACATCCCCAATCAATTTGGCCGATTGCCCCGTGATTCCCTTCACTGTTTCAATTGTGTCGCGCATGTGTTCAGTTGTCGAACGCCGAGCTTCAGTCAATTTGGTGTCAATTTCGGTTCTCATTTGATGATTCTGCTCACTCAAATTTCGAAGTCGCTCCAGAATCGCTGTCATCTTCTCTTTCTCTTCCTTGTTGTCTGCGCCTGCCACCACACTCTTTTTCAAATCAAAAACAAGCCACACAATGGCAGCAAGAACAACAATCAAAACGATAAAAATAAGAGTTGATGACATAGAATTTTATTTTTGTTAAAACTTAAAGACACAGCAACCAAAATACAAATATCAAACAAATCACAAACCCCAATCTTCAAGATATTTTTTTGGATTTTTAAATTTGTTTTATTCGGGATTTACACTTTCAGTTAGCAATGTGAGACTATTTTTCTTTTTGGCCCATATGCAACGACAGTGAATCGGAGCTTTTGTAAATTGAGTATTTTTTACAAAAGCGTGCCAAAAAGGAAAATAGTCGAGCAATTGCGTAAATCCTAAAACTTTCTCGCCTTCGTAGCCCTAGTATTTTTTTCTTCCAAGGATCATTCTTTTCAAGCCTGGGATTTTGTCAATGAGAACTTGATGTGTCCCCTCCATGAAATCAAGCAAGAACCTGTCCAACATGTCGAGGCGATATTTGAATTCCTCACTGTTCATGAGGACAAAACTGACCTCTTTTCCAATTTCCGCTTCAAGGATACTCATCACACTTTTCAATTTTCCACGACTCACATTGTTGGCCACAATAACCATGTCGACTTTGCTCTTTGGATGATTGAGAAAAACTCCACTGATCAATGCCAACTTCACATCTCCAATATTTTTCAACCTTGAAAGACTTTTTGATTCAGGAGAAGATGCTGATTTCGCAAACAAACTCTTAAGTTCATCGTAATAGCAAAAATCTGGATTCAGCACATAATATTTTGAACCTTTTTTCACTTTTTCATTCAAGAATTTTATCTTTTTGAATTCATTTATCTCTTTTCTGACTGAAGCCACTGCCAACATGTTCTTTTTCGCCACTTCGGCAACATTGAATTCTTTTTCGGAATTCAGAAGAAAGAACCTCATTACTCTTGTTTTAGCCTTAGAGCCAAAAAGCGATTCCAGGATTTCAGACATATCCAGAGACAGAAATTCCAATGAGCCTTGCTCACAAGATTTCTTGAAAAAATTAGTTATTTCATCATTATTATTACCATTATACAATCAATAATTTCAAAAGTAAACATTAAGATTTGTGCTGTTAAGAAGAAATTGCATTTGAGGCAAATTTACTATATTATATATATGAAGGATTTAAGGTTTATTCCTCGAGTCTTATGCTCAACAAAAAAACCGAATCTGCAGAAAATGACAATAAAGATAAAAATGTGCTAAAAGATCTGGAAAAAACAATTTCCCCCGTTTTGGTTGTAAATAATTCCGCATTAAAGCCATATGTGGAACTTTTTGAATATCTCCCTGAAAACATCTATCAACAACCTCTTGGCTCATTGGTTGGCTTTTTTGAGATAAAAGAATACTCTCAAGAATCAGCCTACATTGTTAACTTCCTGACATCTGTGCTCAAGAAAGAATACTACGCAAATCCCAAAAGACCGGTGACCGAAAGCTTGGACAGCGCCCTTCACAAAGTCAATTTGGCTCTCAGTGAGCTTGCCAAACAAGGCATCGTTCAATGGCTCGGCAAAATCAACGCAGCAATTTGCGTGCTCGAAAAAAATAATGCCCATTTCAGTGTTTCCGGAAATGCCAAAATCTTTCTCTACAGAAAACAGATTCTTTCTGAGATAAGCGAGGGTTTGGCTTCAGACTTGCCCGAGCCACATCCACTCAAAACCTTCATCAATGTTTCCAGTGGAAGACTTGAAAAAAATGATCGACTCTTGATAACATCGGAAGATATTTTTCACATTCTTCCAATTTTGGAGATCAAGAAAAATTTTCAAAGACATGAAGGTGAGAAATTTGTGCAATTCCTCAGAACCGCACTTTCCAATCAAATGGAAATGATTGCTTCGATGGTTGTGGAAATGAATGAAACAGTTCCAGAACCTACAACAAAAAAAGCTTCCAGAAAAAAAATCCTCAGCACCACCAATGTTTTCAGTGAAAAAACTTTCGCCAATTCTTCTGCGCCAGAAATTGACATTCAAAAAGATCTTTTTGAAGAAAGCGAGGAAATTCTTGAGGAATCAGGATATACTGACAAAAAAACCGGACACATATACATTCAAGGAGAAGCAAGCTCAAGTATCCCAGAAGCAAACCCTCAATTGAGCCTATACAAAGATTTGGCCAAGGAAAAAATAACACAGGCAGTCTTCGTAACCAAAAATGAGATCCGCAAACGCTGGTCTTTGTATAAAAAACAACTAGCAAAAAAACGCGAACTCAGAATTCAGGAGCAAGCTCGCTTGGCCGAGATTGAAGCTGAAGAAAAAAAGAGACTCGAAGAACAACGAGTGCTTGAAGAAATTGAAAATGAACAACGACTTGCCGAGCAAAGAGAATTGGAAGAAATTCGATTGCAACAAGAAAAAATAGCTCTCGCCGAGCAAGCAAAAATTGCCAAAAAGGAAGAACTGGAAAGAATTGAAATTCAGCAAAAAATTCAAGTTCAAATCAATGATGAGCCCGAGAAAGAAGAATTCCAAGAGATTGAAATTGAAGCTGAAATCGAAAACAGTCCGCTCAGCAAATATGAAATGAGTTTCAAAGAGAAACTGCGTCGAGCCAAGATGGAGCAACAACAAAAACAGCATGGTGAGTCCATTGACCTTCGAAAAACGGAAATTTCTTCAGTCATCACAGAAGAATTGGAATACCAAGAGGAAATAATTGAAATTCACAGAGGAAATGGCAAAATTGAAGCAGAAAAACAATCATTAAAATCAAATCTTCAAGATTTTGGCAAAAAATTTATTCCAACAATCAAGAGAGTGGCTCAATTCGCCATCAAAAGCTCTGGTGAAATTTGGCAAAAAATCAAAACAAAAAAAACAGCAAGAACTGAGAATTCAAGCACACTGAGCGTTGTGCCTCATCTTTCAACCATAAAAAATCTCTACGCCCGTTTCAATTCAAAACAAAAATTATACATTTTTGGAGCTCTGGCTTTGATTTTCATTGTGCCAATTTTCATTGTGCGATTCATGGACAAACCAAAGGAGGAATTGGTTGCCCAATTGCCAGCTGCTCCACCAACCCAACAAGAAATTCTGAGAAATGAAAAAAATATCACATTTGACACTCAAATCAAAAATGTAATTTCAAAAAAAGATGTCGTTGCAACTCTGCTTGCCAATGACAATCCAACACTGATTTCAAAAACCACAATCACAATCATTGAGAACAATCAACCGAGTGAATTTCCAATCCCTGCCGAATTTGGAACGCCAATCAAATCAGCCTACATGCAAGATCTTTCCTTGATTTTCCTTGTGACCGATTCGAGTAAAGTAATTTCATTCAGTCCGATTTCCAAAAAATTCACCGACAACAAAATTGATTTTGCAAACATCTCCAAAGGAAGTTTCATTGGAACATATCTAACATACATGTACGTGCTTGATCAAAAATCAAATCAAATATATCGCTTCCCGCGAGCAGATGGTGGCTTTGGAGAACAATCCAATTGGCTAAAAGATTCAATCTCTTTATCTGGAGTGTCAGGCATGACCATCGATGACAACATCTATGTAATCCAAAACAATCAAGTTTTGAAATTCTTCAAAGGTCAAAAACAAAGTTTCACACTTGAGGCCTCAGCCACTCCAGTTCAATTTGGCAATCTTTTCACAACTCCAGATTTGCAATTCATCTATGCCCTGGACACTCAAAATTCACGCTTGGTTCAATATTCCAAAGACGGAAACATCTCCGCTCAATATTTCAGCAAAGACCTCGAGGATGGCATTTCACTTGGAGTTGATGAAAAAAATAAGATCGCCTTTGTGGCAACTTCAGAAGGGTTGATTTCGATTTCAATTCAATAATTTGGGATTAACTTTTCTTTTAATAGAAAAGTTACAAAAGAAATCGCAACCCGATGGAGATACTGTGGCAAAGACTTCGCTCTTCGCTAAAATTTACACTGCGCTCCTGCGTCTGCTGACGGGAGCTACGTTTCAAAATTTCTTAACGCTCATCTGCTCGTCTTTCGCCTACGTACTCCATATGGTTGCAGGAAGGATGCAAAATGCAAACACGGGAGCAAGAAAAAGAATTCATTGACTTCATTTATAAATGCAACTATATTCAAAGCACCACGGAGAGGTGATTTTATGGGTGGGTTCTGACGGATTGGATACCCGTCGCGTCCACGTTTTGTTTTGGAGTAGGAGTAAATTCCATTGATCCCAAAATTTTCTGGACAAATTCAAGCCAAAAGGGATTTGAAAATTCTCAAAATCCTAACTTGAAGAAGATCTTGACCATGCATCGTCATTGTCCGTCAGACGGAAGTGAATGCATGGTGCGTCAACCAAAGTTGTGTTGGATAGGACCAAGCGTCCAAAGACCCGCACAAACGGACTGCTTTTCTTCCAGGTCACCTCTCCGTGGCCTTTTTTATTTTCAAATAAAAAACCGTTCTATTCTAAAAAAATCTAGAATAGAACGGCTGAGGTTTTTCAATGCTGACTAATGAATCACTTTGCTCTCACCATCGTGATGACAACTCGTGAACACCAATAAAGCTGTTTGACTTTAAGGCCATTTCTATCTCACTATCAAACACCTTAAGTTCTATCACCGGACCGCCTTTTTCATTCAGCGTGATTATGTAGTCCCCCTTTAGTAAGCATACCTGCACATATTCTGTCGGCGCTTTCACCATTGTTGTCTTGCTTACGCGAACAGCATTGGCACTGCATTTCGTGGGAACATCTTTTTCCGCAAAAGCATGAGATTGAAACGATAATGCGACCAGTAAAAAGAACAATGTTTTTTTCATGATAAACTCCTTCTTTATTGGGATTTTATTGCTGATTTATTTAATTCAATACAACCTAATAGTATACACCTAAATCACCCAAAAGTCAATAGTACAGCGAAAAACGGCCAACTACGGCCGTTTTTTGAGGGTATGATTTTTGTTAGCTGTGAGCTGAAAGTTATAAGCTACTGTTCACCGCTTGCCGAGCAAACTGGGCTCGTTGCATGATTTCGCGGTTTACAATGTTGGCGTCGCGACCATATTTGAGACGAGAAAGTTCTTTGAGATAGTTTGCGGTCTGCTGATCACCCTTAGTTGGAACATTGGTTTCAATACTGAATGGTTTTGAAAGTTCTCCATTAATGAGCACTCTTGCAAATCCTCTGTGGTTGTCCACGCTCACCAAATCGTTGGCTGTGAAAATTGGTGCCAATTGTTTTTCCAAGAATTCAGCATCTTCAGGGCCCACACGAAGAATCATCATTGAGCCAACATTTCCAAACACAGCCTTGGAGATGTCCTCACTCAATTGCCCAATGAATTGATGCGCGATGTTCAAGCACAAGCGATATTTTCGAGCCTCCGAAAGAATCTGTGAAATTGAATTCGTTGTCACATTTTGAAATTCATCCAGATACAAATAGAAATCCCTTCTTTCATCCTCTGGCATGTCCCCGCGACCAAGTGCAGCCATCAAAATTTTTCCCACAATCACCATTCCAAGCAGATGGGCATTTATTTCTCCAATTTTTCCTTTTGAAAGTTTCACAAGCAAAATCTTCCCACTGTCCATGATCTCGCGAAAATTGATTGTGCTTTTCTGTTGCGCAATGATCGGACGCATCATGTCATTGGAGATGAAAGTTGTGAGTTTTGAAGTGATATATGGAACCATGTTGGCCAAAGCTGCTTCCCCGCCAGCCTTCTCCGCTTCCTTGGTCCAGAAATCCATCACCACAGGGTTTTTGCATTTTGAAAGTTTCATTTTGCGGAAATCTTCATCTGCCAAAACTTTTGAAATTTCCATCAAGGTGCTTCCCGATTCAGGGTCTTCCATGATTAGAAGCATTGCATTTCGAACATATTGTTCAAACATCGGACCACCCGTGGCTTTCAAATCATACAACTGATCAAAAATTCCAATCATTTCATTGATGACAAAAGTTTTTTGCTCAGGATGATCCTGATCATATTCAAGCATGTTGAGTCCGAAAGGTCTTTCCATGTCAGATGGATCAAAAACAATAACATCCTCGGCTCGCTCCTTTGGAATTGAAGTCAAGATATCCTCGATTGCATCTCCATGAGGATCAATAAAACAGAAACCCTTGCCAGCGCGAGCATCTTGTTTGGCAAGTTCCTGAAGAACCACTGTTTTTCCAGTTCCAGTTTGACCAATCGCATAGAAATGTCTTCGACGATCGCTGTCAGTCATTCTAATTTGAGTCTTTAGGCCCCTGTAATTGTTCGTGCCCAGGATCAACCCTTCCTTTGGAATGTTGAGTGGGGGTGGAGCGGCTCCAGATTTTTGCCATTTTATTTTTGGAGTTTCAGTGGTGGAAATTGGAAAGTGGAAAATGCTGGAAATTTCTTCAGTCGACAAAATCACAGAGTGCTCATCATCAAAATTGCGAAAGATGTAATCAAAAGCAATCTTCTTGGATTTCATTCTTTTTTGAACCACAAAATGATTCACATCATGATTTTCAAATTGCGCAAAAGCATTTTCCATGTGCGCCAACATTTCATCAGCCCTCTGTTGAGTCATCGCGCTTGCAACCAAACGAACATTAGCCTTGAAACCAGCTTTGCTGGACTTTGTTTCAATTTTCTTGATCAATTCCTGTTCTTCAGGTGTGAGTTGAACTGTTTCCTTGCTCATAATTTCCTCACTTGGCTTGTTTTGAATAACTTGAACCATACCTTTGCCCAGATCCATTGCAAAAGAACTTGAATGCGCGTCTTTGAGTTGTTTTCCTTGTTGCATCTTGTGCGCAATTTCTTTTCCGTGTTTTCGCCAAGCTTTTCCCGCTGGTCGAAGAATGATCTGAATTGCAGCGCCTTCACCCTCAGTTTGGAGTTTGCTGAATGCATTTGAAATTTCATTCAGGGGATCCACATCAATATTTTCATATGTCAAAACTGGAAGCGCATAGGTTTTCTTGAGTCCCAAGGATGCCGCTGAAGTGAAACTTCCTGGCGAAAAAATCGTATAGTCAGGAATTTTTTCAATTGAAGCATTTGGAAAATATGAATGAACTTGCTTTTCAATGCTTTCACGAAACTTTTTTGGAATTGCCAAATAGAAAGAGATCTCTTCGGCCCCGCAAGGGTTGGCAATCTCAAGAGCGATATATGGCTCACTGTATAAAAAATGTCCAAACAATGATTTCTCCTCCTTAATGTTTGAAAGAGTGGTCAAAAGTTGCTCCATGGCTCCAATCTCCTCTTTCCACTCCTCCATGGTTGCAGTTTTCTCCCCTCTTTCCTTGAAAACCTTCATGACCCTGACAATTTCCAAGTCCATGTTCATGCTTCGATTTATTTGAGAGCGATAAGTCAGAAAACTGCGCGCAATCAAGAAGATTCCACTGGAAAAAACAATTCCCGAGAGAACCCAAGTAAGAAAAAAAAGAATACTGTTTACATCCATAATGTCTATTTTTTATTTTTGTTTTAACATTGCGAGCCTTTGAACTTTGCGACTTTTAATTTTTATTTTAAATTTCCTTTATCATTCCACTTTTGAGCAGCGCGTCATGAAGTTCGTCTGCAAGCATCTTATCATGGAAAGTATCCAAAATATAGTTATCCTGCATATGCTGAGCAACCTTCACTGCATGCACCACACCTTTTTGTGAGGCAATTTCAATCAAGTGATTGATTTGGGACTCAGCATCAATAATTTGAGCTCCGGTTTTCGCATCATCGGTGACAGACAATGGATCAACTTGATCATCACTTTGAGATTGAACCTTGGACAAAATTTTTCCATAAGCATCGTCTTTTTCAGCTGAGATTATTTCCTGAGGTTTTTCTTTTTCAAGTTCAAAAATAGGTCCACGCTCAACATGTCCGGAAGTCTCGCCTCTTTTCATTTTTCCCTCCATGTCCAAATCACCATCTTCAATTGGTTCCAAATTGCTTTTAATCATAAGCAGTGATGCTAATCCGCAAATAAACACCAATCCGCAAATCGCGAATAAAATTCATTTACACACATTAGCAATTCATTTATTAGTATTTATTGATATATTAGCAAAAATCTATGCCTTGGACTGCATCATTTCAACCCGAAAATCTTCCACTATTTGTTGAACCATTTCGTCATAGTTTTGAATTTTTTCCTTGAAAAATGCTTCGATTTTTTCAGGTTCAACCTCGCCTTGAGAAATTTTTTCATATTCTTCCCTGCCATTTTCACCAAGCTTCTCCATTGTCTCAAGGAAAATTCTTTTCAGCAAGACCTCTGTCATTCTGATGAGGATTTCGTTTTGTTGGTCCTTGGAAAAATTGTCCATTCCCAAATCTGTGATGAGTTGCGACAATGCCCTTGATTGCACATCGTCATTTGTGATGTCAGCCATATTTCCTTGCCCCGTTAAATTGTGGTAGTCCACAGTTTTAAACCAGGGTTGTATTATTTTTATTACATTCTCCAATTGTTATTCATTTTTAATTCCAAGACTTTTTTCTAATGACATTCTTGAGATCCTAAAAGTCCATTGCTCGAGGGTTTCGCCATCTCCAGCTGTCACACCATGCCGACCAATACCCACAATACCCTTATTAAGATCACCTTTATCATATAACTTAAAGTATCCCTTCAGTGCTTCAACTACCTTAGGATTATCATGAGCATAAACACTTTCCAATTTGCGACCCTTTATTTCATCCCAAATTTCAGATGATCCACCCTTCACGCCAGTTAGACCCTGACGCAATTCTTTGAGATTAGTCTTGAGCTGCTGTGAAAATCCCTCTCTCTCCATCAAATCTTTACGATAAATCTCGCGCTCTTTTTGAATTTCTTCAAGCCTTGAACGATCACTGCCAGATGAAGAGTCCCCATCATCGCGAATTCTGTCAATCTCATCGTTATATGCCTTGTTTAATCTTGCAATTTCTTCTTGATCCGCAACTATCTCTGAATCTTCACCTGACACAGGGGGCGCCTCAGAGCTTTGCCCATTTGCTGAAGATTGCGATGAAGCTGAATCAGAACTTGCTTCAACACTGGCAACCTTTGCAGTGGCTTGACTTGGAGTAGCTTCCTGGCTTGCATTATCCATATTCTCAACACCAGCAGAAGCAGAAGATGTTGACAATGCCCCATTATTTTCAAGATGAGAAATTTTTCCTCCGATATCATGAAGTTTTATCTTCAGAGGATCATGCTCATCCAAAATTAATTTTGTTCCGGCTTTAACATTAACCATGCCATCTTTGAGCATCTTGTCATATTCACCATTGCCAAGTTTTTGAATCATCTCTTCTCTTTCTTGTCCAACCAAGCTTAGTCCCTTTTTGAGATATTCTGATTCTCCAGCTTTTCTAACAATTTCCGCTTTATTGTCATGCATATAATCCAGCCACATTCGATGAGCTGCCGCGCCTGAATCTTTTATTCCATGACTCTTCAAATGATCAATAAGTGTTTTTTCAATACTACTTCCCTCCTTAATTGTCAGTGATCCAGTTTCGGTTGGCACACCATTTTTTTCAAATGAATCGACAAGCGGAGTGGCTGAATCTGGAGAGTAAACATTATTTTTATCAAACACCGTAGTAGCACGAGCTGAATCAGAAGCATACAGATTATTTTTATCAAATACCGTGGCACGAGCGGAATCTGGAGCGTAAACATTATCCTTATCAAATACCGTAGCAACACGAGCTGAGTCCGGAGGGTAGACATTATCCTTGTCAAAAGTGGTCATTTTTGCTGAATCAGCAGGATTTAGATTATTAGGATTAAATGAAACTTTAGCACCTGAAGAATTTTCCACTGCATTATTTGCAACTGCATCAATCCCTGATTTTTCGACAAATAACTTTCCGAACCATTTTCCCAGCAACTTTGTGCTGGCAACCTCCTTGCCTTCTGCAAAATCTATAGCGCCCTTAATAATAGATCCACCCAAGAATAATGCCCCGGAAAAGGCAAGAAACTTATTGACGCCACTGCGAAGATTTTTATTGTTCAGCTTGGTATCAATATTATCAATTTTTCCACCAAGAACTTCTTTTAATCGATTAAAGTCAACATTTCCATCGTCCTCTGCGATATTTTTAAACTCTTTATTTCTCGCTCTTTTATCTAAAAAACCATCCACAAATTGTGCACCCTTATCCAACTGCATGCCTCCAGCGGCCATCAGCATAAAAGCTCCCCAAGTTCTCTTGCCAAGCGCGAAAGCGGAGGCTCCAGGAATAAAAGTGGCAGCAACCAGACCTAATTTCACTGAAGTGGGCCATTTATTATAAGACTCTGCAATTTTTGATGATCCCAACCTCACAAAATCCCAAGATTTTTCAAAAAAACCTTTCTCCTCACCATTATCCTTCTTGTTTCCGGCCAAATATTCCATCTTGGCTTCTGTTCTTGCATTATAATATTCAGGTACTTCCTTCAAATTAATGAGCGAATAGATATCTTTTACTTTTGCCTCGAGAACTTTCCCAGTAAGACCACTCGCCGCCAATTTATCAACCTTATATTCCATGAACTCCTTCAGTGCCATTTCATAGGGCTTCCTTGCTGATTCGATGTTTGGATTTTCCTCATTCCCTTCAAGTGACATCTTCAATGCTTTGCGAATCCTGTTCATCCTTGTTCGATCCGCATATTCAGTTTTTGCAAATTGCTTTCTTGCAGACTTCAGATTCTCAATCAACAGCTCCTCCTGAGGATCAATTTCTTCTTTATTTTCAACTGTAATTATATTTTCTTCTGTCTTCGGCTCTTCTGAGACAGGCTCGACAAGCAAGGGCTCTGGCACATCCTCAATTGCAGAAATCGGCGATTCTGCTTCGCCAGCATCCATTTTCACTGCTTCAACAGAAGGAGGAACATCGTCCACTTCGAACATACTAGCAACAACAGCGCTGTTGGTGGGATTTTCGGGTGTCGTATTCAAGACTTCCTCATCAACAATCAAAGGATCTTTATTGAAAAGTCCTTTAGCACTGGCAAGCGCTTCTCGTCTTGCAGTTTCTCCCATTTTTAATATATCATCCTGGGCCATATCTTTTTTTACAATTTTTTTTAATTTATTTCTCAACTTTCAATCTTGTTTTCACCCTTAGCAACAAGCAATTCATTTAGAATTTTTTCAACGAAAGATTCCTTCTCATCCTCTGAGACAATTTTTTCTTGCTCAATCAATTCATCCACAAAAGCCACAACTTGACCTTCAAGAAAACTTTCTTGATATTTTTTTCTAAGTTTTTTCCAGTCATCACCACCCTCAAGAACAGTTGTCAATTTATTCATGAACTCTTGAGCCAATCCCAAGGCAATACCAAAAACTCTTTCTTTTTCACTCTTTTTATTTTCAATGCTGCCATCCTCAATAACAGCACTCTCTCCAACTTCAACTTCCTTGAGCTCCTTATCAATACTATAAGTTTTTCCATCGATAACAATCAATTTTTCTGGATTCTTAGGATCATTTATTTGAGCAACATAATCAACAAAAGATTGATAATTGTTCCAGAATTCGCTCACTTCATCCTCTCCTAGACTATCAACATGATGTCCCTCAATAACATCAGCGTAATTCAGCAATCGATGACTAATATCAAAATCTGCAATCTCAACCAATCGTTTCGTGGTATATTTTTTAAGCACTTCATCGGTAAATTCTTCAGTTGAAAGATCTGAATGTTTAACCAGTACTGCAGCTTTCCTGAATTCACCTGCTTTTTTTCTCTCCTGCGTCTTCTCATTCCAAGCCTTTTCAACTTCTCTGATACCATAGGCACAATAATTTTCAAAAAGCACAGTGTCTTCTTCGCTCAAGTCTCCCTTTTTGATGACCTGCAATTTTTTAAGAAAAGAATCAAGCGGGGCCAGAGTTGCAGTATCAGCTTCTCCTATTCTTTTAATTTCTCCTTTTGTAATATTTTCTATATGCTTTTTAAGAGATAGGATTGTTTTATCTTTTTTTTCTGAGCCAACCACAACCCCCGAAACAACTTCTGCTTTCGCAAATTTCTGTTTATTTTTGTTATATTCGACCTGAAATTTTTTGAATTTTTCAACTTGACTCCGGAAAAAATTCAAGACTTCTTCATTGTACTCTGAAATTGAAGCTTCTTCTCCATTTATCGCAACCCGACCATTAATTTCCCCAATCAACTGTTCCGCTTTCATTTTCGCTTCCAGGAAAAAACTCCTGGTCTCATCTGTCGGAAAAATAGCAGATGTGTCCTCTTTGATTGTTTCTTCAAATTCTTCACTCATCGCAGTCAATTCATCCCAAAGAGCATTCGTTTCTTCTTCCAGTTTCTCATCATCCATGGAATCTTTTTCACACATTGCTTTGATGGCTCTTTTCATATCATTGGAGCCTTCCAATGTATCAACATTTTCAATAAAAAATTTCTTGATAGAACTATCAATATTTTCTTCATTCAGGTCTTCATCTTTACCACTAGCAGCAATAAACATCACTTTCAACTTGGACAACATGCCGATATCAAACAAGCCCGTTGTTAAGTATGATCCCATTCCCCGCTTACTTTCCTTACCATCCTTCGAAACCATTATATGGACATCCTTATTCGCATCCTTGTCGAAAATTTTCGCAAATGAAGAATTGATCATTTCCATTCTCTCCTTGTCAGGCTCCATTTTTTCGTCTTCAACAACGACATCCAACTTTTTCATTGGCCCACCACTTGGCACGCTCAAATTATCACCCCTGTCTGGAGATTTTCTAATCGCTTCCATAATTCCTCTTGGAAAATTCATACTTGATAAAAATTTTATTTTTTATATACAAAAATTATATCACAAAAAACATTTTTTAGATATACAAAAAATTGTGCACAAAAAAAACGCGGCAGACAAAATTTGTCTACCGCGCGTGCATCACCTCCCTATTGTTTTTTTGCATTCTATAGCCAGTTGATTTTCCGAGATGGAATGTACACGACATTTCCATCTGCGAAATCTCCTCTGACATTATGAATCACAACCCTGGAATATCCTTCTGGAACAGCCTCGGCGGGCTTACCAGAAAGATCAGCAGCTTTAATCTTTGCACCTACTTTTATGTACCATACTTCCTTCATGTTTTCATCATAGACACCGGAGTTTTCATTTATGATGCCGAAGACCCCGCATTCTGCTTCCGACTTCAATGAATACTTGTCGAGGGTATTAACTATGGCTTGCTTATGATTCTTTGATATTCTGTCGATGCTCACATTGGCCCTTGGCACACAAATGCCAATAACAAACCTTGGAAGAGCCAAAAACAGAATAACCACCCCTAGCCATAATGCACAAGTTCTTGCTTGAGCAAGGTTTATGCCATTAGCTGTAACTGCTGCGACAATACCAGTGCCGACAATAATACCCACCAACAAACCGCTCACCGGCGCATTGGCATAAAAACCCAAAACGATGAAGATCACAACGATAAGCAATGAGAATACCACTAATAAGATATTTCTTACCATAACCTGCCTCCTCTTAACTGTTGATTGATTTATGGGTCGTAACCCTGTTTATTGTAAAGGTGCTCATTTAAAGCTTTTTTGGCTTTGCTATAGGACCATCCTATAACTGTCCATTCTAGCACAAAAAAGCATGCGTGTCAAGCTCGCCAAAAGATAAAAAAGTGTTATAATGTAAGAGGTAAAGTCTTCACTAATTTAAAATAAAAACAAAAATGAATAATAAAAAAATAATATGGGGACTCTTGCTAGCAATCTTGATAGCCGCCTTTGCCCTCAGGGTCACCAACATCGAAAACATTCCCTCTGGAATCTATCCCGACGAAGCGCAAAACGGTGTTGATGCTCAACAAGCCAACGCAACTGGCGAGTACAAACTTTTCTATGAAGGCAATTACGGTCGCGAAGGACTTTTCATTAATCTTCAAGCGCTTTCAATCAAAGCTTTCGGACCAACAGAATTTGCCCTCAAGCTCTGGTCGATCATTTTTGGCACACTAACCGTCTTGGGAGTTTTTCTTTTGACCAGAGAACTTTTCCAAAGAAATTTGGCCGGTCTCATTGGAGCATATCTCACAGCTTTTTCATATTGGTCAATCAATTTTTCCCGAATTGGCTTTCGCGCCATCATGGTTCCCTTTCTCTTGTCCTTTGCCTTCTATTTTCTTTTTAAGGGTCTTCGCACCAGAAAAATTCATGACTTTGTTTTTGCAGGACTCATCTATGGACTTGGACTTCACACCTACATCGCTTTTCGAGTTTCCCCATTGGTCCTTATCGTGATTCTTGTGTCACTAATAATAACCAGGAAACATTTCATTAAAAATTATTGGAAGCATGTGCTTGTTTTTACTTTTTCCCTTTTTATTACTGCCATGCCAATGCTTCTCGATTTTTTTGTTTTCAATCCTCATCACTATGCTTCGCGCACCAGCGCCATTTCAGTTTTCAATTCTGAAACCAATGGAGGCAAACTCATCTCAACCATAGCCAAAACTTTCAGCCTCAGCATTCAAAAATATTTCGGCATGGGCGATCTCAACATGCGCCACAACTATCCCCCATATCCAATCTTAAACCCACTGGTTGGAGCATCATTCTTGATCGGACTGATTTATATTGTCATTAATTTTTTCAAGCTTCTCTGGCTTCGAATCAGAAAAGGACAAAGGGATGAAAAATTTGATGTCTTCGTTTTCCTTTTGTCATGGTTTCTTGTTCTTCTGATCCCTGAATTCTTGGCCAACGAAGGAAATCCGCACGCTCTTCGAGCAATCGGAACACTTCCAGCCGTAATTATCATTTCAACACTTCCCTTTCTTTGGATATTCAAGAAATACAATCAGTTTGGCCATGCATACAAAACCTTCACCATTTCCCTTTTGATTGTTGTTTTCCTCTATATTGGAATCTCTGATCCAGTCAAATATTTTGTTTTCTTTGCCAAAAGTCCAAAGCAACACCAAGTCTTCAATGCAAACCTTCGCGAAATTTCAAAATACATTCGAAGCATTGATGCAAATGAAAAGAAATATGTGGTCACTGGAAGCATGGAGAGATTAACCATAAATTACCTAAACCCAACCATGCCAAACCTTTCCTATTTGTATCCTGGTCAAATCAACGACATTAAAGCAAGCGAGGGTGAAAAAATCACAATAGTTTTCACTGGTTGGGATTGGAATTCCATCAATTCACTTCGCTCAAGGATTCCAAATCTGAAATTAGAAGAACACAGAAATAAATTTGGCGATATTTTCACAACATTAACAAATTAACCCCAGTTAAATAGTGCGGATTACCGCAATTTCACGGGGCAAGCAAAAATGGAAAACTTTTTAAAAAAACATTACAAAAAAATCGTCACCGCAATCATGACATTTTTCGTGGTGGTTTCGATTCTCAATGCCAAAAATGACAGCGCGACTTTTGATGAGGTTGCGCACATTCCCGCTGGATACAGCTACATCCAAAAGGGCGACATGCGACTCAATCCTGAACACCCACCACTCCTGAAAGATTTGATCGGAATTCCTTTGGCTTTTCTTGATCTAAAATTCGACACTACCCAAAATTTCTGGACAGGCGAAGGCTTCAATAGAATTTGGGATGATGGGCAATGGTCTGCGGGAAAACATCTCCTCTATGAAGCAGGAAACGATGCTGATCAAATTCTTTTCTGGTCTCGCATGCCAATCATTCTGATTTCGGTTGCTTTGGGACTTTTTCTTTTCATGTGGGGAAAGGAAATTGCCGGAATAGCCGGTGGCCTTTTTATTCTTATTCTGTACGCGTTTGATCCAAACATTTTGGGACACAATCACTATGTCACCACAGACATCGGAATTGCAGCATTCCTCACTTTCGCTTTTTATTATTTTCTCAAATTCATCAAAGATCCAACTTGGAAAAATGCAATGATTGGAGGCCTATTTTTGGGAATTGTGAACTGCGTGAAGTTTTCATCTTTGATGGCATATCCAATTCTTGGGCTCGTGCTTCTTGTTTATCCTCTTATCAAGAAAATTTCCCATGATGAATCCGAAGATGGAAACAAACTTACCCGCACCAAAGTATTTTTTGATTATCTATTGAAAGGAATTTCAGCGCTTGCAATTTCAATGGTTGTTGTTTGGATTGTGTACGCTTTCAACACATACAACATGCCGAAAGAAATCATCGACAGACAAATTAATTTTTCTTTTCCACTCGACGACCCAAATCCACTCAGCATGACAACCAACAAGTCACTGAGCGCAATCAATTCCCTTCCAGTGCTGAAACCAATGGCTGAATATGCACTAGGAGTCGCCATGGTTTTCAAAAGAGTGGCAGGGGGAAATGGAACATATTTCATGGGAAATGTTTCTGCTGATGCTTCTCCGGCATATTTCCCTCTTGTTTTCATGCTCAAAGAAACACTTCCGTTTTTGACTCTTCTTTTGTTTTCGATAATTTTCACTCTCACGCAAATCGCAAAAACTTTGCACAAATCAAAAATGAACCAGCTTGGCAAAGTACTGCGAAAATTCTTGCAAGTAAGTGTTACCTGGTACACCCTCCTTGGCTTCATTGTTCTCTATTCTGTTCTCAGCATCACTGGAAACTTAAACATTGGCTTGAGGCATCTATTTCCAATCATTCCCCTGCTATACATCTTGGTGACCAAAAAAGTTTTTGACTTTTTGAAAGACAAGCATGTCGTAACGAAAAATCAAATCCATCTTATTTTTTCAATCCTGATTGTTTGGATTATAATCATCCCTATTTCCACCTATCCGCACTATGTTTCATATTTCAATGAAACAATTGGAGGTTCTCAAAACGGCTACAAATATGTGACGGATTCAAATACTGACTGGGGACAAGACCTCAAAAGATTGCAATCATTCCTGAATGACAATCCTCACATTGAAAAAATTCGCGTTGACTATTTCGGTGGCGGAAATCCCGAGTATTATCTTGGAGATAAATATGTTTCCTGGTGGGATTCAAAAAGACCAGTTGAAACTGGATGGTATGCAATCTCAACAAACTCATTGCAAATAAGTATACATGACAAAATCAACAAAAATTCCCAGAACAATTACGAGTGGACAAAAAACATCCCACCCATGGGAATGATTGGAAATTCAATAATGATATATCGCGTTCCAGATTCATTTGGACTCTAGAGGGATATATATCATATATAAAATGCACAAAAAAATCCCGATTTGATTCGGGATTTTTCATATCATACGCACTATTTTGATTTGCATGTTTTCTTTTGAGGCCATCCACAGCGACAGCGAGGACGAGCAAGCAGTCATAAGCAAGCTTGTTTTTGTCGCTCGTTCGGAAATGAAATTACTATTTCATTTCACTCACTCCGCTAAAAAATAGTTCCTGACTGCGAAGCGTGCAGAAAAAGGAAACAGGCAAAGCAAATCACATCCACAAGGTTAATGAAAAAACTATTCGACT
Organism: uncultured Bdellovibrionales bacterium; assembly: GCA_964452415.1. GTDB lineage: Bacteria > Patescibacteriota > Minisyncoccia > Moranbacterales > GWC2-37-73 > UBA12068. The sequence continues at coordinate 29,998 of CAYVME010000004.1, forward strand.
TTATCTTCATTGTTGCCTTCAACATTCTCCGGGTTCAAATTTTTAAACTTATAGAAAACTTTGTTCTCATTTCGAAGATCAACATACTCAAGCTCACTTTTCTTCTCATCAGGAATTTCCTTATTGAAAATAACCAACAGAGTTTCAATGGCTAATTCCAATGGGAAATGGGTTGAAAAATACAAATCAAATCCTTTTTCAGTCTTCACTCTAATTTCACCCGCCATGCGAGAGGGTGTCAAATATTCCCCACTGATCTCGAAACCTGCCTTTGAAAGAGCATCTTTTATTTCAAGCGCATATCTTTCATATGATTGCTCCAGGATATTTTCCCCAATGGAAACACTCCTACTGCTGGTATCTGTAATCTTGAGCAGATTGTTTTGAGTCAATTCTGGAGTGCTGAAATCAGCTTCGCCATAAGCTGTTCCATTTTCATCAATCAGATAACAATTTTCACCAGCACACCAAACAAGCAATGCTCTTCGCTCATCAATTTCAATCGTGACGGAATCAGGAAATTTCTTTATCATTGTCATCTTTCGTATTCGTTTGAACTGCCCAGTCAAAACATTCTGAACTCTTTTTTGAGAAATAAACATGTAATTATTCTTGGGAATAATTCCGAGATATTTTCCTTCCAACATTGAGGATACTCGTTGTTTGATTTGAGCATTATCAAGAGTTTGTGTTCCAGTAATTTCAATGTTTAAAATTTGAAGATATGGCGCAAAAAAAAGAACATACACCGAAACTGCAACAAACCCCACAAGGAGAAAGTAGAAAATGCCTTTTGAAGCAATCGATGAAAAACGAGTTGATCTTCGCTCAACCTCACAATCATCTCCAGTGCAATTTTTAATATATTTTCTTGCCATAATTACAAGTCCATAAATAAAGTTTCCAAAATCAATCTTCCATTGGCATTTGTTCGTTTCAATGAAGCCATGACCCTTTGGATCTTCTCAATACTTTCATATGCAGAAAGCCTTCCTTGCTGATCAGAAGAGTCGGCAATCTTCCTAATTTCCCACATCCAGATGTTTAATTTTTCCAAGGTTTTGACAATGTTTTTCGAAAGGTCTTCAGCAAGCTTGAATTTTTCATTGAGTGATCCTTTTTGCAGTGCTGAAAATTCTCTCAATGCATCAAATCTGAAATTTTTTTCATCAATATTTTCATTCAAAAATTTCGCCAAGCCAGGTCGACCAATTGAAAGAGTAATACAATCTGAAGAAAAATTAAAATCCCCACTAAAACCTTCTTGCATGTCCGCATCAGAAACCAAGCCAAAATTGATAACTTGAGACCTTGAAAGAATCGTTGGCAAAATGAGATCAATTTCATGCGTAACCAAAATGATTATTGTGGTTTGATTGGGTTCCTCCAAGGTTTTCAGCAGACCATTTTGCGCCGAAACATTCATTTTGTGCGCATCATCAATAATGAGAACTTTGTATTTTCCATGATAAGGAAAAAGGCTTAATTTTTGATTGGCCTCTCTCACGGACTCAATCGAAATATCTCTCTGTTTTGAAATTCCTTTTTTTTCAACAATTTCAGGAGCAACAACAATAAGATCCAAAAGAGCATCCTTGCTCCATTTTTCAGTTTCATGGTTAAGCTCAATCCCCTGGATCAAATTCAAGGCAAACATTTTCGCCAAAGTAAACTTCCCCACATTTTCAGGCCCAGAAAAAAGATAGGCATGATTTGATGTGCCGTTTTCAAGTGCTCTCTGAAGCAAGTTTACTGCTTTTTTATTGCCTATAAAATCCATTGATTGAAAAATTTTGAATTTCCAATTTCGAATTTCGAATGAATTTCCAATGATTGAATTTTTAATATTTCAAACATTATGTCATTCATCGTTGATTCGAAATTCAAAATTCAGACTTCGAAATTTATAAATATTATTTATCAATCAAAACCTTCTCAACAAATTGGTTAAATTCTTGCTGAAACCGCTCCCTACTAAATTCTTCTCCTCTCTTCATGATAGCATCCTTGTTATATTTGTCCTTGTTCAGCATGAAACGGCGAATTCCGTCAGCCAAAACCTCGGGAGTTTGAGCATTGAAAAATTCACCAGTGATTCCCTCTTGGACAGTTTCCAGCGCTCCACCTTTTCGCAAGGCTATCACAGGAGTTCCAAATAGCATTGCCTCCACAGGAGCAATTCCAAAATCATCATCTGTCGCGAAAATGAGGGCCTCAGCATTTTGCAAATATCCTTGAGTAATCTCATCGTCTTGCCATCCCAAAATTTGAACATTCTCCTTGGCAATTTTTCTCAAATATTTTTCCTGCTCCCCTGTCCCAATAACAACCAATGGCAATCCCAATTTATTGAAAGCTTCAACCACAACATCCACTTTTTTATATGGCGAAAGCCGGGAGACTACAAGGAAGTAGCTTTCGGCTTCTCCTGCTTTTTGTTGTGAGTTGTTTGCTGAGAGCTGTAAGTTGGATACTGGCGGATAAATCACAACACTATCTCTTCTGTAATATTTGGAAATTCTCTTTTGTGTATAAACTGAATTTGCAATCAAAAAATCCGGTCGTTCCGATGCAAGCTTGTCCCAGACACGAAGATAATTAAAAAATATTCTCGTAAAAAATGAAAACTTTCCCCACTTTTTTTCTTTCAAATATTTCTCATTATAATCCCAAACGAATCTCATTGGGGAATGAAGATATGCAACATGAACCGTGTCCAATTTTGTCACAATCCCTTTTGACCAGGCGCCAGAAGAAGAAATCACCAAATCAAATTCGCGCAAATCGAAAGTTTCAGGAAGCACCGGGAAAAATGGCGCCAACCATTGATATCTCTTTCGCAAGAATTTTGGAAATTTCTGAAGATATGAAGGTCGAATATCCTTGCCCTCAAACATGCCTCGGATTCTTTCCTTGTCATACAGCAAAGTAAATATTGGAGCGTCTGGATACATCTGGCAAATCTCACTTAAAACTTTTTCGGCCCCACCTCGCTGAACCAAAAAATCGTGCACCAAAGCCACTCGCAAATCACCAGATTGTTTCACTGCTGAATTGTTGTTATCTTGTTCCATTTTTGGCATTTTAATCTATTAACAATTTGGCAATATAACTGGCACATTTTTCCCAACTGAATCTTTTAATATTGTCCAAGCCTTTGGCTATTATATCATCTTTCAGTGTTTCGTTCGAGATGATCTTATTTATGGCCTCAGCTACCTCCTGGGAATTTTCAGGATCAACCAAGAGTGCACTACCACCCACAACCTCAGGAATTGAAGAATTTCTTGAAGCCACGACAGATGTGCCAACACTTTGTGCTTCCAAAATCGGAATGCCAAAGCCTTCATATTGAGTGGGAAAAACAAAAACTTCGGCCTTTTTCAAAAGTTCCCATTTTTCTTCTTCAGAAACAAAGCCCAACTCAAGAATATCATGAGCGCTTCTAGAATATAAAATTTGATCTTTTATTTTTTCATATCCATAACCTGGCTTTCCAGCAAGAATAAGCTTGTGTGGAATTTTATATTCCTCTTTTAAAATTTCAAAAGCTTTGACAATGTTTGAAATATTTTTTCGCTCTTCAATGCGACCGATAAACAACAAATGCTTGTCATCAGTCATCAGTGATCGGTCATCGTCTTTATTTGACATTTCTATTTCTTGATGACTAATTACTGATGTCCCTAGGATAAGCCTGGAGCAAAACCGATGACTACTGAACCCATTATAAATAATGGCAATCTTCCCACTATTAATCCCATACAAATTTACAAGGTCTTTTTTCGTATTTTTCGATACTGCAATAATTTTACTTGCCCAGCGACAAGAATTTTTGATTGAAACTCGCATATAAATTCGCTCCCAAAAAGAATAGGCCTTTGGACAAAATTCATATTCCAAACCATGGATTGTCACGACCGTTTTCTCAGGATGAATGATTGGCACAGTGTGAGCTGGCACAAAAAGCACATCGACTGGATGCGAAAGTATTTCAAGTGATAAACCAATCTGAGTCCAAAATCTTGGCCATTTGATAACCCTTATCTCCCATTTTTCAGGCAAATCAAAATCTATTTTTTGGTTTTTTCTTGTATACAAAAAAACTTTTTCTTTTTGGAAAGAGTTTCTAAGATTTTTTATGACCTGATACGAATACTCTTCAATACCAGTCCTGTTTTTCATGAAAGCCCGAGAGCCATCTATTCCAATCAGCATAATTTTACTTGGCAAGTGTGATTGTTCTTTTGTACACATCAAGATTATCCAAAGCAATTCCGATTCCCTTGATCACACAAAAAAGAGGATCATCAGCCACATAGCATGGAACACCAATGGTTTTCGTGATGAGCTGATCAAGATTTCGAAGAAGTGCTCCACCCCCTGAAAGAATCATTCCTTTGTCCATGATGTCGGCAGCAAGTTCCGGTGGAGTTTCTTGAAAAACTTTTTTAATTGCATTAATAACTTCGCGAAGTTCATCTTGAAGAGCTTCCGTCACTTCATTGGAAGAAATTTTTATTGTCTTTGGAAGACCTCCCATCAAATCTCGTCCGCGAATTTCCATGTGATCTTCTTTCACCTGTGCGATTGCAGATCCAATTTCTTTTTTAATGTCCTCAGCTGTTCTGTCACCAACCGCCAAACCGTATTTTCTTTTAATATAGTCAGAAATTGCCTGATCAAATTTGTTTCCACCCACGCGCGCACTGTGAGCCGCCACAACACCGCCCAAGGAGATTACAGCAATCTCAGATGTTCCACCCCCAATATTTATAATCATGTTTCCTGAGGCATTGTGAATGGGAATTCCAGCTCCAATAGCAGCCAGGAGTGGTTCCTTCACAACATAGGCTGATTTTGCTCCAGCTTTCACCGCAGCATCGATAACCGCGCGCCTTTCAGTTGAAGTCACACCAGCCGGAATTGAAATCATGATTTCAGGTTTGAAAATTCGAACCTTTCCTGTGACCTTGTTGATGAAATATTTCAACATCGCTTCTGTCACACGATAATCAGCAATCACACCATCTTTCATTGGCCGTGATGCCACAATGTTGTCTGGGGTTCGTCCAAGCATTTCTCGTGCTTGATTTCCCACTGCCAAAACAATGTTCTCAGTTGGAGAAACAGCCACCACTGAAGGCTCATTCACCACAATTCCCTTCCCTGGTATGAACACCAAAGTATTTGCAGTTCCAAGATCAATTCCAATTCTTCGTATAAACATATGCAAGTCAAAAGTTAAAAGTCAAAAGTCGAAAACACTACAATTTCTTAATTAATTCACAATTACAGAATTTACAATTTTATGTATTTCTTTTCCAAATAGTGTTTTACTGGTTCGCGGGTTGTTTTCGTGGTTTTCTTTGGCAATTTATTCAAAGCAAACCATCTCATATCATCATGCTTATGTGGTTCCATTATTTTCGCTTCTCCTTTTTTAATTTTACCTAAAAAATTAACAGCCACCCAATGTTGTTGCTCTCCTTCAAGGATATGCTCAGTATTTGGCAACATTCCCCAAATATGAATGTCCAAATTAACCTCCTCTTTTATTTCTCTTTCCATTGCCTTGATAGTTGTTTCCCCATATTCAACTGTTCCTCCAGGTTTGCACCACCAGCCAGCCTCATTCTTTGAATTTAATCCTCTTTTCAATAAAAGTATCTCTTTTTTATTATTGAGAATTATAACACCACCACCAATCCCAATGTGTGTTTTCCCTGGTTTGCAATCACATGTTTTAATTTTCTTTTCTGCCATATTTTTTCAAACAAAAATTTCTTGAAGTTCTTTTCTTTCGAGGCAATAGCGAGCAACAGCGAGGTATTAGCTTTTTGAATATAGTCATTTCCATCTTCATTCAAAAATTGTGCCGAAAAAGGAAACAACTTCAAGAAATTACTTCTTACTTTGAAATTCTTTTAATGTCTGCACCCAGTTTTTGCAAGCGCTCCTCAATTCTTTCATATCCACGATCAACTTGATAAATTTCTTCAATTGTTGAAGTTCCATTGGCGCAAAGCGCAGCAATGATGAGTGATGCTCCAGCTCGCAAATCGAAACTTTTAATTTTTCGACCCTTCAATTGATTTGGGCCATCAATAACGGCCTGATGAGGGTTGAGCACTTTGGCTTTGGCTCCCATTTTTTCAAGCTCACTAACATAATTGAATCGTCCCTCGAACATTGTGTCAAAAATCAAAGTCTGCCCTTCAGCCTGCGTGGCCAAAACTCCAAGTGGAGCTTGAATGTCTGTTGGAATTCCTGGATATGTCCGTGTGTCAATTTTTTCAATCGCAATCAGTTTTTCAGATGGAATAACTGTAATCGCATCTTCATCCACTTTGAAATCAACTCCGAATTGTCTAAGTCTTTCCAAAACAATATCCAAATGTTCTTCTCTGGCATGATTAACAGTGATCGGACTTTTGGTTGCGACGCCCATGATCAAAAATGTTGCCGCTTCATTTGCATCAGGAATAATTTCATGATTAGCCCCGCTAAGATTCTCATTTCCAATAATTTCAAGCGTGTGTGTTCCAAGACCGGAAATTTGAGCTCCCATGGCAATCAAAAATCTTCCCAAATCTTCCACATGAGGTTCACAGGCTGCAATTTTGATGATTGTTTTTCCAGCAAGCGACGCAGCAAGCATCATGGCGTTTTCAGTTGCAGTCACGGAAAATCCTTGCATCACAACTTTGCCTGATTTTTTTCCAGCTGTATCAACAATGTAGCAATTTTCATCTTGGGTCACTTTCACTCCCATTTTTTCCAAGGCATCAAAGTGTGCCCCGACTGGTCTTTTGCCAATTGTGCATCCTCCAGGATGAGCAATTTTGAATTTTTCAGCGCGAGCACTCAAGGACCCCAAAAGCAAAATTGAGGATCGAAGCTTTTTCACAATCTGCAAATCAATTTTTTCAGGATTCAAATCCTTGGCGCAAATTCGCACTGTTCTTTCACCCTCCCAAGAAACCGCAACACCCATACTCTCCAGAATCTCAATCATTCTATACACATCCTCAATCAGAGGGATATTAGAAATCACACATTCCCCCTTGGTGAGAACCGTGGCAGCCAAAATAGGGGTGGTCGCATTTTTGGACCCCCTGACATCAATTGTTCCTGAGAGCGGTTTGCCCCCTGTAATTTCAAAATATTCATTATTTACCATACAGACAGCATAGCCCAAAACCTATTTTTTTTCAAGGGAATTTAAAAAACGAGAAGAATCTCGCATTTCTAAGTTTTTATGTGTAAATTTGTCATCATCAAACCCTTTTATTCCTCATTTCATGCAGAATTATCAATTGCCCGTGCTTCCCGTGAAACAATGCCAAAACATCAATAATCAAAACTGCAATTGCGACTGAGAAAATTCCAATCCAACTCCAAAGCGCAAGGGGATTTTTTTCAAAAAATTTATTCGGAGAAATCTGCTCCCTGGTTTCCAATAAAACAAGATCGTCAGTTGGAACCGTGACGGCCAAGCCAACCACCCCAGCCACTGGCTGAGATTTTTCCGTTGAAACTGTTTTTGAAATAATTGGAGACATTCTGGTTCCAAATTCTTGAACCACAACAATAGTATTTTTTCCTTCAATTTTTCCACTTTTCACTGCAACTCCAATTTCTTCATATTTTGGATTCATGATATTTTTGCGATGAAGTTCACTTTCCATCCAAGCCTTTTGCTCATCTTCAGCATTCGTAAAATTGATGGCCAAATTTTCTCCAGCATATTGATAATCATAACCAGCACCAGTAATCCAATCCCAAGGAGTTTTTCCCTCAGGAGAAACGTGAGCAAAATAATCCTTGTCCAGCATGTCCTGAGCTTTTTCTTGAGCAGCCTTGGTCAGAAGCTCATCTTTTTTCAAAACAGCAACGCCAGCTGAAGATCTTGCCCTATTTGTCAATTCAATAACCATTTCAGTTGTAATATCACTCGCCTGAACAATTCCAGTCGAAAAAATAACCAAAAGCATTAAGCACATCGAAACTTCAACCGCAAAGGCTTTTTTGTGAGTATTGTCGTTTTTGTTTTTGATGTGTAACATTTTTTCTGAAAAAGAAAAGGTGCTCCCAAATGCCTGCCCGCAATGCTTGAGCATAGCGATAGCAGGCGGGGAAACACCCTTCATTCAAGCTTCATTTATCCATTATAGCACATTTTTGAGAAAAAAGCAAGTTAGTCATGATATTTTAAATTTATTTGAGTTTTTTCACTGCCTCCCTGAATTTGTCACCGCGATCAAATTCATTGGCAAAAAGTCCAAAACTGGCCGCTCCGGAAGAAAGAACCACCACATCCCCACTCTCGGCTTTTTTTTGTGCAAGCAAGAGCGCGCCGTCCATTGAATCAACAACTTCAATTTTTTTCAAAAATTCATCTGTGGCGATTTTCTTCAATTTTTCCATGATTTTTTCAGTGGCATTTCCTTTAAGCAAAACGATTTCCTTGGTTTTTTCCAGCATCTTTTTCGCCAAATCAGTGAAGTCAAGTTCTTTGTCTGTGCCACCAGCAATCAAAACTATTGGTCTCTCAAAAGCTTCCAGTGCAGAAATGGCTGCGTCTGGAATTGTCGCCGCAGTGTCATTGTAATATTTCACTCCATTCAGTTCTCGCACAAACTCAAGCCGATGAGGAACGCCTGTCAATTTTGGCAAAACTTTTTTAATCTCCAAAGTGGTCAATCCGAAAGCTTTCACTGCTCCAATGGCAGCCATGACATTTGAAAGATTGTGCGCACCTGGAATTGTGATGTCCTTGATCTCCACAAGTTTTTTAACATCGATTCCATTGTTCAAATAAATTGCACCATCTTGAATGAAAACTGCTTTGTCATCTTTAAGCTCCTGATATGAAAATTTGATCAATTGCCCGCGAGCTTCTTTTGATGCATTTAAAAGCATCTCATCGTCACCATTAACAATCAACCAATCCTTGGCTGTTTGATTTGAAAAAATATATTTTTTATCCTGAAGATATTTCTCCATCGTGCCGTAATAATTCAAATGATCTGGCATGATGTTTTTGAAAACTGCAACATGTGGACTGAGTTTGGCTCGCCCAAGCGCGGAAAGTCTCCAACTTGAAAGTTCAAAAACTGGAATTGAATCTTTCTTAAGCAAAAGCAATTTATCCAAAACAGAAACCTGACCTATGCCAATCTTGATTGGATTTTTTCCTGCTGATTTAAGGATTTCATATATCAATGTTGCGGTCGTGGTCTTTCCCTTGGTCCCAGTCACCCCAATGATTGGATTTTTGCAGAGCTTGAAAAACAAACTTGAGTCCATTTCAACGGGAACTTTGTTTTCCAGGGCAAACTTAATATGCTTATCACTCCACTGTGCAGCTGGATTTTTAATAACCATATCAACCTTGGAAAAATCTTCCATGCGATGTTGCCCCAAAACATAGGTGATGTTTTTGATTCCTTTCAATTTTTCAAGTGAAGCACTGAGTTGCTCCTTGGTTCGAAGATCGGTGGCGATCACCTTGGCTCCATGCATGGCCAAAAATTTCACAGTGCCAACACCGCCACCATGAAGTCCAATCCCCATTACTGTGATTTTTTTACCCTTAAAATACGATAGATCCATAGCTAGAATTGAAAAAATGATGATTTTTTGCGAATTACCTCCCCTGCTCTCGTCTGAGTCATTAAACCATTTTTAACCACCACTTGTCCATTCACCAAAACCCAATCAATGCCGTGGGAGTATTGATATGGATTTTCAATTGTTGCGCTGTCAATAATTTTATTTGGATCAAAAATAACAACATCCCCATGATTGCCCTTTGCAATTATGCCTCTTTTTTCAATTTTGAACTTTTCAGCAGGAAGTCCTGACATTTTGCGAACAGCTTCTTCCCATCCAACAACTCCCCTGGTGCGAACATAGTCAGCCAAGACTCTTGGAAATGAGCCAAAATTTCGAGGATGCACAACTTCCCCAGTTTCTCTGTGCTCAATGTTATAGCCACTGCCATTTGAAGATATAATGGAAAATGGATTTATAACCGCTTTGTCCACATTTTTTTCACTAAGCACTTCCATCATTGTGACAACTCGACCGCCACTGGCAATCAAAACATCCAAAATCGCATCTTCAATACTTTTTCCTTGAACCTCGGCTATTTCGGTGATTTTTTTGTGGTTCAATGATCTATCCAAAGATGAAATGGAAATTGTTATTTTGGAATAATCATGCTCGCCTGCCTTCATTTCTTTGATCACGCGTTTTCGAACATCCTCATCCTTCAACCTTGAAAGCATCATTTCACGACCACCTTCTGTCACCCAATCCGGAAGCAAAATGTACAGCACGCTTCCCGTTGAAGTGTATGGATACACATCAAAATGAACATCGATTCCACTGGTGCGAGCAGTTTCAACCAAGTTTATCGCCTCTTCCATGAGCGGCCAATTCTTTTTTCCCATGGCTTTCAAATGTGAAATCTGAAGTCTGACTCCAGTTTCCTGAGCAATTCTGATCGCTTCTTCAACTGCGCGAATGAGTTCGTGCGATTCACCGCGAATATGCGTGGTGTACACTCCGTCATATTTTTTCACAATTTCAGCCAATTCAGCAATCTCACGAGATGATGCCAACTTTGCATGAGTATACACAAGACCCGTTGAAAAACCCAGCGCGCCTTCTTTCATTGCACTGGTCAACATTTTTTTCATCACAGTCATTTCATTTGGGCTAATATCCCTAACCTCATCCCCAACCAAACCTCTTCGCAATGTTCCATGCCCAACCAGAGTGGCAAAATTCAAAGACAATTTTTTCTTTTCAACTTCACCAAGAAATTCTCTCATGCTGAGCCAGTTGAAGCTGACATTTTTCAAGTCAGTCCACTTTTGAATGGATTTGATAACATCATGACTCGCAAGTGGAGCCAGTGATGTTCCACAATTGCCACCAATAATGGTTGTCACCCCTTGATACACCAAACTTTCAAGCGCAGGATCAATAAAAATTCTCCAATAAGTATCTGAGTGATTATTCACATCAATAAAACCAGGAGAAACATATTTTCCAGTGGCGTCAATTTCAAGTTCCGCTCTTTCATTGTGCAAATCCCCGATAGTGGAAATCACACCCTCGCGAATTCCAACATCTGACCTGAACATTGGTTTTCCAGATCCGTCGATAACGGTTCCGTTTTTTATGAGTACATCAAACATATTTTTTATTTTTAATATTTGTTTTACGCTTAAATTATACAATTTTTAAGCAAAGAAGTAAACTTAGGATTAGCACCGTACTCTCAAAATTGAATACTACTTCCCTGCAAGTTGCCCACAAGCAGCCTCGATTTCCTCGCCAAGACTTTTTCTGATTGTGGCATGAATTCCATGCTTTTCAAGCTCCTGCTTGAAAATTTGAGTTCGTGTTTTTGAAGAAGGCTTCAAATCTTCACTTGTCATGTTGTAGCGAATCAAGTTCATGTGCAAAAGATGAGTGCTTCCGATTGCGGATATGAAATCAGAAAGAATTTTAGCATCCAAGGCTGTGTCATTGATTCCATCCAGCATGATGTATTCCAAGAAAACCTTACGATTGGTGATTGTGAAATAGTTTCTCAAAGCTTCTTTCAAACTTTCGAGGTTGTCTTTTTTATTTACTGGCATGAAACGATCTCTCTTTTCATCGCTGGCAAAATGAAGTGAAATTGCCAAATTAACCTGCGGAAATTCATTGGCCATTTTCAGAATACCCTGGGCAATTCCAGAGGTTGAAACTGAAAGCGAGCGCGACCCAAATCCGAAAAGCTTTTCGTCGATCAAGATTTTGATGCTTTGCGAAACCTCTTTCCAATTATTGAAAGGCTCCCCCATTCCCATATATACAATATTTGAAAAACTTCCCTCAATTTTGTTTTTTCTTAAGTGCTGTTTCCAAAATAATATCTGATCAGTGATTTCTTCTGCTGTCAGATTTCTTTTGAATCCCATTTTTCCTGTTGCGCAAAATCTGCATCCCATTGCACACCCAACCTGGCAAGAGATGCATGCCGACCAAATTCCAGGTTTCGGAGAAATCAAAACTGTTTCGATCAATTCTCCATCCTCACATTTCAAAAGCGCCTTAATGGATTGCCCATCCCCTGGCCGGGCAGGCTTGGCAGTCAAAACCTTTTCAACTCCAAAAGAGAGCATGCTCAATTCTTTTTCCATTTTTTCTCTCAAATCCTTGGAAAGAGTGGTGATCTCTGAAAAAGAAAATACACCATCTTGAAAAATGGCTTTCTGAATTTGCCCCAAGCGAAACTTCGGCAAACCGTTTTCCTGCAAAAATTGTTCCAGCTTTTCAATATTCATATCAAATCAAATTACTCCACCGTTACACTTTTAGCGAGGTTTCGTGGCTTGTCCACATCCAATCCCTTTATCACGGCCATGTGATACGCGAAAAGTTGAGTTGGAATTGTTGCCAAAATTGGCGTCAGCATCTCTAAGGCTTTTGGAATATAAATAACATCATCCGCATGTTTTGAAATTTCCTTATCACCTTCAGTAGCAATAGCAATAATTTTACCCGCGCGCGCTTTTATTTCCTGCATATTGCTAATATTTTTTTCATATACACTATCTTGTGGAGTAATGAAAAAGGAAGGGAAGTTTTCATCAATCATTGCAATAGGTCCATGCTTCATTTCTCCCGCTGCAAAACCTTCTGCGTGAATATATGAAAGCTCCTTGAGTTTTATTGCACCCTCAAGAGCGACTGGGTGATTATACTTTCTGCCCAAAAAAGCAAAACTTGTTGCGCCACTATATTTTTGTGCAATTTCTCTTATTTGATCTTCCGATTCCAAGATTTTCTTAATCTTCTCCGGCAAAACCAAGAGCTCTTTTGCGATTCGTTGTCCAGTAACCAATGACATGTCGCGTTGCCTTCCCAGGAAAATAGTTAGCAACGAGAGAATAGAAATCTGTGATGTGAAGGCCTTCGTTGATGCGACTGAAATTTCAGGACCAACATGGTTGTAAATGCCAACATCAGTTTCCCTGGCGATAGAAGACCCAACAGTATTGACTATCCCAATAGTTAATATTCCCTTTCTTTTTGCTTCCATAACAGCCGCCAAAGAATCAGCTGTCTCGCCAGATTGACTCATCACAATCACCGCAGTCTTATCATTTAAAATTTGTTTTTTATATCTAAACTCATGTGCATAATCAACTTCTGTCGGAATGCCTGCATATTCTTCAAGCATATATTCACCAACAAGGGCAGCACATCGCGCAGTACCACAAGCAACTATTATTATTCTCTCTATATTTTTAATTCTTTCGACCTCAGAAAAAAGTCCTCCTAGCTTGGCTAACCCCTCCTCTGGAATGAGCCTGCCTCGAATACTATCCATGATAGTTTCGGGCTGCTGCAATATTTCTTTAATTAAAAAATGAGGATACCCACCTTTTTCTGCCTGATTCAAATCCCACTCAACTTCACTTATCTCTTTTTCCAATTGTTCATCATTGGAATTAAATATTTTAAATCCATTTTTATCAATTTCAGCTATTTCACCATCCTCCAGATATATAACCTGCTTTGTATAGCGCAAAATTGCAGAAACATCCGAAGCAACAATGGTTTCCATCTCCCCAACTCCAATAACGAGTGGCGATCCTTTTTTGGAAACAATGAGTTTGTCCTTTTCGTCTGAATGAAAAACTGCAATTCCGTATGTTCCCGTGATCATTTTTAGAACTTTTTTTACGGACATCATTAAATCACCATCATACAAATCTTCAATCAAGTGAGCCAGCACTTCCGTATCAGTTTCCGATTTGAAGATGTGTCCTTTTTTTTGCAGATTGTTTTTCAATTGTTGATAATTCTCAATTATTCCATTATGCACAATCCAAATTTTTCCGCTGCAATCAGTGTGTGGGTGAGCATTTTCAACAGAAGGAACCCCATGAGTGGCCCATCTTGTATGTGCGATGCCAATATTGCCAATAATTTCTTTTTCTCCTATTTTTTTTTCAAGCTCTACTATCTTTCCAACTTCTTTTATAGAAAAAATTGAATTACCATCAAGAATAGCTATCCCAGAACTATCATATCCTCTATATTCTAGTCGCTTAAGTCCATCCAATAAAATTGGAAGTGCTTCTTTTTTTCCAACATATCCAATGATTCCACACATATTTTTTTATAAAAGGGCATCAAAACCCCAGGGCAAGCCCTGGACCCTCCGGGCTTACGAGGCAAGCCTCGAGGTTTTAAACCTTTTGATGTCATCACTCACTCGGAAATGCTTGTCTGCTGACAATCATTTCACTTGTTTCGTTCGACAATAAAGAATTAAAAAATTAAATCTCAAAATCATGCTTTTCAATTATCTTTTGAGCTTCTTTCAAGTTATGCGCTTCCAGATTGCAACATGCTTCCTTGCACATTTCCTGATACCTGCCCTCTGGACGCTTAATTAATATAGAAATGATATCTGGGAATTTCTCTTTCACATCGCGAATCTGTTCAATTCTGTCATCCAAAAAAAATAATTTTTCATTTGCTACCACATTTGAATCTTCCATTAGTTCTGCAATCGCTTTGGATTTCTCATAATCTATCACTTTTATATTCTTCACATGGTTTGAAATTCCAGACCCTTCAATCTTTCTTTTCAGAAAATCTATTCCACCAAATGAAACCACGAAAACATTATCCTTGCCAACATCATTAAAAAACTTTAGCACATCAGGAAAAACATATTTCGATATATCCCGCAAAAATTCATCAAGATCATTTACAATATTAGATGTGTCAATTCCGGTTGCATCCTGTATGCGTTTTGCGTGAAGATCTGCATCAAATATTTTTATTTTCCCGTTATCAGCAGGATCATAATAATGCTCTCTAAAAATATCCTCGGAAATGCCATGCGCAACAAAAAGCTTTTCAAAATCATCCTTGAATTTTTTCGTATTAAAAATAACATCATCAAAATCGATAAATATCCTCATGACTATATTGTAAAATTCATAAAATTATCAGGATAATCAAAAAAATACATGGAAACAAGAACAGCACTTTCCAGACAGGTCTAAATCAAACCAAGAATATTGCCAAATAACCATAGCACAAACCGAGAATCACGCCAACCAAAATATCACTTGGGTAGTGCATGCCATTGTGAAGCCTGGAAAATGCCATTGCCAGAACAAAAACAATGGCAGGAATCAAAAGAGAAGGGAAAAAAGTGCAAATGACAAAAAACATCCCGACCGTGGTTGTCATATGACTGGAAGGAAAAGATGAATCACTAAATTTCTTGCCAATGGGTTTGATCATTTTGGGAAATTCGACATAGGGACGATTTCTTTTTGAAAAAAGATAGGTCAAAAAGTTTTTAATGACTCCCTCAGTGATTCCAAAGTGAAGAACTGCAACCAAAAAAACTGCCCAGAAAAAATCTTTCGCAATTTGAGGATGAGAAATAATCGCAATTAACACAACGAGTATCCAAAAAAATGCCAAGAATCTTATCGAGTTAACAAAGCCCAAAAAAGTATCCAGTTTTTTTCCTCCGATACTGTTAAAATATTTTACAAATTTTATTTCCCAATTATTCATGATAATATTTTTTTGACTTACCTGTTTTCTTTTGAGACCATCCACAGCGAGAGCGAGGACGAGCAAGCAGTTATAATTCCTGACTGCGAAGCGTGCCGAAAAAGGAAGCGGGTGAAGCAAAAAAACACAATTAAAACAGTAGCGACGCAGAAACTCCAATGGCAATTGTCATCAGTACCACCGAAAACCAACCAGAAAATCTTACCCATTGGGGGTTTCTCTCTTCACCCATAATCAAGATATTATCACCAACCAACATTATAATAACTAGCAATGGAACAGCAATGACGCCATTGAGAAAAGCTGAATAATACAGCGCTTTGATTGGATTTATATGGAAAAAATTAAGAGCCAATCCAAGCAAGATTGAAAAAATTATCACCAAATAAAAACTTTTGGCATGAGAAAATTTTTCTTCCAAACCTTCTTGCCAGGTCATGAGCTCTGCCAAGGCATAAGCCCCAGATCCCGCCAAAATGGGAACAGCCAGAAGTCCCGTGCCGATAATTCCAAGCGCGAACAAAAGATATGCATAGTCACCAGCCAAGGGCCTGAGAGCCTGCGCCGCTTGCTCAGCTGATTCAATATTTGTTATTCCGTTTGCGAAAAGAACCTGCGCCGTTGTGAGCACGATAAAAAAGAAAACGATGTTTGCCAAAATCATACCAGTGTTGACATCTGTCCTCATGTGCGAAATTCGATCACACATCCTTTTTTTGCTGCACAATTTTTTTCCAAGCAATTTATTTTCTTCAACTTCCTCAGATGCTTGCCAAAAGAATAAATATGGTGTTATGGATGTTCCAAAGACTGCAATCATAGCGAAGAAATATGCACTATTGAAATGAATTTCTGGGATAATGGATTTCTTCAAAATGGTAATCCAATCTGGATCAATAATGATTCCTGTGGCAATATAGGCAAAAACAGAAATCGTGAGCCACTTGAGCACTTTCACATACAAATGATACTTCACCAGTACTTCAACCAAAATAATTACAACAGCAAAACCAACAGCGGCCACATAATAATTTATGCCAGTCAGCATTTTCAGGGATGCTGCCATGGCACCCAGGTCAGCTCCGATGTTTGCAACATTAGCCACAATCAAAAGTGAAACCACAAAAAACACAATTTTTTTGCTATAATTTTCCTTGATCACCTGAGCCAAGCCTTTGTTTGTGACCACTCCAATTCGAGCACAAACTTCCTGCACTGCAATCATAATTGGCAAAAGCCAAGCCGCCATCCAAATCAATGCAAGTCCATACTGAGCTCCAACTGAAGAATATGTTCCGATTCCTGAAGGATCATCATCAGATGCACCAGTGATCAATCCTGGTCCAAGAGCCCTAATAAAAAGATATCCCCTGTTCCAAGAATTTCCCACTAATGACTTCACTCTCAAAAGCTCATTTTCTGTAATGTGAACTGTTCCACCCACGACCTTGACAGCGCCAATTTCTCCCATCAAGATCAATTTTTTCACCACCACCAAGGGCAATCCGAGCTCTCTTCGCAGTTCAGAAAAAGTCAGGGATTTCGTTTTGATCTCCATGACATTATTATCCTTGTTTCTTTCGGCTGGCAATAAATTCATTTTTATTTTTTTATCTTTTTTTGTTTTCTTGATTTATACTATTTCCCTTATAATACTCTCATAATCTCCAAGCTCCAAGATCATTATTAAAACTTTTGCAAGCTTGTCGCTGTCATGACGAATGAAGGCCCTTTGTTTAGCTAAAATATCCCCAGGACTGAAGCTAATCTCTTTACTGCTTAAGGTGTCGCTAGATATCACTCGGTATTTTCGATTTGATCTGGAACTTACATTAAATGGGATCAGTAATTCTTTTTGACTCTCGTAGTGCTCGATCAATTTGGAAGTTGGCTTTTTAGAATTAAAGGTAACAAAATCAACTCGTTCACCTCCCAAATAACTATTAATTGAATCAACATAATCATCCAGGGAAAATGTCTCGGTATGACCTTTTTTATTCACCAAATTACAGTTATACACAACTATTGCCTTCGATTTCCTGATAGCATCAGCGATTCCATCCACCAATAAATTTGGCACTATACTGCAATAATAATTACCTGGACCTATCACGATTATGTCAGCTTTGAGCAGTTTTTCAATCGCCTTTTTATTGGCCCTAGCCTTGGGAAATAGATAATTTTTTTTGATTCCAATTTTTTCAATATCAAAATTGTGATTTATATCCTCTTCGCCTCTCAATTTTTTTCCATCTTTAAGCTCCATAAAAACATTTGTATCCTGATCAGTGACAGGAATAACATCCCCTCTGACTTTTAGTATGAGTGAAGCTTCCTCAACTCCCTTGGTAAAGCTTTTGTTAATTTTTTCCAAAGCTGAAAGGAAGAGATTTCCAAAACTATGACCCTTGAGGCCACCTTCTTCAAAGCGATAACTCATCAAATTTCGAAGCATATCAGGAGAATCGCTAAGTGCCACCAAACATTGCCTGACATCACCAGGAGGCAAAACCCCAAGTTCATCACGAAGAATACCAGTCGAACCTCCATCGTCAGCCATCGAAACAATTGCTGAGATGTCCACTGGGTATTTCTTAAGTCCACTGAGAAGAGTGAAGCTTCCCGTCCCTCCGCCGATTGTTACTATTTTTTTTCTTTGCATATAATAAATTTCTTCTTATTTTCATTCTCCCCTTGGGAGAAGGTGCCCATGTAATCATGGGAGGATGAGGGTGCGCCATCCAACAATAATGTTTACTCTTCTTATAAAAATTTCTTAATTATTTTTTGTGCCTTTTCCAAATCATCAGGGTTCCCAATTGGAAACCAGTTTTCAGCCTTTTCAACTCTCACTGGAAAATCATTCGCTAACAATGACAACGGTTGAATTATCTCATACTCACCTCGCTCACTTATTGTCATCGGATATTCGAAAATTTTTCTATTAAATTTATAAAGTCCAATATTGGCCAAAGCTGGTCCTGAAATATCTGGTTTTTCCACAATTTTTTCGAGATTTCCATTGTTATCAAGGTGCAAAATTCCAAATTTTCGAGGATTATCAACCTCAAATCCAAGTACCGCAAAATCATAATTGATTATTTTGGCGATATCATCTTTCATGTACAAATCGTCTCCCATCATCACCACAAAATCAGACTTGATCAAATCCTTAACCAGATAAACTGCTCCGCCACTCCCATTCAATTTCTCTTGCACCACATAAGAAATTTTCTTTCCGGCGTAAAAATCTCCAAAATATTTTTGAATTTGATTTCCCAAATATCCAACCACAAAAATCACTTCATCAATTTCACCTGGAAGCGCTTCGAGTTTGTACGCCAAGATTGGCTTTTTATTGATTTCAAGCATTGGCTTTGGAATATTTTCGGTAAGTTCATTCATTCTTGTTCCGCGACCAGCCGCTAAGACTACTATTTGCATTTTTTTATTTGAAAAAATATTAGAAAAATTAACCTTCACAACTATACAACAATATTAATAAGTTTTCCTGGCACAAAAATTATTTTTTTGATTTCTTTTCCATCAGTGAAAACTTTCACCTTTTCACTTTCAAGAGCTGTTTCCTTGAGCTCATCTTGGGTCACATCATGGGCCACCATCAAGCGCTCTCGAACTTTCCCATTCACCTGCACCACCATTTCAATTTCATCATCGTGCAAATATTTTTCATCAACTTCTGGCCACGATTGCAAGAAAACTGATTCACTGTGCCCAAGTTTTTCCCAAATTTCTTCAGCCATGTGCGGAGCAAAAGGTGCCAGAAGTATAAGCATCTTTTCCATGTCAGCCACATTATCAAAAAAATCATACCCAACAGAAATCTCTTCATCTACTTTATTTGTATTTGAATCCCTCATCTCATTAAGAAGTATCATCATTTGTGATATTGCCGTATTAAATCTAAAACTTTCAATATCCTCTGTTACCTTCTTAATTGTCTTATTCAGAAGCCGCAGCTTAATATTTCCTCCAGTTGAAGCTACGGGATATTTTAATTTAAAATTCGCAAATTCATTAAAAAAATCCATTGTTTTATCCAAAAATCTTTTCAGCCCAACCATATTCTTAGTGTTCCAGGCTTTCATCTCCTCAAGAGGCCCCATGAACATTTCATACAGTCGAAGCGAATCTGCACCAAACTCTGCCACCACATCATCAGGATTCACAATGTTTCCCAAAGATTTTGACATTTTTCTTCCGTCCTCAGCCATGATCATTCCTTGATGACGAAGTTTCAAAAATGGTTCATCAAATTCAACATAACCGAATTTTTTTAGAGCCTTGGTGAAGAATCTTGCATACAACAAATGCAAGACGGTATGTTCTGCTCCACCCATATACAAATCAACAGGCATCCATTTTTTAATGTTTTCTTTTGAGGCGAATTCTTTTTCATTTTTTGGATCAGCAAATCGAAGATAATACCAAGAAGAACAAACGAAAGTATCCATCGTGTCTGATTCCCTTCTGGCAGCGCTTCCACAATTTGGACAAGTTACATCATGAAAAGTTTTTGAATGCACCAAGGGCGATTCTCCAGTTGGTTTGAAATCAACATCGGTTGGCAAAAGCACTGGCAAGTTTTCTTCTTTTTCTGCAACCTCCCCACATTTTTCGCAATATATAATTGGAATTGGCGCACCCCAATATCGCTGCCTTGAGACAAGCCAATCGCGAAGTTTATAGTTTATTTTTCTTTTTCCAATTCCTTCTTTTTCTAGCCACTCAGCCATTTTTTCACGCGCATCCTCGGAATTCAAATCCGTAAACTTCCCAGAATTAATAAGCACTCCATCCTCAGTGTATGCAGTTTCTCCACTTCTAAGAATACCAGCAAACCATTGATGCACATTCAGATTGACATAATCCCCCAACGCTTTTTCTTCAATCCAAACACCTGTGTGATTTTTAACATTTTCAAAATCTGGCTCAATGTGCTCTTCATTTTCCAATTCCACCAAATAACACTCCGTATCAGCGTATCGATTAACCCCCTTATGCTCAGCAAAAAAATTACTGTGGACTTCACCACCGATTTTGCTAACTTTTTTTATGTTTTGATATCCAGTTTCCTCTTTCGTTTCTCTGATTGCAGCCTCTTCGGCTGATTCTTCAACTTCGACACCACCAATAACAAAAGATTTCCAATCAAATTTTTCCCAATGCAAACAATAATATTTATCCTCTGACCAATGCTTCACAATAGCCACTACAGTTTTTCTGCGAACAGTTTGGGCCTCATCACGAACAGCATCTTTCCCATGAGTCACCTTAAACAATGGAGAAATTGATTGCTTAATCGGCAAATCATATTTTTTTGCAAATTCAAAATCTCTTTCATCATGTGCTGGAACAGCCATCACTGCTCCTGTTCCATATTGACTTAGGACATAGTCGCCAATAAAAAGAGGGACCAATTCTCCATTAAAAGGATTTATGATTTCAATTCCCTTCAATCTTACACCTGTTTTTTCCTTGGCCTCCATTCTTTCAAGATCGGTTTTCTTTTTTGATTCCTTTTGATATTTTTCAACTTCATTAAAATTAGTTATTTGAGATTTCAAGCTTTCCACAATTGCATGCTCTGGACTTGCCACAACATAAGTAATTCCAAAAACAGTGTCGATTCTGGTTGTGAAAACTTTCAACTTTTGATCAGAGTTTTTAATCTCAAAATCAAATTCAACACCTTCACTTTTTCCAATCCAATTTTTCTGTGCTATCTTGGTTGAATTTGGCCAATCAATACCATCAAGACCACTTATGAGTCCTAAAATTTTTCCATTTTCATTTTCTTGATCCTCGATAAAATCTGTAATTTTGAAAAACCATTGCTCCAAGTCTTTTTGCACAACCTGATTTTTGCAACGCTCACAAGCACCATCTTCAACTTGCTCATTTGCCAAAACAGTCATGCAAGAGTCGCACCAATTAACCTTGGCTTTTTTCTTATATGCCAATCCATTTTTATATAAAAATAAGAAAAACCATTGCGTCCATTTGTAATATTCAGGACTTGAAGTGTCAATTTCCCTAGACCAATCATAGGAAATTCCCAAACTCTTAATTTGTTTAATGAAATTTTGGATATTTTCATGAGTTGTCTTGTCGGGATGTGTTCCATTTTTGATGGCAAAATTTTCTGCAGGAAGACCAAAAGCATCCCAGCCGATTGGATGAAGAACATTGAAGCCATTCAGTCTCTTGAAACGAGAATAAATGTCAGTAGCAGTGTAATTTTCAACATGACCCACATGAAGTCCGGCCCCGGATGGATACGGGAACATGTCTAGACAATAAAATTTCGGGTCTTTTGAATTTTCTTTAGCCTCAGACAATTCAATTTGCTCAGCCCACCTGTCTTGCCATTTTTTTTCAATATTTTTCGGTTCGTATTTCATAGTTATACATAATTACAAATTTTTACAAAAATACAAAAAGTGCTTTTTGGTTTGCCTGTTTTCTTTCGAGACTATAATGAACGACAGTGAATTCTTAG
>CAYVME010000005.1:0-42801 GCA_964452415.1 uncultured Bdellovibrionales bacterium
TTCCACCGCGGGACAACTATCGTTTTCCCGACCCCTTTCCTTGTTCGATTCCTGTTGGATCCAAATTTTTTAAATTGTGTCCCCAGCAGGAATCGAACCCACATCTTGTCCTTAGGACGGACCAGCTCTATCCATTGAGCTATGGAGACTTTTTTAATTAAAATAGATTTTCCACTGTGGACCTATGGAGAATCGAACTCCACCTCCATCCATGCCATGGATGTGTAATACCACTTTACTATAGGCCCCTTTCTTAAACCTCTTCTTATCATAGCAACTACACCGCCAGGGTCAATGGCTATTAGTTATTATATTATACAATATAATTATTATTTTGTCAATTAATAATACCTCCCTTACCCTGGTGCCACAATTGTTCCACGTGGAACAATTAATAATCCTCTCCAAAAGATACCTTTGCATTCCAGTCGAATTGTTCCATGTGGAACAATTTGCGATCAATCCACTTATACACATTCTACTCACAATTCAATTCAATTCAATTCAATAATATTTTTACTTCTATTGAGCCATTTTTTTAATATAAATCAACTAAACCGCCTTGGACAATAATTGTTCCACGTGGAACAATTTCCATAAGCACAGCATTCTCCAATTTATCATTCTGGACTTTGTGAGGATCAGGGTTTCAATGTTAATAATTTAAAAATTTGAAATGTTCCACATGGAACATTTCAAATCAAAAAAGAGGGAACTGATTTTTGCAGACCCTGCAATCAAAAAAACTCTACCCATCTGCAGATATTTTACAAACTTAAATTTTGCTTCGAATAAAAGATTTTTCGATGTCAAGCCTATCCATATGAATTGTTCCACGTGGAACAATTCATATGGATGACTCATATTGCTGTTTCAAAATCTCACTGCAAATAAGAACATAGAATCGAGATATAAAACTCATTCCGAACTTGTTTAACATTAAATTTTAGGAATGTTCCACGTGGAACATTCCTGCACAGGTCTTTTGTTTTTAAGGGAGATTGTCTTATTTTACATTTTAATCTTTTTATGTTATAATATATAAATCCTTTTTGGTCCTTCAGTTAAACAAGCAAAATAACCCGTCAACAAATGAACATTTGCGAGTGATCGACAATACCTAAAGTTGAAAACTTTTTAATTTTCAATACTATTGAGCATACATTGGACACCTCTTTTTTTCTTAAATTTCCTTTTAATTGTTTTTATGTTTCTTTAGATTATTTTTATTGTGCAAAAGATAAAAGATGTAGTATAATATTTACATGTATATAAAAATAAAAACAATTAAAAATACTCTTCTGCTTTCGGCTTGTTTTTTTCTTGCTGGAATTAATTATATGACATATGTTAAAGCAGACAACACTGCAAGTGTTTGCGATAAAAGTGTTGATGCAGATTGCGATGGGCTCACTGATGCAGAAGAAAAACTATACGGAACCGATGCAAACAACACAGACTCAGATGGTGATGGCTATTCTGATAAAATAGAAATAGAAAGCGGTTACGATCCAACAAAACCTGCACCGGGGGATAGAGTCACCGCAATAACAGAGCAACCAGCTATTAAAGAAGGTGAGAGCACCACAACCAGCGCATCTGCTGAATCGCCAACTGAAAAATTGACCAGCGATCTGGAAAAATTAATAGAAGAAAAAGAGGGGTCAACTATTTCAAATAGTGATATTAATGAACTTGTCGCAACTAATCTCGATGAGGCTAAAGGTGAACCCATCACAACAGAATCTCTTCCCGTATTGGACACTTCCAGCTTAAAAATAATCAATCAAACATATCCCGACCTTGATGCTGCCGCAAAAAAGAAACAGATAAATGCAGATGCTGAGAAGTATCTAGTGCAAGTAGCTTACCTCATTGTTAGCAGCAGTCCCAAACCTCTTCTTTCTGAAGATGATTTCGTGTCAAGATTGGATGAGCTTGTGGAAAAATTGGGTACACTTGCTGAAGTAAATACCGATTACACCTATTTCTTAGACCTAATCAGTAGAATCAATTTAATATTGCCTCAATTATTAAATATTGAAGTTCCTCAAACATTTGCAGATTCTCATATTAAAATGCTCCGAATACTTTCTAGCTTCACTTCTCTTAATGATTTGTTTATATCTGCAAATAATGACCCTGTTTCAAAAATGATCCTTATTTCAAAGGTGGGTGAAATTTCAACATTGTTGACAGATTTTTTTCAGGTAGAATTTTTAAATTATGTCGATCAGATAGCCCTATAATAATCCCATCTAAAATACGCACGGTCTAAAACACAATCATCGAAACAAAAAGTTCTATGAAAAAAAACAAACTAATTTCCATATTGCTGTGCTTTTCAATGCTTTTTTTTGGTGTTTTTGCCACGAATATTGAAAAGGCAAAAGCTGCCGGATGGGCAGTTGGTGGAGCAGTTGTTGGCAATGCTGTGGTTGAAGGGGCTAATGTGGTTGCAGATGCAGGCTCACTTTTTCAAACTTTGCTTAAAAAAGTTGTAGACATCGCTCAAGGTATACTCGTGACAGCCTCCAAGGTTGCTGCTTTAATGATTGTTCAGAAAATAACACAGGCCATTATCGGAAAAGGCGATGGAGGGAAGGATGCCAAGGGTGGTGTCATTACTGATTGGGATCAGTACCTCAATATTGAACCCCAACAAAAGGCCATGGCCCAGATGAATTCATTTTTTAACAATGCTACGAAAGGAAGGAGCTCTAGCCTTAATTATGAAGGTGTTAACAACAGCACTAAAAGAATCCAGAGTTATTTGGTTACAGAGGGCAGAAAAGCATATACTCCGCAAAAATTTGCAGTTGACATTCAGGAAACCGTTACGGACTCGGGAGATTATTTTGGCGGTGGCAATATGAAGGGAATAATGGCATACACTAAATGTGCCAACAATGTACCATGTATGGCATTGACTTCAGCCCAAGAATACAACTCCAAAGTTAATAATATTCGAGAAATAGCAATTAAAGAACAGGACAGGGGAATTTTACCTGTCAAAAAAGATGGAGTAATAACACAGCCAGCAGCTATTGCTGGAAGCGCCCTTTCTCAAATAGATCAGCTTGGAACAACGCTGATTATGAATGCTGATTATCAAGCGCAAGGCACATCAGGAGCACTAACACAAATTGGAGCCGGAATAGGAGTAAGTGTGGCTTCCAGATCTCTTAACTATGCCCTTTCAGATAAAGAAGGGAAGAACGCTCTTAAGAATAAAAATGACCAACCATTCAGCATCGGCTACAGCATAGATGGAGGAATTGGAATAAGTGGTGCAGGTGTAAATGTCAACACTGGCTCAATGTCAGTTTCTGGCCAAATGATGATTGGAAACACTTGTGCTACTGCTGGTTCTTCAATAAGTGGTGGAGGTGGAACAACTGGAGTCTCTGGAACAAGAACCAGTGATGGAACAAACACTGGGACAGTAAAGTATCAAGGAAAAACATATGATTGCGCCACAAAGGGAGAGGTTACGACTGTTAAACCATCGGTAACAATAACAAAGCCAACAGTCACCGTTACGGAGGCAACAGTATCTACTCAGGTCACTCAATAATATACTTAAAGACGCAGAAAACATCGTTCACATCATAAAAAAGCATTTCCAGAAGAAATGCTTTTTTCTTTTTTGCCAACATATCTTTGTGGTCGCTAGTGGACTCGAACCACCGACCCCCACAATGTCAATGTGATACTCTAACCAGCTGAGCTAAGCGACCAAAAAGACATATCGACAAAAAACCAATTTTCACTATTTACATGTTTAATTAAACAACTCCCGGATCAGAAACTTCCATTCCAGCTTCAACCCTCTCCATGGTTTTTTTCTTTTCCTTATCCTTCTCAAAAGAAATTTCTTGAAAAAATAAAAGCCAGGTCGTTTGCATAAAAACAGCATACCAGGAAAGCAAACTCACCAAAACAATGCCTCCGAAAATTCCGCCAATAGTTCCGACCACAATCATTCCGATTTTTGCAAAAAGCATGTTTGCCAAAAAACCCAGTGTGCCAACTAATCCAAAAATAAAGACTCCGACAACCATCGTCAAGATCATCACAAGCATGCCAAGCCCCAAACTTATCACTCCCATGATCAAGCTTTCTTTGATGTTTTTTGCCAATGTCACATATGCCAACTCCAAAGATGTCCTTATCCCAAAATCTCCTAATATCAAAAACAAATAAGCATACTTATTCAAATATACACCCAGAACAACCAAGGGAACAAAGATCACAAAAGCCAAAAAGGTCATCATAAAACCAAAGAGCTGAGCCTTGATAATGAAAAGATAGAATATTGGGATTATCAGCAGGATTGCAATTGCAAAGAGACTAAGACCAATCAAAATTCCCAAGAGCAACAATTTCCAGAGATATTTCCTTGATTCATTAAATATCTTCAGAAGTGGAAGCTGGGAATACAGCTTAATATTGTTTGCAGATTTTATTACTGCAGTCACTGAAACTATCTTAAGTAAAAAAACCATTATTCCAAAAATTAAGAGCAGTAGCCCTATCACCATAAAGAGACCAGGATCCTTTTGGGCAAAATCAAAAAACACTTGTGTATTTTGGTTGTTTTCGTCAATTGCCAGCTGCCTAAAGATAACATCGGAATTTGAACCCATCGATCCTAGAAAAATAAAGAAGCCAAAAACCCAAAGGAATTTATTTCTCCAAGAAAGCAAGAATGCTCTTTTTATTATTTCTAGATAATTAATTTTCTTCATACAATGTTATCATCCATTTTGATTTGGAATCCAGTCTCACTAAATAAAGCACTGAATTCCGGATCAAGTCCAGAATGACAGAAAAAATAATTTCACACCATTATACATTCACTATTGTGAGTTTGACTTTTAAAAAATCAAACTCACGAACTGAAAATATTCCTATGCCTTGATTGCTTCTTCCTCTTTGGTTTCCTTTCCTGCCTCTTCTTTTTTTGCTGGCAATTCAATTCCCACAATCGCATTGAATTCGTCTCTTTCAATTGTTTCTTTTTCCAAAAGCTCAGCCACTATTTTTTTGAGTACATCTTCTTTTTCAGTCAGAATTCTTTCAGCTGTTTTATATGCATCCGCAATGAATCTTGAGACTTCAGCATCGATGTTTTCAGCAGTGTGATCTGAATAATCTCTTTCCTCATTGATTTCACGACCCAAGAAAACCATTTCTTCTTTCTTGCCAAATGTTCTTGGTCCAAGAGTGCTCATTCCATATCGAGTCACCATGGCGCGAGCCATGTGAGTTGCTCTTTGCAAATCATTTGATGGACCAGTTGTCACATCGCCAATAAATTTTTGTTCACTAACATGTCCTCCAAGAAGCACTGCCAACTCATCAATAAAATATGCTTTTGAATGCAAGCTCTTGTCTTCAGATGGGGCAGACAAAGTGTATCCGCCAGCCTGACCCCGAGCAATGATTGAAACTTTTTGAATTGGATCAGCATTTGGCAAGATTGCTCCAATCAAAGCATGACCTGCTTCATGATAGGCAATAATTTCTTTTTCCTTTTTGTTGATTGCTTTTGATCTTCTCTCTGGACCAAGAATAACTTTTTCGATAGATTCTTTGAGCTCATCCTCCGTGATTGTTTTTTTGGATCTGCGAACTGACAAAATTGCAGCTTCATTCACAAGATTTGCAAGATCAGCTCCAGAGAAACCAGATGTTCTTTCGGCAAGTGTTCTCACATTCACAGCTTTTTCAATCGGCTTGTTCTTCATGTGAATCTTCAAGATTTCTTCTCGCTCATTGATATCTGGCAAATCCATCACCACGCGACGATCAAATCGTCCTGGCCTGAGAAGAGCTGGATCCAAAACATCTGGACGATTGGTTGCAGCAATCACAATCACACTAGTTGTTCCTTCGAAGCCATCCATTTCAACCAGAATTTGATTGAGTGTTTGCTCGCGTTCATCGTGTCCACCACCAAGTCCTGCTCCACGATGTCGTCCGACTGCGTCAATTTCATCAATGAAAACAATTGCTGGCGCATTTTTCTTGGCTTGCTTGAAAAGATCTCTCACTCGAGATGCTCCAACTCCCACAAACATTTCCACAAATTCAGATCCCGAAATATTAAAGAAGGGAACACCAGCTTCACCAGCCACAGCTTTAGCCATTAAAGTTTTTCCAGTTCCTGGAGATCCCAAAAGTAAAACACCTTTTGGAATTTTAGCCCCAATAGCGATGAATTTCTTTGGGTGTTTCAAAAACTCAACAATTTCTCCGAGTTCTTCTTTGGCTTCTTTGGCTCCAGCCACATCAGCGAAAGTTGTTCTTTTGTTTTTGTCTTTTGGATCAGTCATTCGAGCCTTGCTCATTCCAAATGACATTGCTTGTGAATTTCCGCGTTGCGCTTGTTTTAGCATGAACCAAATAAAGCCACCGATAATCAAGAAGGGAAGCAAAAATGGCAAAAAGATGTTCGAAGCAAAAGAAGAAAATCCTGAAGCTTGTTTGATGTCAATTTTCACATCTTTGATTTTACCTCCATCAACTCCGTAGTTCTTGAGTGATTCAGTGAGTGAACTTTGCGGCTCTTTGACTGATTTTTCCTTGGTTCCATCAGACAGTTCGATCGCCAAATCATTGCCATCAATTGAGATGGTCTTCACTTTTGAATCATTGACTTGGGTTGCAAGCTCGCTCAGAGAAATGACGGCTGGCTTTTGAGCAGGACCACTGTAGAGAATCATGATTGTCGAGACAAGCAAGAAAAAAAGAACAACAAAACCAACATTTTTTAAAAGTTTTTCCATAGTCCTTGATTTATTTTATTATTTAAATTTTTTAACAGAATATTCCAATCTTATCACCTTTTTTCGATATATTCAAGCCTCCGATGATAGCTTTTTGAGATTTGCTCTTGGTGGATCTAATCACTTTTATAAGTTCCTCGATTTGATTGTTTTCAATGTCGGTTGTTCCACCCTTTAATGCTTTGAAAATATTTCGCAAAATTTGGCGCTGCATCGAAGCGGAAAGTTGCTCAAACTCGCTAGCAGAAAAGTCTGCGCCTCTATTACTACAATCAAAAAACTTCAAACATTGCGAACTCTGTTCAATAAAAGCATAGTCATCAGCCACAACCAATGACCACTGGCTCAATGTTTGCTTAACTCGCGGATTGAAGTTTTTCTCCAAATAGGGAAGCAGGCCATGGCGAATGCTGTTTCGAGTGAACTTAGTGTCCTTGTTTGACTTATCAATTCTGAATTTCAACTTTTTTTCTTTCAGATAAGCCAAAATTTCAGCCTTGCTTGTTTGCAGAAGTGGCCTGATGATTTTTCCTGATTTGGCCTTCATTGATCCCAGACCAGAAAGACCACTGCCACGAATAATACGCATCAGAACAGTTTCTGCTTGATCATCCTGATTGTGGGCCACAGCAATCAAGTCAAAATTAAGCTCCTTTCTGATTTTTTCAAAAAAAGCATACCGAAGATCTCGAAGTGAGTTTTCCAAATTTCCTTTTTGTTCGGGCTTTTTTGGATTCAAGACGCTAATTTCAAGCTCATGTTTTTTGGCCAACTCTCTGACAAAAACCTCGTCTTGAGCTGAATCCTTGCCACGCAGGCTATAGTTCACATGAGCAACATGCAATTGAAAATCATACTTTTTGGAAAGAGCAGCCAAAACATCCAAAAGACAAGAGCTGTCAGGCCCACCCGAAACACCCACAATAATCTTTGAGCCTTTTTCCCAAAGATTATTTTGAAATGCAAAATTTTGAATTGTTTTGACGAATTGCATACCGATACGAAACTACAAATTAAATGCGAATCTACAAACAAGCTTTAGGTATGGGTTTTTCTTATAATGTCAGCAACTTCATTTATGGCTTTTTCCAATTCACCCTCTTCATTTGTAACTGTGTAATCATAGATATCAACATGCTTGAGCCATTCTTTTGTATATTTCATTCTCTCTTTAACATATTCATCACTTACATTATCCCTTCTGCGGATACGATTCTCAAGAATTTCAAGTGATGGAGCATTAACAAAAATTGAAACGATCTCCGGATAAATATTTTTTACGGTCATAACACCCTTGTATTCCATTTTCCAAAGCCCAATTTTACCCGAATTCTGGACTCTTTCCAGTTCTGCTTTTGTTACGCCATACAGATTTCCATTATACTGCTCGGCATATTCAGCAAAATCTCCCTTTTCAATCTTTTTTTCAAATTCTTCTCGCGAGATAAAATAATAAGATTTTCCTTCAATATCACCTTCTCTAATGGCTCGAGTGGTTGTATTTATGATGCGTTCAATAGGGAAAACCTTCTCAAGGCCCCCAATTATTGAATCTTCTCCTGCGCCTGATGGCCCCGAAATAATGAAAATGTTTGATTTTTGCATGTATTTTTATTTATGGATGAGTTGTTAATTATACCTATATTCTAGCATAATGCAACTGTTTAAGCACTAAAAAACCTAAAAGAAAAATTTAATATGATCCATTTTTATCCTACACAATTTTGCGAGCCCATTTTCTTTCTTGGCCCATATGCAACGAGAGTGAATCGGAGCTTTTGGAAATTGAGTATTTTTCCAAAAGCGTGCCAAAAAGGAAATGGGCGAAGCAAAAGACTCCATAAAAGCTTCGCAGACAAAACAAAAACCGCCCCGAAATGAGGCGGTTTTTAAAGCTAGACTTAAAAGAAAATTACTTCTCTTCTTTAATAATCATAAGTCCCATGCGGTGACTTCTTGGCTCAATAGAAAGGATTTTCCAAGCATAGGTTTCTCCGGCATGAAGGATTTCATCCATCTTTTTGCCAGGATACACTTCTTGAAATTCGCTAACATGAGCAAGACCATGAATGTCTTTGTCCAGGTATACAAATGCTCCAAATGGGTTGATCTTGTCGATTTTTCCCTGAACACTGTCGCCAACCTTGTATTTCTCAGCAATTTCACTCCAAGGATCTTTGGCAAGAGCCTTCATTGAAAGTGAGATTCGAGTGTCATCAATTCCGATAATTTTCGCTTTGACTTTGTCTCCAGTTTTCACAACAGTTCTTGGATCATCAATAAGTTGCCAAGCAAGTTCTGAAATGTGAACCAAACCTTCGAGTTTGTCGCTTTCGCGATCTGAAGCCATTTTGGCTGGTGGCAAGAATTTCACGAATGCGCCAAAGTCCACAACACCACTGATTTCTCCTTCAATCACATCTCCAGCTTGAAGTTTTGAAATCACTTCCTTTTCTTTTTCGCTTGAAGCTGCTCTTTCAGAAACAATCAATTTCTCTGATTCGCGGTCTGCATCCAAAATTCGAACCAACATTTCTTTTCCAACAAGCTTCTTGAGAAGTTCCAAGATTTTGTTCTTATCACCATCTTCAACGCGAGGATAGTGTTCGCTTGAAAGCTGGGATACTGGGATAAATCCAGTGATTCCATTAACTTCAACCATAAGACCTCCCTTGTTAGCATCCAAAACTTTGGTTGTAACAACGCCCATTTGATCTCTTTTGGATTCAAGATCGTCCCAAGCTCTTTCATATGAAGCTTCACGAATTGAAAGTTCGATATATCCGTCCTCATTTTCCATGTCAACCAAGGCTGCCCCAACTTTGTCGCCTTTTTTGACTTTTCCAATTGCAAGACCATCCTTGATTTCTTTTCCAAGCACAATACCTGTTCCAAGAGCACCAAGGTCAAGCAAAAGGGAATTTGAAGTGATATCAATCACGATTCCTTCAATAACCTCTCCAACTTGAGGAATTT
The DNA here is from genome assembly GCA_964452415.1 of uncultured Bdellovibrionales bacterium. Lineage (GTDB taxonomy): Bacteria > Patescibacteriota > Minisyncoccia > Moranbacterales > GWC2-37-73 > UBA12068. The sequence continues at coordinate 9,771 of CAYVME010000005.1, forward strand.
TAACCGGATTCTCTTCAAGCAAAACTGCCATTGGAGACAAATCTTCAGTTTCAGTTTCCACAATTTTTGCCTTTTTGACCTTCTTAGGAGCCAAAACTGCGTCCTCTTCTTTGATCTTATCAACTTCCTCGGCAAGTTTGTCGAGAATGTCTTTTTTCTTTAACACCATAATCTTATTATGTTTTTGCAAGTTGTGTCATCTTGCGTTAATTGTTAATGAGTCTGATTGAAAAGTCTTTTTCGTCGCGAAATTTTCAAATTTCGAGCGAAAAACTTGAAGGTTGAGGATGTGCTACATGGAATGTAACACGACGAGACCTGCAAGTTTTGCAGCCGTAATTTGAGAATTGCAGCAGGAATAGACTTTTTAATAAGACTCTGGAACACAAAAAAATCCCCATTTGAGGGAAATTAATCAGAAATCAAGGCGAGATTAAAGCATCTCACTATTCAATTTTCTTAATTAATTAACCGTCTGAGTATCTTACACTACATTTTAATATTTGGCAAGCCTTAGGCATAAAAAAGCTCGACAACGAATTTTTGGCGTGATATAATGCTCTAGTAACAAATACTTAACACTCAATATAAATATGCTCATACAATATTACGGACAATCATGCTTCAAATTGACAACCAAACCAGGAGGGAGAGCAACCGATGACATTGTGATCTTTTTTGATCCTTTCGACAAAGAATGCGGGATCAGACCACCACAAGGACAAGCAGATGTTGTTTTTGTTTCTCACGATCATCATGACCACAACAATGTTTCAGCCATAAAAGGTGACCCCATTGTGATTGAAACTCCAGGAGAATTTGCAGTCAAAGGCATCAACATTGTCGGACTTGATTCTTTTCACGATTCAACCGAGGGAGCAGAAAGAGGAAGATCAACAATTTATATCTTGGAAGTTGAAGATTTGAAGATTTGTCATCTTGGAGATTTGGGATGCGACCTGACCGGAAAACAACTCGAAGAAATTGACGGCGTGGACATTCTCTTTATTCCAGTTGGCGGAAAATACACTCTCGATGGAAAGAAGGCAACTGAGCTCATCAGAAAAATTGAACCCGCAATCGTGATCCCAATGCATTACAAAATCCCAGGACTCACAATTGATATTGAAGATGAAACGAAATTCTGCAGCGAGATGGGAAATTGCCCAAGCGAAAAAGTTGCCAAATTCAATGTGAAGAAAAAAGATTTGGAAGAGAAAAAAATGGAGGTTGTTTTGATGAATAATGAAGCCTAGATTCTAACATGGATATTGTAAAAAAAATATCAGACAAAATAGAAGAAATCCGAAATGAGCCGGAACATGTTCGAATCCGTTGGGTTTGGATTTCGGTTATTGTTTCAATGTTGTTCATTTTGGCGATCTGGATTTTTTCAATGGGATCCTTGTTTCAAGGTGATGAAAATAAAGACAACTCTCTTCAGTTGCCGAACATAACCCAGCAACTTCCGGATTTGAAACAAGTGGCGCCTTCATTGGAAGATTTGTCCGAACAGGTTTTAACGATTGAAAACGAGGGTGTTTCAAATAAATCAAAGACGGGGAACTAGATTTTGTGCAAGTGTATATTTTTGAAAAATAATTGCAAAAAAGAAAAGATCAAAAATGCAAACTTGTGCGAAATTTATTCGCGTGTTTACCCAATACAGATAAAAAAATATTCCTAAATAAAAGATTCGTCTGGGCATGGCTTTGGCGGATTTTATAACTCATCATGAAAGCAGTAGCTCAAAAAAAATTAGACTTTGTTCCAGAAAATATCCAACCTCGTCAAATCGTGGCTGAAGTTCAGCAATCATATTTGGACTATGCGATGAGCGTGATCATCGCTCGAGCTCTTCCTGATGTTCGAGATGGTCTCAAGCCAGTTCATCGTCGAATTTTGTATTCCATGTGGGACACGGGTCTTCGCCCAACCGCAAAATTCCGAAAATCTGCCACTGTGGTCGGAGAAGTGCTTGGAAAATATCATCCACATGGTGATACTGCCGTGTATGATTCAATGGTTCGACTTGCTCAAGACTTTTCACTTCGCTATCCATTGGTGTGGGGACAAGGAAACTTCGGTTCGATGGATGGAGACTCTGCAGCTGCGTATCGTTACACTGAAGCAAAGCTTCGACCAATCGCTGAGGAAATGCTTTTTGACATTGAAAAAGACACGGTTGACTTTGTGCCAAACTTTGATGGTGTCCACAAGGAACCATTAGTTCTTCCTGCAAAACTTCCACAACTTCTTTTGAATGGAACCATGGGAATCGCAGTTGGAATGGCAACCAACATTCCTCCACACAATTTGAATGAACTTGCAGATGCTATCAATCACTTGATTGACAATCCCGAAGCAAATGTTGATGATTTGATGAAGTTCATCAAGGGACCTGATTTTCCAACTGGAGGAATCATGTATAACACACCCGGAATCAAAGAAGCCTATTCAACCGGAAGAGGAAAGATTGTGACTCGCGCCAAAGCTGAAATCATCGAAACAAAATCTGGAAGCTTCAACATCGTGGTCACGGAAATCACATATCTCACCAACAAATCTAATTTAATCATCAAGATTGCTGACCTTGTTAAGGAAGGAAAAATTCTTGGAATCAAAGATCTTCGAGATGAATCTGACAAAGACGGAGTGCGCATCGTGATCGAGCTCAAAAAAGATGCCTATGCTCAAAAAGTTTTGAACAAATTGTATTTGGCAACTGATCTGCAGAAAAATTTCAATGTGAACATGCTTGCTTTGGTTGATGGAATTGATCCTCAAATCCTTTCCCTCAAATCAATCCTTGAACAATACATCACTCATCGAAACATTGTGGTGACTCGTCGCACACAATTTGATCTTAACAAGGCCAAAGACAGGGCACACATCTTGGAAGGGCTGAAGATTGCCCTGGACAACATTGATGCTGTCATTGAAACAATCAAGAAATCCGCAACCAAAGAAGAGGCACATGCAAATTTGATGCGAAAGTTCAAACTTTCACAATTGCAAGCTAGCGCAATTTTGGAAATGAGACTGCAAACATTGGCCGGTCTTGAAAAAAAGAAAATTGAAGATGAACTTAATGAAAAATTGAAATTAATTGCATTTTTGGAAGACTTGCTTTCAAGCAAGAAAAAAATCTTGGCTGTGGTGAAAGATGAATTGATTGCGCTCAAGGAAAAATTTGGCGACGAACGAAAAACAAAGGTTCTCAAAACTGGAATTGAGGAATTCAAACAAGAAGATGTGATTCCAAATGAAGAAGCTATCATTACAATTTCTCAAGATGGATACATCAAAAGAATGAACCCCGATGTATACAAAGTGCAAAAAAGAGGAGGCAAGGGAGTGATAGGTGCAACAACGCGTGAAGGGGATGTGATTGAAAAAGTGACCAGCGTGATGGCTCATGACAATTTGATGTTCTTCACAAATTCCGGAAAAGTCTTTCAGACAAAAGCTTATGAGATTCCAGAATCAGCTCGAACTTCAAAAGGACAAGCCGTGGTGAATTTCTTGCAACTTGCACAAGATGAAAAAATCACAGCCATGATCCCATACAACAAAACTGACGGATACAAATTTTTCTTCATGGCCACAACTCTGGGAGTGGTGAAGAAAAGCAAGATCGAAGACTTTGACAATGTCCGAAGAAGCGGATTGATTGCAATCACGCTGGACAAGGGAGACACTCTGAACTGGGTTCAACCAACAACAGGGACTGATGAAGTTGTAATCAGCACCTCGGAAGGACAAGCTATTCGCTTCAAAGAGTCTGATGTCAGGGCCATGGGACGAGGAGCAGCTGGGGTTCGCGGAATCAAGTTGAAAAACAAAGATCTTGTGATTGGCATGGATGTGGTTATCAAGGACCAAAAAGGAAACCAACTCCTCATCATTTCTGAAAACGGATACGGAAAACGAACAGACTTGAAATCATACAAGATTCAAAAAAGAGGCGGGTCAGGAATCAAAACTGCCAAAGTGACAACTAAAATTGGAAAGCTGGTTGGAGCAAACATCATCAATGTTGATGACTTGGAAGGAGATTTGTTTATCACTTCACTTCAAGGACAAATCATTCGCATCCCACTTGCCAGCATTTCAGTTCTTGGAAGAGCAACCCAGGGAGTTCGCATCATGCGACCGCAAGCCGGAGACAAAGTTGCAGCATCTGCAATCATCTAAAAATCTTTTATCTTAAACATTTAAAGACCTGCCACAAGAGCAGGTCTTTAAATTTAATGATTTTCATGATAAAATAAAATTACATTATCGCTTTCCAGTCTAAAGAAAAAACATGAACAAAATAAAAATAAATTCCGTGAGAGGTTTTACATTGATCGAACTTTTGATTGTGATCGCAATTATCGGAATCCTAGCTGGAATTGTTTTGGTAAGCACAAGCAAGGCAAGAATGAAAGCCAGAGACATCAAGAGAATACAGGAGGTCAGCCAAATCCAAACCGCTCTGGAAATGTACTATGCAGAGTATGGCGCCTATCCAAACTCTGATGGTGATGGGCTTGGAGGTTGGGATATTGGTAATGCCGATTATCCCTTCATAACACAGCTTGCTAACTATCTCAATCGAGAATTACCAAGAGATAATACCAAGAACGGTACTGCTGATGGCTATGTTTACTATCGATACCCTGCAGGCCATCTGGGATGTCCCATAGCAAGAGGCAACTTTTATGTTTTAGGCACAAAACTTGAAGGAGGGGCTTCGCCTAATAGTCCCGGTTGGAGTTGTCCAGGCGGGGACTGGCAAACTGTGTACGGATGGGTAACCGGCAAATTTGAACGCTAATTTCTCAATTATTTCAACTATGTAATCAATTCCATTAAAAAAAATTAATTTCGAATTTGACTTTATTCCAAATCAAGATTGTACTTGCCAAAAAAGACTCCTTATGTTATGGTTTTAGGGTAATTAATATTTAGCATACATTGGTTTTCGGCCTTTCATTGGAGCAACACTAGCTCCAAAGTAACCAAAACTATTGTATTGCCACAAAATGCTATGGCTTTAACGCACAAGCAAAAGGAAAAAGTGACCAAGGATGTGAAGCGTCACGACAAGGATACTGGTTCTCCAGAATATCAAATCGCGATGTTCACAGAGAAAATCAAGAAATTGACTTCTCACCTTAAGAAGAACAAAAAGGATTTCCATTCTCGTCGGGGACTTCTGAAAATGGTTGCAAAAAGACGAAAACTTCTTGCATATCTTGAAAAAACAAACGAGAAGACTTACAAAAAAATCATCAAGGAACTTGGTCTTAAGGGCTAATATTTCTTTCAAAAGACAGGTTTTCCTGTCTTTTGTTTTTTATAGAAGGTTTATGTTTTTTTGTGAGTCTGTTTTCTTTCGAGGCAATAGCGAGCGACAGTGAGCTCTTAGCGAAGCAGTCATAGCTCCTGACTGCGAGCGTGCCGAAAAAGGAAACAGGCGAAACAAAACTTTTCATAAAAATAATTTAGCAACAGTACCTACGCAATTGCTCAACCATTTCTCTTTTTGGCACGCTTTTGAATAAATGCTCAATATTCAAAAGCTCCGATTCACTGTCGTTGCATATGGGCCAAAAAGAAAAATAGTCTCACATTACTAATTTGAACAAATAAGTTTTAAACAAAAAAATTTATGCTCAGATCAAAAGAACAAAGAGTTGGTGTTTTGGTTGACATCCAAAACCTGTACTACAGCGCAAAGGCGCTGTATGGAAAAAAAGTGAACTTTCAAAAAGTTTTGGAAGAAGCCGTTGGGGAGCGGGTTCTTATCCGCGCCATTGCATATGGAATCAAGACTCTTGAAGGACAAGAGGAAAAATTCTTTGAGGCACTGGGCAAACAAGGCTTTGAAGTGAAAACCAAAGATTTGCAAATATTCCCAGGTGGGGCCAAAAAGGGTGATTGGGATGTGGGAATCGCTGTTGATGCAATCAAACTTTCCAAGAGTTTGGATGTGATCGTTTTGGTTTCGGGAGATGGAGATTACATTCCACTTGTTGAATACATTCAAAGCACCACGGGTTGCCGGGTTGAAGGCATTTCGTTTGCCGAAAGCACCAGCGGAAAATTGATCGAGTCACTGGATGAATTCATCAATTTATCTGACAACAAAAAGAAATTTCTGATTTTCACGGGGACGAAAAAATAGCTTACAGGTGTCAGCTTTCAACTTACAGGCAAAAATTCGAAGTCGCAAAAGCAAGATGTGAAAATCTTGCTTTTTTTGTGCTTTATTATATAATGACGATGTTATCCGTCGTTTTTTATTATACTGTATTTTGCTTTATTTTAAGAATTATTTGTATAAGATATATACTTAATGACGGTTACTCTTGATTTTTATAATTTTTAAGTGTAAAATTACATGTTAAGCAAAATTCAGATTGAGGAAGTAATGAACGGTCTTTTACAATTAGGATTAAGCAACAAAGAGGCCACAACATATATGGCCGTGCTTGAGACAGGCGAATCGACAATTCCGTCTTTGGCTATTGTAACGAAACTTAGTCGTGGCACAATATATGACATTGTCGAAAAATTGAAAGTCAAAGGATTCTTAAGTGAGATCAAGAAAGGCAAACGCAGAAAGTTGACTGCGGAAAATCCAACCAATACGCTGTATTCGGTTTTAGATTCACAGCATGGTGAACTGCAGAAAACCAAAAAGGTTGTGGAAAAAATCCTACCAACAATTAACGCGCTTTCTGGTAGTCAAGATTTCAAACCACAAATTCGCGTCTATGAAGGAGAAAAAGGTTTCCGCCAAGTCTGGGATGAGATTTTTTCATTTAAAGAAAAAACATTTCTGAGTATCTCACGAATTGAAACATTCCAGAAATTCATGGGTCAAGAATTCTTGAATGAAATTCAAGCACGCAAAACAAACCTTGGATTCACGAGTCGCGCCATCAACGAGGATTCACCTCAGGCGCAAGAAATGAAATTTAATGACCCAAAATATTTCCGAGAAACCAGACTTGCGCCGAAGGAATTCCAGTTTCCATCGTCGGAAATTATCTTCGGCGACAAAATCGCAATGTTCTCAACAAGGGAGGAGAACATAATCGTCGTCATTGAAAGCAAGGACTTCGCCGAAACCCATCGAGCATACTTTGAAATGCTTTGGAAAATGCTAGAAAAATAAAACCGCAAAGGAGTTTGTCATGGAAAAAGTTACGGCATGGTTATTCACGGAAAGCGGAATGGGGCAATATATTTTAGGAATATTTGCTCCGTCATTGCAGAAGGTTATTAAGTTTCAGACTATCAAACTTTTTTCCTTTATTGATGCTTACCCATGTAAAGATGTGTGCGGAACACAAATGAAAATTGAAATTGACCCGGCAGGCTTTGAAGAGGCATACAATTTTTATTTTAAAGGAAAAAGAAACAAACAAAGAAGCATGCGTCGAAACCGTCAAGAGTTATCTCTGCTTTATGGCAACCATTCTAGGTCTCAAGGACTTACCACTTTCATTTAGGATCAAATATGCATGCAAAATAAAAAGGAGGGTTGAATCATGAAGTTCACTGCTCGAAAGATTGAAAAAAGTAGTAACGACAAAAGCGCAGGGCTTCGCTTAACTGGACCGTCTGACCAAGTATGTCTTCTTCTGGATAAGCAAAAATTTGACATAAAAATATCAATTGCAGATAGTAACGGAATCAAAACGCTGCGCTTAAGCCTTAGAGACATTCCGATTTTTTACGAATTTCTGCGTAATCAAAAAGAAGAGGCACCAGAAATGTTTAGTGGTAAAACAACAGCTGAGACAGAGCTTTCTGAGCGTGAGGACTATTTATATTACAAGCGTAAAAGCAAGGGAGGAACCATGGTAACTACTCCCACTTCCCGAGTAGAAGCTGAGGGTAGGTGGTGCGGAAAAAAGAAGACTATTACCAAAATCGAGATTATCGAAGATGCCGGACGATATTTGAAACTCAATGTTAATATAAAAAAATCAGTCATTCCATTTATCGTTTACATCGTTGGAATACAAGCGAGTCGTCCAAAAAAAATAAGCAGCATTTCCCAAAAGCTTTCCACCGCATTGAGTGGTCTTATTAACAAGGATCACTTTTACAAAAAATCCATGGGGATTGTAGAACTAATCCCTGGAGACGTCGTGGTTGGGAGAGGTAATATATCAGACACGGATTTTGATCTGGTATATAGTCTCTGGGAAGAAGAATCTGCGAACGAAATGAAGTTGCTGCTCAGCAGATTGGATAATGATTATTAAGGAGGATGCTTAAAACAGCAGGAGATTTTGCGCAACCGCGTGAAATCTCTTTTTTTATTGCACAACGATTGACAAATCAGCAAAAATAAGCCACACTAAAGCCAGTTAAGTAAATTAATAAAAAGCTTTCACTGGTGCAAAAATGGCTCAGTTAAAAGAAAAGCGCAAAGCCACAGTCAAGAATTCAACCCTATTTGAATTTTCAGCTGTTGTTTTGACTTTTGACTTTTGACTTTTGACTTTTTTGTCATCAATGCAAGGCTAATCGTTTCATGGAACCAAAAAAGTGGTCTCTTCAAATTGGAGGACGCGAACTCGTGATTGAAACCGGACTTTTGGCCAAACAGGCCAATGGAGCAGTGACTGTTCGCTATGGCGATACAGTTGTTTTGGCAACCGCCACAATGAGCAAAGGAGCATCCCGCGTTAGCGGATATTTCCCGCTCATGGTTGATTACGAAGAGCGTTATTACGCAGCAGGAAAAATTAAAGGTTCTCGCTTCATCAAAAGAGAAGGGCGACCTTCAGATGAAGCAGTTTTGACTGGACGCGTTGTTGACCGAACAATCAGGCCACTTTTCAATTCAAGAATGCGAAATGATGTTCAAGTTGTGGTGACCGTGCTTTCAATCGATGGAGAAAATGATCCAGCAATTGTTTCAATGATCGCAGCTTCAGCCGCTCTTTCAATCTCAAACATTCCTTGGAATGGTCCGATTGGAGCAGTTCGAGTTGGAAGATTGAATGGTGATTTCATTTTGAATCCAGTTAATGGCGAAGTTACCGATGGGGACATCGATCTTATTATTGCTGGAACAAAAGAAAAAATTAATATGATTGAGGCTGGAATGAAAGAAGTTCCAGAAGAAGATGTGGTGGCCGCTTTTGCTTTTGGTCATGAAGCCATCAAAAAAATCACTGCCCTTATTGATCAGGTGGTGGCAGAAATCGGAGCTGAAAAAGCAACTCCATCACTTCTTGCCGGAACTCCAGAATTTGAAAAAGAAATCAAGGAACTTTATCTTGCAGAAAATCTTTCGGAAATCCTTTATCACAAAGATAAACAGGTGATCGAAGCTGGAATGAAAGTCATTAAAGACAAAATAGATGCAGTGATTGATGAAAAATACAGCGCTGAAAATGTGGCCAAGTTAAAAGAAATTGCAGAACAAGTTTTCGAAGAAGCTTCTGACGATATTGTTCATCAAAACATTCTTGAAAAAGAACAAAGACCGGACGGAAGAAAATTGAATGAAATCAGAAAGATCACTTGCCACACCAGTCTTTTGCCAAGAACTCATGGGTCTGCAGTTTTCACTCGAGGTGAAACTCAAGCTTTGACCGTGACGACTCTTGGTTCTCCTGGAGATGAGCAATTCATCGACACCATGGAGGTTGATATCAAGAAAAGATACATTCATCACTACAATTTCCCACCATTTTCTGTGGGAGAAGTTCGTCCGATGCGTGGACCAGGACGACGAGAGATTGGACATGGAGCTCTTGCTGAGCGCGCACTTTTGCCAGTAATTCCTTCCAAAGAAGAATTCCCATACACTCTTTTGCTGGTGAGCGAAATTTTGGAGTCAAATGGTTCTTCATCAATGGCTTCGACTTGCGGTTCAACGCTTTCACTTATGGATGCTGGCGTGCCAATCAAAAGACCCGTTAGTGGAATCGCCATGGGAATTATTGTTGGAAAAGATGACAAATTCAAAGTTTTGACTGACATTCAAGGACTTGAGGATCACTATGGAGACATGGATTTCAAAGCAGCTGGAACAGAAAATGGAATCACAGCGCTTCAAATGGATGTGAAAGTTGACGGAATCACAGTTGAAATGCTTAGTGCGGTCCTTTCTCAATCAAAAATCAATCGAAAAGAAATTTTGGAGATCATGTTGACAAATCTTCCTGCTCCTCGAGAAAACATGTCCCAATATGCGCCACGCATCATCACCATGCATATTAATCCTTCAAAGATCCGAAATGTTATCGGAACTGGCGGAAAAATCATCAATGAAATTATTGATGAAACTGGCGTGCAAATTGACATTGAAGATGATGGCAGCATCTTCATCACTTCAGTTGATGAAGCTTCTGCAAAGAAAGCTCAACAATGGATCGATAACCTTACTCACGAAGTGAAGCCAGGAGAAATCTTCAATGCAAAAGTAACTCGTCTGATGGCATTCGGTGCTTTTGCTGAAATTTTGCCTGGACAAGAAGGCTTGATTCACATCTCAGAATTTTCTGACAAGCGAGTTGACAAGGTTGAGGATATTGTAAAGGTTGGAGACATTATTCCAGTCAAAGTAAAACTTATTGACGATCAAGGAAGAATAAACCTTACTGCAAAAAATATTTCACCCTCTGTCTAAAAATTTCTTGGCAATATTTCAAAATTGTTGTAAAATAGAAGCACATTAGCGTGCTTCTTTTTTACTATATAAAAATAAAAAAATGACAATGCAAACATCCCCTTTTCAAACAGATCAACAAAACAATTCGACAAGTTCCACGCCAAGCAACAATGAGCTTTCTTTGCGCACTTTGAAGGATGACCTGGAAGCATTGAAAACAAAAGGTCTTGAAAAAACCCAGGAACAAAAAGAAAGCACTGAAACAAGCACCAGGCCTAGTGTCGCAAATGAACCAATTCCTTCTGGTCCTACTGATTACGCAAAAAATCCAAGCCCATTTTTTTCTCAACAAATCTCTTCCACAAAAGAAATGCCCAGGCCTCTTGCAGCAAATCCAGCCCAAGAAAAACCGCTGCCAAAAGCAATTGAAAAAGAAAAAACCAGCACTCTCATAGAGATTCCAACAGAAATAAAAAATGATTCGGAAAAATCATCTTTCAAGATTCTTGGGGCAGTGATAGTAATATTAACCATCTCTATTCTATCTCTCGGAGGTTATTACTTTTGGATGACAAAAACTCCTGCAGCTCCAATGGAGGCATCTCCAATAGAGCAACCAGTTGAAGATGTTCCCGTGATAATTGAGTCCCCAACAGAAAAATATTCAACCACCAAGCCAAATTATTTAACTTTGGACCTGACCGCCGGAGTAGAAGAAACAAAAAAATCCATCTCGGCAATTGCCATGGAACTTAAAGAAGTGGCTCCTTCCACTGCCTATGAATTTTTAATTGTAGATAAAGAAAACAATCCTGTTGAATTTCCAGTTTTTGCAACAAGTTTAAACTTGGCCTTTTCACAAAACATTATTTCCTCTCTAGAGAAAGATTTTTCATTCTTCATATACAATGACAGCGGGAATATGCGAACAGGATTTTCTGTTTCAATGAAAGACAAGAACAATCTTTCAAAATTAATGCTTATTCAAGAAAAAACTCTTGTCACTGATCTCACTCCTTTGTTTTTGGATAGTAAGCCAGAACAATTAGCAGTTTATGCTTTTAAGGATAATTCCCATAGCTCTTATGCCACTCGATATTTAAATTTGAATATTCAAGAAAAACTTTCTATTGACTATGCACTAACCGAAAAAAAGCTAGTGCTTGGGACAAGCATGGAAATGATGCGAGCTATTATTGATAAGCAAAAAAACATCACATCTTCTCCGGAAGCGATTCGGCCGACAACAGAAGAACAGGCTACCGAAGAAATCCCCATTCCTTCCTCCGAAATCTCGCCACTGACCGATACTGCCACCGAGTAACAGGTTTTTATACTGAACTGTGGATAACTTGTGTGTAACCGTGTCCAACTGGGGATAAAATATTTAAATAATTTACTTTTTGAAATTAAATTTTATTTCTTATTTTCCAAAATAAGTACAACTCTTGTGTAAATACTTAATTTTCCTAGGAATAATTAACTTATTACACCACAGCGTTGACCCAAAGCATATTTTCTGCTATAATTGGAATATCAGTAAGTGACAAGTACATTCAAAACTTAATTCTTCTTACGGTGCTCACATTCCAAACATAATTTCCCCCTATTTATGTTTGGAATGTGGGTACTGTCCAAAGTGCCAAGATTCATTGTAATCAAGGCCACTCCTATTCTAAGAGGAGAAACAAAACAAAAACAAAAACACTTTTTAAAATAAAAATAAAAATAAAAAGTACAGTTCTTTCAAACCAATCAAAGGCTCAATGCCAGAGGATAGGTAACCACATAGTAGTATTCGAATAAAAACTTAGAACGAATATGAAACTTCGTATGTATACAAAATACATGTGATCAGTAAACAAGAACTTGCCTTCACCCGGGCTATATGTTTCAAATTTACATGTTGATACATACATAACACTTGGCGCAGATCGCCATATTATATATAATTGGGCGCTTATCTGCGCCAGGTTTCCATACCATTTTTTCAAAAGAAATGCGATTGTGAAATCTGGTTTTACACTCACATTTCTCTTGAAACAGCCCTGCCTGGGCTGTTTTTTGGTTAATATGATACTTATTGCGCCTTATTTAGCAAAGTGAGACTATTTTTCTTTTTGGCCCATATGCAACGAAAGTGAATCGGAGCTTTTGGAAATTGAGTATTCTTCCAAAAGCGTGCCAAAAAGAAAAATAGTCGAGCAATTGCGTAAGCCAACCAGTATAAATATTTATGTTTAACAAAAAATCAGCAGCGCATCTCTCAATTGGCGCAAGAGGTGAAAAATCTGCCCAAGAATATCTTAAAAAATGTGGCTACAAAATTCTTGCGATTAACTTTACCAATCCTAATGGAAGAAGGCTTGGAGAAATTGATATTATCGCCAAGGATAAGGAGGAAATTGTTTTTGTTGAGGTAAAAACCAGAAATATTCTTTCGAGTGGATCTGGCTTGCCCGAGGAAAATATAACAACCGCAAAATTGTATAAACTCAACAAGGTGGCTTATTTTTATCTCAACAAAAACAATTTATTGGATTCCAGCTACCGATTTGATGCCATAACCGTCTTGGCTGATTTGGAAAAAAATACGGCCAATCTGCACCACCTGAAAAACATTTTTGTGTAGACGACTAGCTATAATTTTGTTATAATTGACTAGTATCCTAGAATTTTCTCATAAATTATTAAATGATAAGCACCTCGTGCTTGAAATTGCGTCACTCGCCACAAATGAAAAATTATTTTCATTTACTGACTCGTTAGCAATTATAAAAATATGTCATTAGATTCAAAAACACGCAAAGAATTGGAAGAGCAACTCTTGTCAGAAAAAACTCGCATCGAAGAAGAGCTTAACCGCATAGCCAAACCAACAACTGCTTCCGGGGATTTCAGCACAAACTTTAATGAAATTGGCACGGATGAGGACGCTAATGCTTCCGAAGTTGAAGAATATACCGACAATTTGGCGCTTGAAGCCACTCTTGAGAAGCAACTAAAAGAGATCCTGGAAGCACTTGAACGAATTTCCACTGGAACTTATGGCAAATGCGAAAATTGCGATGGAGAAATTCCAATTGAAAGACTTCGAGCCTATCCTGCAGCAAAAAAATGCCTGAACTGTTAAGAATGTTCAAAAAAAATACAAAAGAAAGGCTTTTGCTTGTTGCCACTTTTGTTCTTGTGCTTGGTGCAGATCAGCTTATTAAATATAATATCCGCTCCAATGGCGGATTTTATATTTGCAATCCTGGCATATCACTTGGTATACAACTCCCAACTTTTGCTTTTTGGCTTATTTTGGCTATTTTTCTTTTTTTTGCAATTTCTCACTACGAAACCTTCATACAAAACTTTAAACAAAACAAGCTTTTTTTTGTTTTTTTAGGCCTCTTTTTGAGTGGCTTACTATCAAACCTATTGGACCGATTTCTTTTTGATTGCATTATTGATTATATTTTCCCTTTTTGGCAAAAATTACCTGTTTTTAATTTGGCCGATGTGGCTATATTTTTTGGAGTTTCTGGTCTTATACTTCTTACCCACAAGAAACATACCATAAAATAGTGCACAAGCTGTGGATAAGTCGATTTAACTTGTTACTTTTCTGTGAATAAACCATTATTATCCCCATGGATAACTTCATATTTTTATTTTTTTAAAAATTCAGTCTTGTTATCAACACCTATCCACATCCACAAATAATGCCTTATACACAAATACTTCGCGCTTTTTTCTTTTTAATAGCTAATTTTTTGATTTATACACAGAACAGCCATCCACTAATAGTAATAGATCTTTTATATTTATATAAAATACAATTAATACATTAATACTTTGGTGGAATATTTTTAATATAAAAAAGTACTTTTAATTTAAAAATTAAAAAGCAACCACTTCGCAAATAAAAATTATTTTTTAACATAAAAAAAGAGCACAAGAAATAATAAAGAGATATTAACACTTATACCCGAGTTATGCACAATAAACCTTTTTGTTAAAAGAAAATAGGTTTGTTGAAATTAAGAATAAGTGATATAATTCATGCACAAGAAAAGATAATCAATAGTAATAAGGAAATGAGTTTAAATAAAAAAGATTCAATAACGATTATTTTTATAATAAGCAGTTTCTTGTTATATAAAATATTTCCAACAAGCGGTAGTTTTCAAGATATTTTATTGATAGTTATTATTTTTATTGTTTTTCCAATACTTTTTGAGAAATGTATTCTTAAAAATAAAAATAAAGAGGCAATTTTTTGTATTAGTGATTGGAAAAAAGGTTTAATTTTTAGTGGTTTATCCTTACTTTTTTCAGTTTTAGTTTTCGTTTTTTTAGTTGTTTTTTTTGGTTTTTTTGATAAATATACTATCTTAAAGGTTGTGGGTGGTGGATTTGCCGAATTTATTGTGTATGAATTAATGGTGGTTGTATTTTTTGTTGGAATATGTGAATTTTATTTTAGAAAATTTATTCTGAATGCGTTTCGAAAAAGAATTGGCTCTCGGTCTATTTTTGTTCAGACTCTATTTTTTTATACCCTATTTTTAATGATCAATAATCGGGCATTTTATTTATTTTTGCCTTATTTGATTTTTGCTCCACTGGCAGGACTTATTTATTATAAAAGTAATTCACTCCTTTATTCTTTTATGAGTCAATTTTTGTTAATATTTTTTTTGGATTTGATTAGTATAAAAATAAATAGCTGAAAAATAGTAAAATATTATGTTTAAAACAAAAAAAATAAGCGCCACGCTTTTAATTGTTGCAGTTTTATCGCTTAACTCTTATCCTTCTATTGCACAAGCTGATGTATTGGATTCTATAAAAGATGGAGTAAGTTCAATATCTGATAAAATGAATATTGGAAGTATTCTTGGTATAGCATCAAATATTGTAACGGGTGGGTTAACTCTTCCAATATCGATAGTTAGTAGTATTTCCGGCTTGTTTGAAAAAATGAATCCGAGTAACATGGCTGAAAAATATGCAGAGAGTGCACTTAATAGTGCAAATAATAATCTGCAGGGTGTTATTAATAAGACTGATCCACCAGGAGTGGAAGTGGTTTTTACGGCTGAAAAAGGTTTAATTGCAGGATCACATGTCACGGCAACAGCCATTCCAAGTTTTTTCAAAACCACCACTGAAGAACTTTATTATACTTGGTATTTGAAAAGGGCAAACTGCGCACTTCCAGACAATGAGGGTGGTGAGGCAAGTGATGTTGATGCTTGTGATGAGGATGGTAATGGAAAGATAACGGAAAATGATTGGAAGGTTGCAGCAACCAAAGTGATGCTAGCTGGAACCTCCAATGAAAATGAGCTTGATGCAGAAGGTGCTCCGATAATAGAGGATAAATATAGCGCAAGTGTTCCCAGTACAAAAACACAAACAGATGCTGGACACTTGGCGGAAGAATTTACGCAATGCTATGTTAGGGAGCCAGTATCGGGACTTGACTATGAAATTCAGCGAGTTGAGGCGCAATTCAATGCTTGCCCTGAAGGACAAAAACTTGCATGTGTAAAATCGGACCAACATGACACTTGTGATGTTTTGAATCCAGCTTATGATTTCGATGTGGCAACTCAAAACTTGGCCGATATTGAAGCTGCAAAAGCCTGGAATGCGGATCCTTTGAATCAATCAGACCCAGCGTATCCCATGGCGATTCCTGAGCCGTACGGACTGTATAAGTGGGATGGATCATTGAAGGAACCTGTTCCTGACGAATATCCAAAATCTGTTGAAAGTCAAACCAAAGATTTCTGTGCAGTTACTAATGAAAATTATTTCTGTAAAATAACGGACGATGCCGACTTACTTAACTATAAAGCAAGCGTGGATTGCTACGATGGTGAAATAGCTATGTGTGTTAATGATTCTGGCAATACTGTTTATCCGAATTCATCTAATCCTTTGGTGGATCCGTATACCTCAGTTGTTTTTGGTAAAGATAATCTTTGTAGTTCTCTTAGTGTAAATGATAACAGTCCTTCCATAACAAATTTGTATAATCCTCAGGGGGAATATCCAGTGTATCTTCCCTGGGATGATGTTCCCGGCGTTAATGGTGCTGGGTCGGGAGTGCCCAATCCATTGTTTGAGGATCTTGTGGGGCAAGATTGTTCGGAAGCATTAGAAATAACTGGCGCCGATGGAAATTGTGAATTCATCAAAGAAAAGGGTGATTCTCAATGCGAACATCTTTTTGCCCAACCGGGAAAAATGACAAAGAGCGACGGAACAGTTGTTGATGCAAGCGATGAGGTGACAGGAAACGACGACAAGCTTACATCCAAAGAAATGCAATTCTGGGGTGTTGACCCGACAAAATTCAGCATAGAGGAAGAAGGAAAATATGAAGAAATAGTTGCAGGCCTCGGAATGGACTCGTTCACCTGGATGTATTCCAAAGGTGATCAAGTCGGCGTTGCAATTGAGGGAGAATCAACAACTCCAACACTACACGCAGATAGCACCTATAAAAGAACCTGGGCTTTTTCCAATGGGGAATGTGAGGAGCTGACAAACTTGACAGAGCAGGAATTAATAAGCACTGCTGCAGGCGAATCAAATACAAATAAGCGAGGTATTTATTATGAAGGAGTTGGCGGCGCAGAAGTTTGTGATCCAAATGACAGAACAAAATGCTCGGGATTTTTGACAGCTGAAATAGACCTCAATGATTGTTTGGAAGAAAATTTGTTGGATCCAATAGTGGATAGTCCTTCAAAATTAGGCATAGAACTAATAGCTGTTCCAGTAAATCCTGTAAATGATTCAAATGGAAATGGCGACACTTTGACAGTAAAAGCCACCGAAATGAACACTGAGAATAGTAGTACTATAAAGTATGAATGGTCAGTGCAAAAAAGTATGGATGGTCCAACTGCGCCAATAGATACAACTCAATGGCTTGATATTACGGATGACATGCAGTCTAACGGGGCATTTTCTTCGTCTGATGTTTCTGGGCTAGGAAAGGAAGAATTTTCAATAGAACTTAATATGGCAGAGGATCTTATTGAAAATGGATGGAGCAACACTAAGATAAGCAGCTTTGGCGAGCAGGGAGTTTTTTATTTAAAGGTTAAATTGAAAATAGTTTCTGGGGCAGCAGATGGAGGTCAGGACACCGAAGGATATATTATTGTGCGAATCACTCAACAGCAAAATAAGATAAACGCTTATCATGCCAGTGCGGATAGTACTGGCATGCTCTCCTTGGATAGCACTGAAAATGAAGCCAACAGTTTTTGTGATGATTATTATTGCTATGTGGCGAGCAATGAAGTTATTGGCTTGGAAATTCCAGTGGAGGGAAAAAGTACAACAGCAACAAACGAGGAAGCACCCTTTCTTTGGACGATTAACGGTGAAGCGATAAGTTGCGGAGAGGAAGTGTCAACAGAGTGCGCCAATGGCAATGTTTTGTTTTTTCCTGTAATTGGTAATTCTGGGGAAATTGTAAATGTGATTGCAAATGGCGTTGGTTCAACGGGCGAGGCTATTGAAGTAAATAAGCAGTTTGTAATTGGTGCTACTGAGCTTGAAATATTGCCCTCAGGTGTGGGAAGTTGCAGTTCTGAGTGCATTGAAAGCAGTGATATTTGTCCAAAATTTTTGGGTCAGTATTACGATCTTGCAGGCACACCATACCCGGATTGTTCCGAAACAATCTTCGAGGCTAAAAGTACTTCTAGTATAAATCTTTCCGCTAACAGTGGAACAGGTTTTGTTTGGACTATTGATGGACAGGAAAATCTCACAGGAGAAAGTCAAATACAGCTTGCCATGGATAAGCTTGTCGGTGAAAATTACAACATAGGACTTTATAGTGAGGGTAGTGGTCAAACGCAAGGTATTAGATTGGCGCTCTTTAAAAATTGGGGAATATCTCAAGAGGAAACCATTGACGAACCACAAAATGCCTACATGCAAATAGATGTAGTTGAGAATACAGAGCAAACAACTGCAGCAGCAGCGGGATCATTTTTTGGAGCAAGTCTGATAACATATTTGCCCCAGCAGTTAATGTTTTTGCTGAAAATTTCTCTGACATCGTTGGCATTATTTTTTCTGACGGGAGTATTATTCTCGTTTATGCCAGAAAGAATTTTTGAGAAAAGAGAAGAGGATTAAAAAGTTGTAAAAATGAAAACAAAAAACAAAAAAAACAGTACCAGATTGTTTGTAATTTTCTCAATGACATTATTTCTTGTTGTCTTTTTAAATTTGGCAAAATCAGAAACACTTAATGCGGCAACAACCTCAACAACC
Source organism: uncultured Bdellovibrionales bacterium (assembly GCA_964452415.1). Taxonomy (GTDB): domain Bacteria; phylum Patescibacteriota; class Minisyncoccia; order Moranbacterales; family GWC2-37-73; genus UBA12068. The sequence continues at coordinate 28,705 of CAYVME010000005.1, forward strand.
TCAATAAAAAAAGATTATCAACTCCTGGAATCTTTCCCTGGTTTTTTTGAAAAGGATGCTGTGCTAAATGATTTTCCTGCAATGATCCTGGCTATCTATAAATTTGGCATCTGGACAGTTGGAATAGCAGGCCTTTTCATGCTTGTTGTTGGTGGCTTCACTTATATGACTAGCGCAGGAAACACCTCAACCTCAGGAAATGCTAAAAAGATAATCACTGATTCAATTCTTGGTATTGTTGCAGCTCTTGGGGCATATCTTATTTTGTATGTTATCAATCCAGAGCTGACAAAAATTAAGATGGATTTTACGGCAGTGGATGTGAGTGAAACGATGGGGACAGGAAATAGTACAGGAGGCTCTTCTAGTGGCAACACTACTGGAAGCACAACGGGAGCATGTACTGGAACAAATGCTGGTTGTTGCAAGCCAGGAATAAGTTGCATCACATGCAAAGACTGTGTTAATTTTTCGAACGGGTATAGCACTTTATGTTACGATGATGCCACTGGAAACACTGGTTGCAAGCTAAATAGTGAATTAAATTCCAAATTAAGCAATGCCAATCTAAGTGCTGTTAATGCTGAGGTTTCAGAGGCTTGGCCACCAACGATGTCTCACCTAAGCTTGTGTCACCAGGATGGAACTTGCGCAGATGTTAGGTGCAAAAACCAGTGTAAAAATGAAACAGTGGCAAATGTTAAAAAGATATATGATGCAATTAAAAGCACAGGGCTAAATCCGGTATTTGAAAGCACTGCATGTGCTGCTTATACGGCGGCTGGAGTTTATTGTAAATCCTATTCAACTATGACCAGCCCGTCATTTCATGTTAACATGTAAAAAGAATAATTAAAGAAGAGTGGCACTGGTAGAAAGCAAGACTTAAGGTAAAAAAAGTCTTTTAATGTTTTGTAACTATATCGTGCTTAGGTATATATTTCCGGATGAAAATAAAAAATAAAAAAAACATATTTAAATGGACTGGAGTGATGGGGGTTGCAATTTCTCTTATTGTAGTTACTTTTAGTCGAGCGGAGGCGGATAGTGCGCAGCTAATTCCATGTATTTGCAAAGAAACAGCAGATTCATCACAACGCACCTCTACGATATATGTTGCAACAGAAGCTGATTGTGATCAGAAATGTGCCAATACCTACGGAACAAATGCCGTGTATGCTCTTGGCCTGGATGGTGGTGCGTATAAACCAGTAACTAAAACTCCTGGAGGAGTCGCGGATGTTGCGAGGCATACCTGTAGTTGCAGTAGTGCTCCTCCATATGACAGTGCAATCACCGGAACATTTTCAGCTACAGATGAAGATGATTGCATCGGTCAATGCAGAGGCTCTAACTCAAAAGTTTATCAATATGACACAAATGCCTGGAAAGATGTTCCTGCTCAAGGGGTCACCTCAACAACCTCAATAAAAAAAGATTATCAACTCCTGGAATCTTTCCCTGGTTTTTTTGAAAAGGATGCTGTGCTAAATGATTTTCCTGCAATGATCCTGGCTATCTATAAATTTGGCATCTGGACAGTTGGAATAGCAGGCCTTTTCATGCTTGTTGTTGGTGGCTTCACTTATATGACTAGCGCAGGAAACACCTCAACCTCAGGAAATGCTAAAAAGATAATCACTGATTCAATTCTTGGTATTGTTGCAGCTCTTGGGGCATATCTTATTTTGTATGTTATCAATCCAGAGCTGACAAAAATTAAGATGGATTTTACGGCAGTGGATGTGAGTGAAACGATGGGGACACCGATGGGCACGGCTGGTGTTTGTGAGTCGCTTTCATCTGGTGATTGCAGTGTTGCTAATCTTACAGCTGCCTTTGGACAAAAAGCAACAGAGGCATCAAGTATTTGCAATGGAGAAAGCAATGGTACATCGGTCGAGAGCGGCACTGATTACTGTACAGGAAATGGGACGGGATATCAGCCAAAAACAGGACAATCAGGAATAACCCCTTCACATGATTCCGTTTCAATTGGTTTATTTCAAGTGAATATTTCGGCGCATGATATAGGTTTAGGTTGTACGAAAGCATTTAACACTGCATATACATCAACAATCGCAAAAGACAAAACAAAATGTTGGGTTGTGAATAGGAGCTTGTATGATAGTTGTGTTACTGCTGCAAAAAATGCCACAACCAACATTTCAGCCGCAAAAAGTATTTATAGTGGTGCCGGAAATAGCTGGGCACAGTGGGGCGCAAATAAACACTCTGGCTGCAATTTCCATTAATTATAAAAATAAAACAATGAAAAAACTATTTATTATATCATCGGTATTGCTTGGAATAATATTGTTTTTTTTGGGAGTGTACAATTTTGCTTTTAAAAAGGAATCGCCCAATAGTAAATATCCGGTGGTAGCAGGCGCTCCTGAGTCTGAAAACATGGAACTTGAAAAGAAAAAGGAGGAGAAAATTGTTGCAATAAGGGATCAAAAAATAGTTGGTGCGGTTTTGGACAAAAAAAATGAAGAGATTAAATACTATGATGCACAAAATGGAACAGCTTGGAGTATAAATGAAGAAGGAAAAAATGAAAAGCAATTATCTCAAACAAAAGTGCCAGGAATAAAAAATGTTTCATGGTCAGCCGATAAAAGCAAAGTGCTCACTACTATTGAAAAAAGTGGAATGACATTCTTTTATGAATACGACTACCTCACAAATAAGGGTGTTCAATTAAAGGAAGGACTAGATACGGCTATTTGGGACAATACTGGTGCTAAGATTTTTTATAAATATTATAACAGTTCAGACAGGAAACGATCGCTTAATATTGCAAATCCAGACGGAAGTGAATGGCAAAAAATTGCAGACATAGAATTTAGAAATGTTTCAATTTCTCCGGTTCCTTTTTCTTCACTGGTTTCATTTTGGAATTCTCCAAGTTCTAATGAGGAGTCAAAACTGCAAATAACTGGAATTACTGGTGGAGAAGTTAAAACTATTTTGTCGGGAAAATTTGGTGCAGACTATCTTTGGTCTCCAGATGGGAGCAAGGTTCTTGTTAGTTCCGTGCAGGGGAACAATAGCGCCAAAACATCACTAGGAATAGCCACAATAGAGGGCAGTTATGTCGATTTGAATATTCCCACATTTATCTCTAAATGCGTTTGGTCTATTGATAATAAAACTCTGTACTATGCTCTTCCTGGAGGCATTCCTGATGGTAGTATCATGCCAAATGCTTATCAAGAAAATAAATTTAACACGGAAGACACTTTTTGGAAGGTGGATATAGCTACAGGAGAAAAGAAGAGAGTTGTTGACACCGCAGGCATTGCCGAAAAATATGATTCAAGTAATCTATTTTTGTCTAGCACTGAAGATGCTCTATTTTTCATAAACAGAATTGATCAAAAACTATATAAGCTCAAGTTTTAAAGAGTGTGCTTAAGTTTTTTGATAAAAATCGAAAGAACAAGAGAGACGCAAATCCAAAACAAAAAAGAAAGATCATTTTTCCAGTAAGGCGTATCAATTAATCCATGCAGGATTGTATATAGAAAAAAAACAAATAAAGGCATTGCCAAGGCAATGTCCTTTTTGTTTTTAAATGATTGAAAAAGTAATTGGAAAATGAAGAAAAATAGCAATACAAATCCAGCAAATCCAAACAAACCGGCTTGCAACCAAAAAGCCAAAAATAAATTATGTGGTTGGGGAACTGCCCATTCTAAATAGGGCTCAAAGAGAGGCTGTTTTGAGAGATATTTTGCTTGAAAATTACCAGGGCCAATACCAAGTATGAAATTCTCTTTTATTAAAAGACCAGAAACTTCCCAGATAATTTGACGAGATGCGAAAGATGATCGCGCGGAAGAATTTTGCAAGGACGAGAACTTCTCAGTATTTTTTTGAAAAGTGAAAAGCATCACTAAAATAAGAACAAAACAAAGAGACACCCACAAAAATATTTTTCTTGTTGTGCCCATAAAAAATAGACAAAAAAATAAAGACAGAAGTAAAGCAATCCAAGCTCCATATGAATAAGTGAAATAAAGAGCAAAAAGAAAACTGGAAAATAAGGCAAGATGCAGGAATGTTTTCTTGGAAAAACTTTCCCTTAAAAAGGATTGTATTAAAAAATATATTCCAAAAATCGCACCCGGAGCCAAATACATTGCCAGGTGATTTGGCGAGAGATAGAAGGCGCCAAGTCGATGGTCAAAAGTTTCAAGTCCGATCAGTTTATATCCAAGACTCACAAGAGAAACAACTGCTGTAGAGAGGTAGATACTTAAAAATATCTTTTCAATATCATGGCGGGATTCTATTTGAGCATAAACAGCAAAAGAAAATAGAATCGGAACAATAAACCACCCCTTAAATATTCCAAGACCGACCCATAAAGAATTGTTTGAAAAGATTGAAAGCAATAATCCAAGTATTAAGAGAGCTGTTGCCAAGAGAAAAAGTTTTGGAAGGCTTGAAATTTTTTTTAGAAAAATAGTGCCTTTTTTTATTAGGAGTACTCCAATAGCTGCCAGAGCAAAAAGCTCCAACAAATTTGTTGGAAGACCAAAAAAAGTGACCCTAATTAGATACGAGGGTAAGCAAAAAATAACAAACAGAAAAATATTTTTAAACATCAATACTCGCATTGTTTTTTCGATTTATGCTTAGAGCTATAATGATCAGAAAAAGTGGAAGCACATGAACTGAGTACAGTGGATTTTCAACAACATTATGAATGGCAAAAATAGTGACGCTTGAAATGCCGGCAATAAAAAAAGGATTTACTTGTGAAAGGCTCCAGAAAGATCGTAGGGTTAAAAGTAAAAGTACAATAAAAACAATCACGGAAATAATTCCCAGCTCAGCAGCAATATCGAGATAAACATTGTGAGCATAGATTGGCTCTCTGTATTGAGCGCCAGGCTTTACTTCTAGGGAATAGGCGCCAATTCCAACTCCAAATGGGTTCTTTGCTATAATCGAAATTGCTTGTTCCCAATTTGAGAGTCTGGCTTGATTCGACCCTTCCTGGGTGTCAAAAGAGGAGGCTAATCTATCAGATACGGGGCTGTTGGGTACGATTTTAAAAAAAGCAAAAAGGAGAAACACCCCTAGTAGTATTTTAAGGGCATTTTTTCTTGAGACCAACGGTAGCACAATTAGAGCACCCGCAATAAGTGCCAAATATCCACCTCTAGTAAAAGTCATTATATCAGCAATAATCATGGATGAGGCAGAAAAAAGAAAGAATCCTCGACGTTTTTCTTTTACGGTTACGAGAGCAATGCTCCAGGGAATAAGTAATCCGAAATAATAGGAAAGCATGTGAGGATCAGGGAAAACAGCCACGGCTCGCATATAGTTTTCTCCACCAGCGCTGACAAGCCAACTGGGGTAGGCTAGAACAGCTTGGGAAAAAGAATTTCCAAGAAAAAATGGTGCAATATTTTTTGCTAAAAAGGTGTACACGCTGTTGATGTCGAAAAAAAATTGAGCTGAAAATTGGACAATTGCAACCCATGCCAAGAGAGTTGATCCCACAAGCAAGGCTGTTACTGCAGAAATCTTCCTATTAAGACTGTTTAAAACGGAACTTGCGAAAAAATAAAGAGGGAAGATGCTCGCCCAGAAAAGTATTTTTCGAAAAGACCACCAAGCATTTGAAGAAAAAAGAGTGGAAAAAAGCGTCAACAAGAGAAAGCAGATAATTAGAAAGGAGATGGTGTCGCGAGGAAATAATTTTTCGCGTCTTTTCATTTTGAATAATATCCACGCCAGGAAAATAATTGGAATTATTATTCTTATGATAGCCACATCAAAGCCAACACTGGGATTTAATGCGAATTGAAATGGTATAAACACACACAAAAATAGCAAGAAAGCATAAACAGGATTATTTCGGAGAGCGTTGCTGATTTTTTTTGTTGAAATGGAAAACATCTGAATTTATCTTTTTAAGATTAGAAATGTTCTTCGCAGGAGTTTAAGAAGGTAAAACTGTAAAGAGCTTGTATTTTTTTTGAAATAATAGTCTTGAGATGCATAATAAGCAATCTTTTGTTGGTTATCACTTGTTGAACTTTTTCCTCCGAAATGCACAACTTGAATCTCTGGCAGTATGAGAATTATTTTTCCTGTGCTTGAAAGTTTTTTGCACAGATCTGCATCTTCAAAATACATGAAAAAGTTTTCATCAAAACCGGAGATATTTTCGAAAAGAGATTTTTTGATTGCCATAGCGGCGCCACTGACCCAGGCTGCAGGAGTTTCGACAGAAACATTCCAAAGACTTTTATCTGATATTATTCCAAAATTATTTTTTAATATGCCCCAAAGGTTAATCTCAAATCCAGTGCTCCAAGTCTGAGCCTCTCCATTTTCAGTAAGTAATCTTGGGGCAATTATTCCAACATCTCCTCTCAATAAAAAACACTTTTTTATTTCGGAAAAATTGTCAGTTAATATTCTTGTATCTGGGTTTAGAAAAAATAAAATGTCACCCCTTGCTGTGCTTGCTCCAAGATTGCAAGCCTTGGCAAAACCATCATTAACACGGTGATTGAGGATGTGCATGTTTCCAAGTTCAGGAAACAGGATGAGCTCTTCTCTGTCGTTGTTTACAATAATGACCTCCCAATCAAGATCTGAAATTTTAGCCCTCAATGAATCTATGCAATCTTTCAGATGTTGCTTGCTTTTGTAATTGACGATAATGAATGAGATGTCCATAGCGGTGAACTACTTTACTTTTTTGAAGTCCAAATATGCTTGGTGAATATGCTTGGCAGACTGGTTTTTTAAAAAGTGTATAGCGTAAAAATTCTTCATTTTTCTGAGTCTTAGATGCAGAAGGAACCAAAGTTTTTTTATTCCCTTTGCGTGGGTGCTAAAAAATATCAGCCCGGAGAGCACAAGCCAATAATTCTTTGCAGTGTTCTCAGTGTTGCTTTGTTCAAGATGGACAATTTTTATTGACGGGTCAACCACAAGCTTGAATCTTGCATTTTTTGCTCGCAGAGAAAAATCAGCATCTTCATAATAAAGAAAGAAGCGTTCATCAAACAGTCCTATTTTTTTGAAAACATCCTTACTGATAATCATTGCGCAACCGGAAAGATATTCTGATGCATATGGAGTTGAAGATTCTTGATTGGTAACATGGGTGGTTTTCACTTCTTTCCAATTTATCTTTCCACCCGCAAACCAAATTTTGCTGGCATCTCTTTCCAAAATAAGTGGACTTACTATCGCTTCTTCTTTTTCTGCTGTTTTTACGAGCTGAGAGATGGTATTCTTTTCAATTAAGGTGTCATTGTTAAGAATAAAAACATAGTCAGCAAATTTTTCCAGCGCATATCGTATTCCAATATTATTTCCCTTTGAAAATCCAATATTGTGTGAATTTTTGATAAAAGTTGCGCGAGAATATTTTAATCTTGCTTGTGTCAGTGATTCATCGGTGGAGGCATTGTCAACGACAATGATTTCAAGGTTTGAATAATCAGAATTAAAAACGCAGGCGAGGCAATTATTCAAAACCTTTATTCCATTAAAATTCAAGATAACGACAAAAACCTTGGGTAGTTTGTTTTCCATTTAAATTCTTTTAAATTTTTTATTTCACCTTTTTATCTTGCTACAATACTGCGAAGTTCCTTGATTGTAATGGTTTTGGTTATCCATAAAAACATCAAATATACTGCAGTGCTGCCAAGCGCCAAGAATGCGAAACCGAGAGAGTCAAAAGCAAACAGAAAGATTGCCATCGCTAAACCAGAAAGAAGAATCTTTGGGAAATTATCAACTGATGGTTTATATCCTGTGTTTTTGACAACAAGGATGAGTCCAATGAAAGCAACCAGGAATTCAGTCATGGTTGAGATAATGGCAGCTGCAGTATATGAAAATGTTGGAATAAAGATTAAGTTAGCCGTTATATTAAAAACAGCGCAAGCAATCAGCATTCGAAGCATCTTTCTTTGGTTGTTGCTTGCGATCAAGATGTTATTGAAAAGACCTCCAAAAAAGATAAAGGCTAGCGCGAAAATAAGAATGCGCAAAGTGTTGGCTGATTGCAAGAAGGCTGCGCCACCGATGAGTCTGATGATTGATTCAGAAAGAAAAAGTGTTCCAATGACAATAGGAACAACCAAGATGACGAAAACTTTCATGGTTTGATTTGCAAGATGAAAAAAGTGTTTTTTGTCAGAAAAAATATGTCTGGAAAACATTGGGAACATTAGTCCAGTTATCATTGCTGGAAAAAATGAAACATTCTCGATAACTTTGTAGGCTGCATTGTATAGTCCCACCTCGGCATTTGTTTTCAGAATTGAAAGCAAGATGGTATCAATTTTGAAATAAACAAATATCACTATCGCAGAAAGTCCAAGTGGAGCAGATTCTTTGAGAAATTTTTTCCAATAGGCAAAATCAAATTGCAATCTTATTGGGATGTATTTGTTCACCATTAACAGTATGGTCACAAAATTGAAAATCATTGCAAATAAAATTGACAAGATGATGATGGTAAAGCCAAGATCCTTTTTGACAGCGAAAATTATTATTCCAATTTGAATTATTTTCCCAATAACTTCAGCTGTGGCAACTTTGTCCATGGCTAAGTGTTTTTGAAAAACACCATTGAGAACCATGTAGGTTGAAGAAAAAACAAAAGAGGCGGCGGCAATCAAGATGCCAACTTTTACATCATAAGAATAGGGGAGAAAGAAAATAAGAATCGGTGTGATCAAGAAAACTGCGGCAGAAGATGTTAGTCGAAGTGCAAAAGCGTTTCCCAGAATCTTTTTTTCATCAGCTTCATCTCTGGAAATTTCACGAGCTGTGATTGCATAGATGCCGAGATCTGCCACGGACCCAAAAAAAGCAAAGAAAGCCAGCACGGTGGAATAATCACCAAAGCCTTCTTTGCCCAGATATCTCGTAATAAAACCTATTCCAACGAGAGCCAGAATAGTCGAAAGTATTTTTGTGACTGCATTGAAAATCACATTGTAAGCAATTTTTCGTGCGATTGCCATGCGATTGCAAATATAATGAAAACTAAAAACTAATCAATCAAGCTAGCTGGTTTCACAACTATTTTTCTCCCTTCTCCTTCACCAACGCTTTCAGTTATCACGGCAGAATTCTTGGAGAGTTCCATGTGAACGATTCTGCGTTCATATGTTGACATCGGTGGCATGGTAACTGCGCAACCCTGAGTCAACGCTTCTTGGGCCACTGATTGAGCTTGTTGAATTATTGATTCATTTTTTTGTTGACGATAACCATTAATATCAAGAGTGAAGCGAATTTTTTCCGGAATATGTTTTCTGACGATGAGGCGAGCCAAATGTTGCAAGGCTTGAAGATTGCTTCCATGTTGACCGATCAAAAAATTAGAATCAACCTCAGTTTGAATGTTGCAAAAAATATTATCATCATCTTCGGAATTTGAAATTGAAACTTCTGCAGAAAATCCCATTTTTTCCAAGAGCTCCTCTATAGTTTTTCTGATGATGGTTGTTGTTTTTTCTTCCATATCCAGTAATGGAAATTTCAATGAGTCATGCTCAAGTGATTTCCAAATATTAAAATTGATTATAATTCTTGTTTACTTTGATTTTTTCTTCTCAATCAACACTTGTTGTACCAACATGAACAATGTTCCAGCCAACCAATAAAGGGAAAGTCCTGCGGGAAATTTTATACCAATAAAAAGAGTCATGAGTGGTCCAAGATATAGCATTTGCTTGGTCATCATTTGTGCCATGTCTGGTTGGCCATCCTCCTTTTTTTCTGGAACTGGCTGATTGGACATCAACATTTTTGTTTGGAAATATTGCGCAATTGCTGCCAGCGCAGCAATCACAATGCTTGGCTTGGTCAAATCAACAAGGAAAATGAACATCTGATTGATTTTGCCAGGTTCTGAAACGAAAGAATACAATTCATTTGGGTCAGCCACGAGTCCATTGCTGGAAATTTTTATCAATACTTGATAAATCGCAATCAAAAAAATCAACTGAACAATCAAAGGAAGGCATCCCGAAAAAGGATTGGTTTTGTTTTCCTTGTACAGCTCCATCAATTGTTTCGTTTGCTGTTCCTTGTTACCCTTGGTTCTTTCTTGAAGTTCCTTAATTTTGGGTTGCAATTCCTGAAGTTTTTTCTGAGACTCAATCTGCTTTTTGTAAAGAGGAATCAGGATTGTTCTAAGCAAGATTGTAATCAGAATAATCGCAACTCCAAAGTCTTTTCCTGGAACAATATTATAGAAAAGAATGAGAATATTATAGAGTGGCTGATAAATAACCGTGTGAAAAAGTGCAATCATTTTGTTTTTTTGATTCCCGCAGGAATGTTACATAAGTAAATTAGCTTTTTGAAAAACTTTCTTTAACTCAGCGACTGCCAACTGAAATTCGAGATTTTTGTATTGGGGTTTTATCATGACGATGATGTCAAAGCCGGGTTTCAGATTTGTAAGATGCTCACCGCAAACTTCTCTGAGGATTCTGCGAACTCGATTGCGAACAACTGCTTTCTTGGAATAATTTTTCCCAACCGGAAAACCAATTCGAGATTGATCAAGAGAATTGCTTGCGTACTTAATAGAAAGACCGTCATATCCTGCGTATGCTCCCTTGGAGAATGTTCGTGCAAAATCTTCTCGTCTTTTCAATCTGTTTTTGAGTGGAAGCATGGTTGGTTTTAAACTGAAAGTTTTTTACGACCATTTTGTCTTCGTCTTTTGATCACAGCTGCGCCATTTGAGGTGCTCATTCGGCTTAGAAATCCGTGACGGCTTTTTCGACGACCCTTTTTTGGTTGATATGTGCGTTTCATAATATTTTTTTGGTTAATTTATTAATATGAAAAACTGACAATCCATCCACTGCTCAAAAACAAAAAATTTAATCAGCAGTGCAAACTGGAATGCTATAAGCAAGTGTATCAGTATGGCCAGAAAAGTCAACCTCAAAAATAGTGAAAAAAGGCGTGGTAGAGGTTTTTTTGGTGAAAATTTTTTGGCGGACACTTATTTTTGCTGAAAAATGGCTAAATGCTTGTTTGACAAGAGTGGATAAGTGGGGATATTCTAGACTTATACGAATGAATAGATGTCCTCGAGTTTGACGAATGCTGAAATTGTGGCGAAACAAAAGGAAAAAAGACTTATGCACTTATCCACAGGTTGTTAACATTTGCAAAAAGAGGGTGCTAGCTCAGGTGGCCTGGAGGTGATATAATTTTTTGTACACATGAAGAATCTTGCCTTAAAATATTTCCAATTAAAAAGGTATGAATAATGCAGAACTTTGGCAGGCCGCGCTTGGCGAAATAGAACTTTCTATTTCAAAGGCAAATTTCAGCACTTGGTTTAAAAATACCACGATTCTTTCCAATGAAGGCGGGAAGGTTGTTATTGGAGTGCCTAATGGTTTTGCAAAGGAGTGGCTTGAAAACAAGTACAATACTTATATTTTCAGGGCTTTGCGTAATTTTCAAGATGACATTCGAGAAATCAGTTGCATCATTTTCACTAATGATCAAGCACCACAAGGAGAAACAAAAACAATTGACTCAGTTGCTGCCGTCTCAGAAAAACAGCTCTCCCAAGAGATTTCTCAGCCGTCTGGATTTGTGCAACGACCCGTTCAAAGCGGTCAATTCGTTCAGCAAGGTCCGATCCCAGTCAATGAAAACACCATAAACTCTCGATACACCTTTGAAAACTTCATTATCGGAGAACACAATGAACTGGCTCGCGCAGCTTGCTATGCTGTTTCTCAGAATTTGGGCAAGATATACAATCCACTTTTCATCTATGGAGGTGTGGGTCTTGGAAAAACGCATCTTTTGCAATCAATTGGCAATGAGGTGCTTGCGCATGATCCTTCCAGGAGAATAAAATACATCACTTCTGAAAGGTTTGCCAATGAGCTTATTGATTCAATCAGAAACCAGACAGTGAACGACTTCAAATCAGCCTATCAAGCAATTGACCTTTTGATTATTGATGATGTGCAGTTCTTGGCAGGAAAGGAAAAAACGCAGATTGAATTTTTCCACATTTTCAATGCTTTGTATCAATTGAACAAACAGATCGTTATCAGTTCCGATCGTCCTCCAAAAGCGATTGCAACCCTGGAGGATCGTTTGAGATCTCGTTTTGAGGGTGGAATGATCGCTGACATTGGAAAACCTGATCTGGAAACAAGAATTGCAATTTTGAAAACAAAATCCGCTGAAAAGAATTTCTATCTTGATGAAGAAGCGATTCGATTTATTGCCGAGAATGTCAAAAGCAACATTCGTGAACTCGAAGGAGCGCTGAATCGAATTATTGGAGCTTGCGAATTCAACAAAAAACTTCCAACTTTGAAATTTGTGCAACAAGCCCTTTCTGAAATCATTTCAAGTGGAAAAAAGAAGGGTGTTCAGCCACAACATGTGATTGAAGCCATTTCTCAATATTTCAACATTTCAACCAAGGAATTGATTGAAAAGGGTCGCAAAAAGGAAATTGCCTATGCCAGACATGTGGCCATGTATCTGATGCGAAGCGAACTCAGCGTTTCATATCCAAGCATCGGGTCTCAATTTGGCGGACGCGATCATACCACTGCTTTGCATGCCTATGAAAAAATCAACAAGGACATGGAAACAGATGAAAAGGTTCGTGAAGATGTGGGAATTCTCAGGGAACGAATCTACGCAGTATAGAGCCTAGTTTGGACAGGGGAAAGTCTTCCAAAACGAAGTGACCCATGTGGATAACTTGGGGATAAGTGGACAAGTCCACATGAAATGCTTTATTCAAAGCAAAAATAGCCAACAATGAAATAAGGTTGAATTTGTAAATAGCTAAGAAAAAAACGATATGAAGCTTACATGCACTCAGGAAAATTTCAAAAAAGCCATTTATAGCACTGAAAGAGTTGTTGGCAAGCAAATAACTCTTCCAATTTTGGAAAACATCTTGCTTGAAACCGACAATGGAATGCTCAAAATTTCAGCAACAAACCTTGAAATTGGAGTTTTTCTCAAGATCGGGGCTAAAATTGAAGAGGAGGGGAAAATTACCGTGCCGGCCAGGCTTTTGAGTAATTTTGTGAACAATTTGCCAAGCGTGAGCACTGTGTCACTCAGCGTGGTTGATCAGACTCTTCACATTGAAAGTGGGTCATCCAAGGCTCAGATAAAAGGTTTGCAAGCAACTGACTTTCCGATAATCCCAGAGATGGAAGGTGACTTCTTGTTTTCTTTGCCTGCACAAGAAATGCGAGAAGCCATCCCGAAATTGATGGTTTGCGTTTCTTTGGATGGCACCCGTCCCGAACTCACTGGTCTTAATGTTGTGTTGGACAAATTGGAAGTCAGACTTGCCGCCACAGACAGTTTCCGCTTGGCTGAGGCTGTTGTGACATTGATCAAGGACAATGCTCAAGCATATGACCTCTTTATTGAGAAAACAAATTCAATCATTGTTCCACTCAGCACCATTTCTGAGGTCTTGAGAGTTATCAATCCTGAAACAAGCGAAATAAAAATCGGAATCGAAGAAAGTCAGATCTTTTTCCAAATCGACAATGTCCGAATTGTTTCAAGACTTATCAATGGAAAATATCCTCCATATCAACAAATCATTCCAGAAACCTTTACAACAAGGGTTCTTTTGGCAAAAGATGAGGTTTTGCGCGCGGTGAAAATTGCCGGAATCTTCACTCACTCCAAGGCTGGAGAGGTTAAGTTTACAGTTGATGAAAACACTAAAGAAGTTCTGGTTCAATCAAAAGCTGAAGAGGTTGGCGAAAACAAGACGATTTTGAATGCTCAAATCGAAGGACCTTCTCAAGAAGCGCTTTTCAATCCTCGCTACATGGCTGACGGCTTGCAGGCAATTTCAACTCCAAACTTGGTTTTGCTCATGAACAGCGGTTCTTCACCGGCAGTTCTTCGCATGGTGCAAGGAGAAAAGAAAGAAGAAATGCTTAATTATACCTATATAATCATGCCAATCAAGAATTAGTTATGGCTCGCGCAATTGCTCGACCATTTCTCTTTTTGGCACGCTTTTGAATAAATGCTCAATATTCAAAAGCTCCG
>CAYVME010000006.1:0-19976 GCA_964452415.1 uncultured Bdellovibrionales bacterium
CAACGAGAGCGTCTTTGTTTACATTTGCCATAGTATTCACCATCCTTTCTATTTTAAGTTTTTATCCTTACTCCAACCATTGTACTATTTTTCCCAAGAATAAAGCAAATTTAGTTATGCACAACCTATCTTGCGTATTCCACTGATCGTGTTTCGCGAAGAACATTAACTTTTATCTCTCCAGGATATTTCAAATCGGCTTCAATTTTGTCAGCAATTTCTCGCGCAAGTTTGAGCGCTCCAAGATCATCAATTTCTTCTGGCTTCACAAAAACGCGAATCTCTCTTCCAGCTTGAATTGCATATGTTCTCTCAACTCCTTCAAAAGAATTTGCAGTTGCTTCAAGTTCTTCCAGTCTTTTCAAATATTTCTCCAGAGTGTCTTTGCGAGCTCCTGGACGACTGGCTGAGATTGCATCGGCCGCAGCAATGATAAATGATTCAGGAGTTTCAAAAGGATAATCTTCATGATGAGATTTCATTGCATCGATAACTTCTTTTGACATTGCAAATTTTTCCATGATCTTCATTCCGATTTCAACATGGGTTCCCTGAATTTCATGATCAACTGCTTTTCCAATGTCATGGAAAAGTCCAGCCTTCTTGGCAACTGCAACATCTGCTCCAAGCTCAGCAGCCAACGCTCCTGAAAGATGAGCCACCTCCAACGAATGAAGCAAAACATTTTGACCATAACTTGTTCGATAGCGAAGTCTTCCAAGAAGATACACCAATTTCGGTTCAAGTCCTGCAATTCCAAGATCATATACCGCAGCTTCTCCAGCCTCTTTGATTTTGTTGTCGATTTCTTTTTTGGCAAATTCAAAAGCATCCTCAATTTTGGTTGGATGAATGCGACCATCACCAATAAGTTTTTCCAAAGTGATTCGAGCAATTTCTCGACGCACTGGATCAAAACCAGAAATCACAACTGCTTCTGGGGTGTCATCAACAATAATTTCAACTCCGGTCAATTTCTCAAGAGCTTTGATGTTTCTTCCTTCGCGACCAATGATTCTTCCCTTCACTTCATCTGAAGGAATTGCCACGGTGGTTGTCACAACTTCAGTTGCGTGCGAACCAGCATATTTTTGAATCACGCTAGTCATGATGTTCTTGGCCCTTTTTTCAATTTCTTCAACTCCTTGTCTTTCAATCTTAGCCATTCTTTCAGCTAAAGCATCGCGATTTTCTTCTTCAGTAAGTTGAAGCAAAATGGCTTTGGCTTGCTCCTTGGAAAGTCCGGCGATTTTCTCAAGTCTTTCAAGTTCGCGAGTTCGAACCTCCTCAGCCTCAGTTTTCATTTTTTTGACCTCCTCAAGCCTTTGTTCAAGAGCTTTTTTGCCATTTTCCATTTCTTCGATCTTTTGATCAAGAGTTGTTTCTCTTTTTTCAAGTCTTTGCTCACTTCGAAGAATCTGATCTTCTCGCTCTTTTTCCTTTCTCTTGGCCTCTTCCAAGATTTCCACTGCTTTGTTTTTTGCATTCAAAACAAGCTCCTGAGATTTTTTCTCAGCCTCTTCAGTCATCTTTTCCACTTGTCCTTCCGCTGTATCAAGCCTTTTTTTGGCAACTGACTGTCTGATAACATAGCCAGAGACTCCACCGATCGCAAGACCGATAGCCATTGTAATAATGCTAATTAATGTCATACATTTTCAAAGCGTTTCGAAAGATGCGTAACCACAAACCAAAAGAAGGCTTTTTAGCCTTAAAACTGCATGTTTTTAGATATATTTGAAGTAAAGATAGACTTCATATTATTAATGCAATATCGCTTTTTCCCAACACTAAAGCATTTTTCAATTTTTTTCAGAAAGTCGGCGCACTTTATTTTAATTCGTAGTGGCCGGGCTAATTTTTGCTTAAGTATGCAGGGATATTCAGCCAATTTCAGTGTTACTAATCAAATCGAACCGATCAATTTATTGTTTTTTATCTGCCCATACATGATACTCTGGCAAGCGCTTTTTGTCAAAGCAGTTTAAAAATGCTAGAATGGATAATATCAAACAATACAAGAAGCATTAAATATAAAAATGAAACAAAAATATGTATAGACCAATTGTAGCCGTAGTTCTTGATGGCTGGGGAATAAGTAACAACAGCAAGGGAAATGTCTTGAAAGAGACAGCGCTTCCAACTATTGATAAAATTAACAGCTTTTATCCGATGACGACTCTTCAGGCATCCGGAATTTCCGTGGGTCTTTTCTGGGGAGAATCTGGCAACAGTGAAGTTGGCCACATGGCCATGGGTGCCGGCAAAATTGTGTACCAAAATTTGCCAAGAATCACACTTGCCATCCAAGATCGAACATTTTTTCAAAACGAAGCCCTTTCCAAGGCCATGGATAATGTTTTGGCAAGAGGAAGCTCTCTTCACCTGATGGGTCTTCTTGGCCAAGGAAGTGTTCATTCATACATGGAACATCTCTTTGCAATTCTGGAAATGGCTAAGCAGAAAGGTTTAACCAAGGTTTTTGTTCATGGATTCACTGATGGAAGAGACTCGCCTCAAACATCCGGCACCAAAACAATCCAGGATTTGCAAAATCACTTGAAGTCAATTGGGGTTGGAAAAATTGCTTCACTGTCAGGAAGAAATTGGGGCATGGACAGAAACAACAACTGGGATCGCGTCGAAAAAGCCTATCGCCTGCTGACTGAAGGCAAAGGGATTGAGGCTGTTGACCCGATTGTGTGTCTTCAAGACTCATATGCAAAAGAAATTACCGATGAATACATTGAGCCATCCGTGATGATGGAGAATGGAAAACCGGTTGCTCTCGTTCAAGATGGAGATGCTGTGGTTTTTTTCAATTTCAGAGAAGACAGAGCCAGAGAATTGACAAAAGCCTTTGTGCTTCCGGGATTTACAGATTTCAAGCGCGAATATTTGAAAATAGATTTTGTTACACTGGTTGAATATGAAAAAGATCTTCCTGTTGAAATTGCTTTTCCTCCAATAATTCTTTCTGGAGGACTTGGAGAAGTGCTAAGCAAAAACAAACTCAAACAACTTCGCATGGCTGAAACAGAAAAATATGCCCATGTTACATATTTTTTCAATGGCGGGAAAGAAGATCCATGGCCAGGAGAAGATCGCATGCTTGTTCCCTCTCCAGCTGTTTCCAGGTTCGATGAAGCACCTGAGATGAGTGCTTCGACCGTCACTGAAAAACTTTCCGAAGCAATTGAGTCAAAAAAATATGATTTCATTTTGGTAAATTATGCCAACGCAGACATGGTTGGACACACCGGAAATGCAGCAGCCTGCAAAATTGCCGTTGAAACGATCGATAAAAATCTTTCCGTTCTCATTCCAATGGTTTTGAAAAATGGCGGTTGCCTTCTCATCACTGCCGATCATGGCAATGTTGAAGAAATCACAAACTATCGCACCGGACAAATTGACACGGAACATTCTTCCAATCCTGTTCCTCTTTGGTTCATCACTCCAGACAATCACAGAGAAAAAACTGGCGAGGAAATTGTTCGCCAACAAGCTGAAGTTGGAGGACTTCTCAGTGACATCGCCCCAACAGTGCTTGATATTCTAGGAATTCAAAAACCGGAAGACATGAACGGGGAAAGTCTGCTACCACTACTCAAATAGGTTTCAAAAAAGCAACCACAAAAAAACTCAGCATGAAGCTGAGTTTTTTCTTTAAAATTTTTCTAATGCATAATACCTATCCACCAATAACTTTATCCACAATCCCATATTTCACTGCCTCATTGGCGCTCATGAAATTGTCACGGTCGGTGTCCTTTTCAACTTTGACAATTTTCTGACCAGTGTGTTTGGCCATGATTGCATTGAGCTTATCCTTGGTCTTGAGAATATGCTGCGCGTGAATGTTCACGTCCGATGCTTGCCCGCTTGCCCCACCCATGACTTGATGGATCATGACTTCTGAGTTTGGAAGTGCAAAGCGTTTTCCTTTTTTTCCTGAAGCAAGCAAAAGTGCTGCTGCCGAAGCTGCAATTCCCACGCAAATTGTTTGCACATCTGCCTTGATGTATTGCATGGTGTCATAGATTGCCAGCGCACTTGAAACACTGCCACCTGGAGAATTGATATATATCTTAATATCTTCTTTCGGGTTTTGTTGTTCCAAAAATAGAAGCTGGGCGATGATGGCATTGGCCACACCATCATCAATAGCAGTTCCAAGAAAAATAATTCTATCCTTAAGCAAACGAGAATAAATATCATACGCCCGCTCGCCAAAGTTTGTTTTTTCAATAACAGTAGGAATCAAATATTGATTGTTCATATGATTTTGCAAATTATATAGCTTTTGCAATGTGAGACATTTTCTTTTTGGCCCATATGCAACGAGAGTGAATCGGAGCTTTTGGAAATTGAGTATTTTTCCAAAAGCGTGCCAAAAAGAAAATAGTTGAACAATTGCAAAAAATATACTTTATTTTACATTTTCCATCATTTCAAGAACTTTCTCATTTTGCATCATGCCTTTAACATAGTTGTACAATCTGGCAAGATCAATATTCTTTTCAATATCCTTGATTTGCTTGTATTGAGCCAAGGCTTTGTTCATTTCAGCTTCAACCTCTTCGGCTGGAATTTCAATTTCCTGCTCCTTGGCAAGTTCCTCAAGCGCGAGAGCAGCTTTGACTCTCTTGATTGCTTGCGGTTCCCATTCTTTCTCAATCTCGTCAACAGTTTTCTTGATCTGAATCAAATATTGTTCAAAGGTTATGTTCATTCCTTGAAGTTGCATTTCAAATTCACCAATCATTTTGTGCAATTCTTCATGGACAAGCACATGTGGAATTTCAACTTCCAAATTCTCAACCAAAGCGTCAATGAGAGCGCCTCTTCTTTTTTCCTTAAGCTCATGCTTCTTTTCTTCTTCCATTCCTTCGGTCACATTTTTTCGCATATCCTCAAGATCCTTGAATTTCCCAAGTGAGCGAGCAAATTCATCACTAACATCTGGAGTCTTTCTTTCTTGCACCTTGTTGAGAGTCACGGTGAATAAGCAAGCAATTCCAGCCAAATTTTTTGCATGATAATCTTTTGGGAAAGTAAGTTCGAAATCTTTGATCTCTCCAGCCTTCATTCCCACAACTTGTTCTTCAAATCCAGGAATAAAAACTCCGCGACCAAGAATCATTGGATGATTTTTGCTTGTTCCATTTTCAATTGGAACTCCGTCTTTTTTAACTTCAAAATCCAAAATTACATTATCTCCGTCTTGAGCCTCTCTTTCAACATCAACATGCTGAACTCGGCTTTTGGCAATTTCTTCAATTTCTTTTTCAACCTCTTCTTTTGTCACCTCAGCTGTTTTCTTTTCATATTCCTTATTAACTTTTGCAATTTCTTTTTTCCATGGCTTAAGTTTCGCCTCAGGGATAACTGAGGTCACAACCTTATATTCCAAATCATTGCCCTCGGCCAATTTCACAATTTCAGCTTGTGGTTTTCCAATGGCATCAATTTTCTGTTCAGTTACAACTTTGGGATATGTCCCTTGGACAACTCTTTGCGCAGCAGCATCCATCAATGCTCCTGTTCCAACTTTCTTTTCAACCATATCTCGAGGAGCCTTTCCAGCACGAAAACCTTGAATCTTGATTTCTTTTGAATAATCCTTGGCTGCCAACTCAATATACTTCTCCCACTCATCCCAAGAAACAGAAACACTAATTTCAATTTGAGATCCTGGAAGTTTTTTGATTTCTGATTTGATCATGACTTTTATAACAGTTATTAATTACGAATATTGTGCAACTATTTACTAAGCTCTTCGGTTAATTGAGGAACAATTTGCTTTTTTCTTGAAACGACTCCTGGCAGAAACATAATGCCATCCTCAACAACTCCGCCGAAAACTTTTTCAGCCAAAGCTTTTTCCAATTCACCAATAATATACAACTGGCAACTCGATTTCAAAATGTCCACAACCATAAAAAACATGTGTTCGACTTTATCTTCTATTTTTTTGGTAGCCAAGGCTTGCATGATTTCATCTTTCTTGATGTTTACACTTTCAGGATTGGTGGTTTCCCATGTTCCAACGCCAACTTTTATTGCTCCCATTTCAAAGGATTTGTAATCAACAGTGATAATATCCTCGATTGAAATTCCCTCAAGGCTTGATTTGGCTTGAAACATTTCAGCCACAAATTCATCAATGTTAAATTTGGCAATTTCATTAACCTTACCAACAAGCACCCTGTCTTCATCTGTTGTTGTTGGACTTGTCAGATTAAGAGTGTCAGATAAAATTCCAGCCAAAAGCAACTGTGCAATTTTTTCGGAAGGTTTTACTCCTTCCCTGAAAAACATTTTTGCAATCAAGGATGATGTGCTTCCAATCACCTCTGCAGTGAAAGAAATTGGCTTTTCAGTGACCACAGAAATCTTGTGATGATCAATGATGTAATCAACATTTGAAAAATTCAAGCCATCAAAAACTTGTCCGAGCTCATTGTGATCAACCAAGGCCACACTGTCATCTTCACTTACTGAAGTTACAAGCTCAGGAACTTCAACCCCGACTTTCTCCAGGATAAATTTGGTTTCATTGTTAATCCCACCTGCTCGATAGGCTTTCGCATTTTTACCAAGCACAACTGAGAAAAATTCCTGTGCAGCAATGGCTGAAACAATGGAATCAGTATCTGGATTTTTATGACCAACAATTTTTATATTTTTCATATTTCAAGATAAATCTGACAGAATAAATTTTTTAAAAATACTTTCCCTGCTTGAGTAAGCCATTTTTTTCTCTAAAATTTTCCATTGATTGTGTCGAGTGAGGGAAAATTTTAGCTAGAAAATAAGGAGCGGCGAGGAGGATTTTTCAAAAAATTTCATTCTGGAAGATTTATTTCTAAAATAAAATTTGATTTATTCGTTAGCTTCAATTTCTTCTTCCAAAGCTTCCACTTCTTCCGCCTCCTTTGGAGCAGTAACTCCAATCACATCAATTTTCCAGCCTGTAAGCTTGGCAGCCAAACGAACATTTTGTCCGCGTTTTCCGATGGCCAAAGAAAGTTGATCTTCAGGCACAGTCACTTTTGCTTCTTTTTTATCAGCATTAGCTTCCACTTTCAAAACCTTAGCAGGACTGATCGCAGCTGCAATATATTTCTCAGGTTTTTCATTCCATTCAATGATGTCGATTTTTTCTCCGCCAAGTTCTTCGATCACAGCTTGCACGCGAGTTCCTTTTTGTCCCACGCATGAACCGATCGGATCAATTCCTTCTTCATCAGAAAAAACCGCCATTTTTGTTCGAGATCCAGCCTCTCTGGCAATTGATTTGATTTGAACTGTGCCTGCGAAAATCTCAGGAACTTCCAATTCAAAAAGTTTCTTCACCATGTCAGGATGAGTTCTGCTCAGAGTGATTCCTGGTCCTTTTGGATCAGATTCAACTTTATACAAATAAACCTTTACGCGTTGTCCCATGCGAAGATTTTCACCTTGAACTTGCTCTTGCGGAAACAAAACTCCCACAGATTTTCCAAGATCAATATATGTGTTTCGTCCTTCAATTCTTTGAACTGTTCCGCTCACAACTTCTCCTTCTTTTCCTTTATATTCTGCAAACATTGAATCTCGCTCAGCTTCACGAATTCTTTGAATGATAACTTGTTTGGCAGTTTGAGCAGCCACACGACCATACTCATGTTGTGGCTCAAGTTCAATTTCAATAACATCACCAATTTTTGCGCCTTTTTTGATTTTCTTGGCATCAACAAGAACAATATCGCGTTCAGGATTGAATCTTGGTAATTTTTCCTCGCCTTCAACTCCCTCGACGAATTCTGTCTCATCAATTTCCTCTTCCTCGCCATCAACAAATTCTCGCAAAGTTTCATCAACAACATCCTTAATCAAAAAGAATTTTGTGTCTCCGCCAACCTCATTGAACTGAGCGCGGATTCTTTGTCCTCGTTTTCCATAATCTTTCTTATAAGCAGCACTAAGAGCAGCCTCAATCGTTTCAATGATGACGCTTTTTGCAATTCCTTTTTCTTCAGCAATCTGCAAAATTGCGCTTCCAAATTCTCCTAACCTTGTTCCTTGCTCCTGCACTTCTTCCACTTTCTTTTTTGCCATAATTTTACTAGCCTTTTAGATCTTATACTCTCAGCTTTCAGAAAAACCAGAATATAAACCCTATTTGGCTTGTCTTTATTAAATTGTTTAAACATTTAAATGGCTCTAATTAAAGAAAAAAGTCCGCTTTCAAGCGAACCAATCCATTCCTATATCTATACGGATCTTAGCATAATTTTGTTTCAATGTCAACCAAAAGAATTCATCTGCGCTTTTTGGGCTTTTTACCATTCTTTTGTGCCGATTTAACCAGGAATAGCACGGGGACACTTAATATGAAAAAAGTTATGACCACATTTGGCCATCCAAAAATGATTCCAAAAAAGCCCTTTTTGTCCGTTTTCGCAACTTCATCATCGGCGCCAGGAATTCCTTTCAAAAAAGGCTTTCCTTGACTTCCATCTTTGCAAGTTTGTGCCAGCAAACCATTGGCGCAAAGCAAATATCCCGTGCCAGCCTTTCCAAGCTCCGGAAAAACCACCAGATTTGAAGCATTGTATCTTGTAACAGCTCCAATAACACGCTCCGTGGCTTCAACAAAAGCTTTCAAAGCCATGCTCATGGCATCTTTAGCCTCTTGGCAAGCTTGTTTGTCACTACCACAATTTTCAAATCGCTCCTTGGCTGCCATATATTCATAATATGCTTGCTCTTGAGCCTCAGAAGCACTCTGAGCCTCTTCCCTGTTGGCATTATTTTCATCAATTTGTTCCCTGGTCACATCATCAGCCATCCCCGAACAGCAATTATACAATGAGCAGTCTGCATCAGAATTGCAATCACCGTCATCAATATTCCAATCAATTTCACCAGGAACAAAACCCGGATTCGGAATATCGGCCTGTCCAGGAATAATTGGAGAGACTACAAAATCTTCAATGTCATCATTGTTATTTTCATCCTCTGAATCTTCGTCGTCAATCACTCCTGAACCTGATCCCTTGATGCAAGTTGTGCCATCAGCACTGGGAAAGTATCTAAAGCCAAAATACTCCAGACACATTTCTTGATCATAAATAATTGTTCCTCCATCTGGAACAACAATAGTGCAAGCCACCAGGCAATCATCTTTTTTGCAAGCAGTCTTGCTTTTGCCATATTGCTGACAATATGTCGTGCAATCACTGCAGGCGCCAGCCTTGGCGACATTTGCCAGTTCGTCGAAAAACACAAAAAGGGCATTCGCAAAAAGAATCGCCAGAGCAAATGAAAATAATCTAGCTTTTTTATTCATTTTTTATGATTACTGAAGAGTCATTTTCTAAAAAATAGAGCTTGTGCCAGAAAGCGCAGTTCCGATTGCTCTGACAATAATAAAACCAGAAAGCCCAACAATGATTCCAATAATGGCATTAACAGCGTTCTTCTTGGCACTTTCTGCCATGCTCTCATCACCAGCAGACAAGAAGTATTGAATTCCACTAATAATGAAAGCTGCTATTGCGAGCGTAAAAAATATTCCAAAAATCCAGCCAAAAACATTCATCAAGATATCCGTTATTGAAGCTTCTGAGAGTCCGCCATTTATGTCTTGTCCTGGAAAACAAACACCCCCAACAGAAACAAAACCTTCCTCGCAACCAACTGGCAGAGTACTTGTCCCACCCAGTCCACTTTGACCATAGCTTTCGTCAATACTGTCAGGCGAATCAACAGAAGCCGGATCGCAACCTGTCCCGCTCGCATTTGGAGCATAACCCGTTCCGTAGTATTGATCACACATTTCCTGAGTATAATAATATTGAGATAGCGACTCACAACCTGTCCCGCTCGCATTTGGAGCATAACCCGTTCCGTAGTATTGATCACACATTTCCTGAGTATAAGAATATTGAGATAGCGACTCACAACCTGTCCCGTCCGCATTTGGAGCATAACCAGTTCCATAGTATTGGTCACACATTTCCTGAGTATAAGAATATTGAGATAGCGACTCACAACCTGTCCCGTCCGCATTTGGAGCATAACCAGTTCCATAGTATTGGTCACACATTTCTTGAGTATAAGAATAATCACTTACACTATCAGCAGCTAAGCTGATATTCGTAAAATTATTCAGACTCGCAAAGAAAATACCACAAAAAAGCAAGAGAGATGCAAATGAATATTTTTTAATTTTAGTTTTCATTTTTATTTCTATTATTATTTGTTATATCTCAAAATTAAAATTCTGACCCCCCACTTAGCATCGTACCAACAGCTCTTATAATAATAAGACCAGAAAGACCAACAATAATTCCGATTATTGACCACTTCATTCCAGCCTTTCCCTTTTCAGCCATGCTCTCTTCGCCTGCTGAGAGCAAATACCAAATTCCAGAAAGAACAAAGCCAATTATTCCAAGGATTCCAAATATACCCAGGAGCCAGAACAAGATGCCAGACAATATCCCAGTAATTCCATCTTCTGGACCAGTCGGAAGACCATAGCCACTAGACATGAAAGAATCCCAACTGCCGCCACCGCATGAACCACTTGATCCAATACATCCAGAAACATTCCCATTGCCATCAATTGTAGTATTCCAATCAACCGCCGATACAGAATCGATTGACACAAAAGAAAAAACGGCCAACATTACCATCATCAAAGAAACAGAAAAAAATTGCTTACATGCTTTTTTTATTTTCATATTAATGTTTTAAAGTTAGATTTTTTATTACATAAATTATATCATAATTTTAAAGATAAAACAAAAATTCACCACTAGGATGAATTTTTGTTTTACAGATATACATTTGTAATGTTGCAGACTAGAATCCGCCTTCTCCTCCCCCGAGCATTCCTTGAACGGCTCTGATAATGACAAGACCGATAAGGGCCACGATAACACCAACAATTGAATAGATCATGGCTGATTTTCCTTTTTCAATTTGACCCTCATCTCCGGCAGCGGTCAAATACAAAATACCAGCAATAACAAATCCAATAACTCCCAAGATACCCACAACAATAAGCAGCCAATTCATGATTCCGGTTGCGATATCAATGAGTGTTGTTTCGCCACCTTCTGATGGCAAACCAGTATTTGTTGGGGTTCTAAATTGCGCGCTAACGATCATTGGCAAAGCAAGTGCGATTGCAGATACTGCGTAAGCCGATTTTCTAAAAATTTTCATAGTTACACCTCCCTATCTAGTTTTTAATTTTTATTTTATTATTCTTTCTATCATTTTTTAAAATTAATTATCCAAAAAATTGTCCAGTAAACTTGATTGCAATCATTGCGCCCATCGCAACCGCAATTCCAATTACTGCGTATTTCATAATCCTTTTTGCCAATTCAGCCTTTTGCGTGTCACCGGAAGAAATAAAATAAAATATTCCCGCAAGCACTAGTGCAATTATAGCAAAAATACCAACTACTGACAACAGAAAATTGAAAAATTTCATTCCGATATCTGAGACAGATGGAGCATCAGTTATGATTCCAGCATGAGCAATGTTTATTAAATTCATTTTTTTAAATTTCGAATTAACTCAAATCAACCACATTCCCATTCACTTTTGGTTCATTTTCTTTGGTGGCAGAATTCTGCAAAGAACTGTTCATCGATGGAACAATGTGAAATTTTGATTCTACAGAATATGAACTTTGTTTATTCTCTTCTCTACTGTTTTGAACTCCAGCTGATTGTGAAATTACTTTTTTCTCTCTTATTCTTTCAAGCAATTCATCGTCGCTTATGCTTTCAGAATTGAAAACAGTTTTTGACGCCACCTCTGCAGCATTTCTTCTAAAATCTGGAACTGGCCTGGTCTGAATTTGAGATTGGCTTTGTCTTTGTTGTTCATCAACATCAAAGACTGTCTCTTTTTTCAAATTTTGCATGATTTGAGCATATCGCATTTTTTCAGCATCCAATGAAACACTTTTTGGCAGCTGATTCCTATCAAGAAATTGTTCCTTTTCGGGAATGGTCATTCTTTCTGTGAATCGTAAATTTTGTATCTGATCTTCGTCTTTCTCTTGTTCTTTATTTTTCGGATAATAATCCTGGCTCCCGATTGGTGGTTTTGGAGATGGAATCTGAAAAAAATTATCTATCCTCTCTTCGTTCTTTATTTCTGGTTCTCTACGCTGAGCAAAGGTTCTTGGCACATCAATTATGTCTCTGGGTTCTGAACTTGATGACCTGTCTGCCGAAGAGACAGACTGATGACTGATGACTGATGACTGCATTCCATCTTTTTCAATATCCTCAAAGACAACTTTTTCATTTTCAGTGTCAATCGTAAGCAATGTTTCCTCATCAAGGGATTTCAAAATTGTTCCAAGTTTTTGCCTGTCAACTGGAGAAAGCTTTTTCGCATTATCAGAGTGAAACAAAAAGTTTCCTCGATCAATTGGAGAATGTTTTCTTGCCCCCAACGAATCATGAAAATCTTTGATCCAGTTCTTGATCGAAGGACGAACCGGTGTCGGCAAACTTCTCAATTTAATTTGACTGTCCGTAATATTTTGCTCTGCCAAATGCGGAAAATCCGCAATTGCTTTGACGAGTGTGCTTTTTGCCAAAGAATTTTTGTTGCTTGATTGTTCTTGATCAATGCCAAATTGGACACCCCGACGCATCACATCTGGCCCTTGTTGAGACATTGCTTGTTGAGGTGCCAAATACGCACCCGCATAATTGCCAACCTCATTTCCAGCAGGCATTGAATTCAAAATATTTTTCAAATCTTCTCCAAGCGCTGGCAAAGTTGAAACAAGCAAATAATCATATGTGTGCAACATTTCTTTCAAGATGTTCTGGTCATTGCGAGGCAAGCTTGTTGCTTTTGGATTTTGCATAACAAATTGAACTGGAGCTGATTCATTTCGAGTGTGCACATTGAATTGTTTTTCAAATTCTTGAATCCATTGACCAACAGTCTGACCACCAAGAAGCTGCATGTTTGCGACCAAACCGCGCTTGAGTTTTTCCCTTAATTCATCGCGTACCAAATACGGAATGTAGAATAATTTGGCTGTAAGCTGGTTTTCCATTGGCACATTGATTGCAAAAGACTCAAGATAATGAGTTCTCAAAATTTCGACGCATTCCTCGTCGGAAAGATCAGGAAAAGCCGTGAGCTGAAGATAGACAATCCATTTTTGCAATTTTTCATACACATCAGGCCTCGTCTCAGCAATCTTTTGATCAGTAATAACCTTCCTCAATTCAATGAGAATTTTTTTGGCATCACCAGACTCCCAATCTTCGATTGCGAGTTGCGCCCCTTCAATTATTGAATTCAAGTCTGACATACATTAAATTCGTATTTACTACTTCAACTTTATATAATACACAATCAACAGTTTTGTAATTTGAGCTTATAACTCTTTTCCTGTTAAGCAGCTCCCTTATCTTTTGATCTAGCCATGATATCCAATACCAGAGCCGAGTCAAATCCGGCCGCGCTAAGTTGCGACTTGATGAATGGTTCTGCAACACCAGCCTTTTTTTGCAAAGCTACTGTCCAGGCCGCTGCCTTTAATGCCTGATCATCATTTTTTGCACTCTTTCCAATTGCTTGCCTTGTTTTTCCATCAGCACCAATTTCCATTGCCGTGCCATCCATAAGCTCCTTGGCATACTCCAACATCTGCCTTGATATTTCTCCATCGCCACCAACTTTCGCAATAAAGTCTGATTTATGGCGACCAATCTGTTCAATGGCTGAAGGTGAAGCATATTTGCGCAGCAAAGCTCTTCCAGAATCATTCAATTTATGATTTTCATCTATGAAATAATTTCGATGCATTGTCTTAGGCACATTTTGAGCATCGGGAGTTGTCATGATTTTTCCAGCTGCTCTCTCTGCCATTGCCAATCCATCAACATTGCCATCCGCATCAACATGAAAATTTCGCACCTTTTCCCCTTCCTTATTGACGCTCACTGCACCATACATAATTCCACCTTTTCCAGCCGCAACACTTCCCAGATCAAGAAGGTGTTCATCTATATGTTCTTTGTCGAGACCAGAAGCACCCAAAACTTTTGTTATCAAGTGAGCAACATTCTCACCTGATACATCATAATTATTTTTATTAATACCCATTTTCCCCAATTTTTTACCAACCTCTGTCCCCTCATCAATATTTTCCTTAGCCCAAACCATTAAATCATCATGATTATTTTGGGTAACAAGATCCCTAAAAAAGGCTTGCAAGTCAGTTTGCGCATTTTTTGAACCCTTTCCTAGTAACAGACCAACATTATACAATTGATCAGCCGACTCGTCCATTCCTCCATCCAAGAGTTCTTTTTGCCTTTTAGCAATGAGCTGATGTTCTGCCATGGCACCATAATTGGTTTTTCCATTCCTGAAAAGTTTATTGAAATTGTCATGCCACTTCCCTGTTCCAACACTCAAATGCTTATTTTCAGCATCCTTAGTTTGTGCATTCCAGCCAGCGATAATTGCTCTTGGACTCCATGATTTCAATACATTTCGATCAACCCATCTCGCACTAGCCCCAGCCATAGAAGGAACTGCCTTGGTACCAAACCAACGAGCAGCATTATATCCAGAAAGGTTGCTTCCGGCCCACTTGGAAAATTTCTGAGCTCCGCCAACCACAGTATCAGCACCTGCAATTCCCATGGATTTTGCAATGCCCATTCCCATCCAAAGAATAATAACTGGGATGACAAAAAATGCCACATGTCCAATCCAATTGGTTTGATCTGCTGGAGTGTTTGCACTGGCACTTTGCATCATTGATTGCATGTTCTCCAAGCGGAGAGCATCCGCAACGCGAAGCGCAATTGCAATGACAAAAATCATGATTGGAGCAAAAAAGGAATATGAAAAAAGTTGACTCCACCACTTGTCAGCAAAACTTGCGGTTTGAGGAAAGATATATCCCACAAAGCCAATCGGAGAAAACATCACCAGCATTGTCAAAGCAATAAGTCTGACAATGAAAAGTGCTGCCACAATCAAAAGTGTCATGCTCACAATGAATGTCACAACAATCATCATTATCTGAAAAGCAATATCATTCTGAGCGAAATCCGTTGGAGTTAATATGTTAGTCAAGGATACAGCTGTTCCGAATTTGGCAAAAATGGTATTACCAGTCACTGTTCCTCCAGTCGAAGAAAAAAGATTATTCACAAAATAATAAAAAGCCACATTGGAAACATCAATAAAAAATCTTGCTATCGGGTAACTGAAGTTGACCAGCAATGCATTGATCAAGATGTTGAGCCAAACTTTTTTCAAGTTCCACTTCTCCACTTGAAAAATTGTACAAAAAGCTGCAAAGAGCAAAATCAAAATGAAAGTCATGTTAAGCAAGTCCCTGACCATAACCCAGACATCCTTGACTGCTTGCTTGTTCAAAATTCCATTAGGCCCAGATATGTTTGCTGGTTCGATAGCCCAAGAAAAAAGTGTCGCCGCAATCGCCAGAAGCCAACTGACTGCCGATTGGACGCCTACGAGCATGTTTTGAAAGGCCCATATAAAAGGCTTAGCTAGGATACTGGTTTCTTTTTTCTCTTCATTATCCACTGGCTTTGTACCAACTGCAGTATTGCTAGTTGTGCTCGCATTATTTCCATCTACAGCCAAAGCAGGAGAACAATCCAAGGAAAAAAGACCCACAAAAAAAACAAAAAACAAGGTAGCAATAATTGCTCCAATTTTTCTCACCTTCAAGTTATTTTTATTTTCCGCGACACCCTTTCCCATGAGACTTTCACTGGGTAAATTTTTATTTTCCAAAATCCGATTCATCAGGATTTTTCATGTTTATAGTATACAAAAATTATATCACACTTTGAAGGATTTGATAAATGGTCAAATTGCCAAACTGTTAACAAAAAAAGTCCTGGCACTTAGCCATGACTTTTTTTGTTTTTGAATTTTGACTTTATGAACTTTATAGACTTTATGGACTTTATGGACTTTTAACTTTTTAGTATATAAAACCTTTAATTGCTCTGCTTGAAGCCGAGAGTGTTCTAGTGCTTCTTTTGGCAAATCCCGCATAATTCATTTCTGAGACTGTGATGGTGTTGCCTGAAACTTTTTCCACCAAGGCCACATGTCCATAATATCTGTTTTCAGTTGTCACCATGATAGAGCCAACTTTTGGAGTCTTGCCTGTTGCATAGCCTTGCGCTTTTGCATTATACAGCCATGTTCCAGCATTTCCACCCCATGGCACAAATCTTTTTTGCGCAACATACCAAGTGCAATATCCATATGGAAATCTGTGTCCCGTGCCAGCCTTTCCCTTGGGCGTGACTCCACCCGTAACTTCAGGGGTTCCACCACTAGCATTTGCATATTGTCTTTTCTCAATAATCGATGTTCCAGTTGTATCAGGTGCAGTAGTTGCTGGTTTTGGCGCTTCACCTTGACCACCTGGAATTGTAATTTCCTTTCCAGTGTCCAGTGAACCATCCGCTGGCAAACTATTGAAAGCAATGATCTTGTCCTTATCAGCTTTGAATTTGGTTGCTATTGAATCAATGTTATCACCAGATTTAACCACATATTTAACGCCAGAAACAGGAAGAATGAAAAGCGTGTCGCCTGGCATGATTGAATCAACATCCTCAATATCATTTGCCCAAAGAATAGTGTTAATTGTAACTTTGTTTTTTTCCGCAATTGATCCCAATGTATCACCCGACTCAACGACATACATCTTAACTCCTCCATCTTCCTCGGGATCCCTCATTGGGCTTCCACCTCCGACTGATGCAATTATACCTTGCCCAGAGATAATGTTTTGAGTTTCAATTTCTTCTTTTGCTCCAGGCTCAACAGCTGTGCTTGATTTTGAAAGAGGAACCAAGGCCAAGTCATTTTTCTTGTCCACTTGTCCACTTATTTTGCTGGTTGTCACAGCCACCTCCTGCTGATCTCCATCCCAATATCCAAAAAGAAGACCGTTGGCACCTTTGCCAGATGCAACATTGGTGGCACTGACCAGCATCGAACTTGAAACAACCACAGCAAAAGCAGAATAGTTGCGAAAAAGATGCAACAATTTTATTGTTCTTCGTTCTTTGATGAAATCGGCAACAGCTCGCTGCCAGAGATGAATTCTTGTATTAAAATCTTTAAAGTCAATTTCCCGCAGGAATTTGACGATATATGCAAAGATAGATTTTCTACTACTAATAAGCAAAGCCTTTCAGTTGACATGCAATTTCGAACAAAATTGCTGCACCCCTAACATTATCCCTGGCCCAATTTGGGATCTTTATTGGAATCAAAATTTCAGGCAAATGCCCAAAATAACAGCGGTCCTAGATCTGCAGTCTTAATTTTTAAACTGCTTCCAAGTATATACCCTGGGTGCTTTTTGTCAATCGAATTATACATATAAATAGCAATATTTGCTTTAAATAAAGCATTTTTATTAATAGGCTATTCTTCGAAATGGCCAAGTGCTGTACAATGAGATTAATAATGCATTTTAGCCTAGCTATTGCAGAATAAATTTTTTAAAAATACTTTCCTTGTTTGATTAAGCCCTTCTTTTCTCTAAAATTTTCCATTGATTGTGTCGAGTGAGGGAAAATTTTAGTTAGAAAATAAGGAGCGTCGAGGAGGATTTTTCAAAAAATTTCATTCTGCAAGAGCGACAATCAAAATTCATGACTTTGCAAAAATTACTAATCGATTTCCTGGAATATCTGGAAGTTGAAAAAAATAGAAGTCAAAAAACTGTTGAGAATTATCATCACTATCTCAAAAGGTTTTTGACTTGGGCCAAAATCTCCGATCCAAAAGAAATCACAGCTGATTTGGTCAGAAATTATCGCATCCATTTGAACAGACTTACTGACGAGAAAGGCAATGAGCTCAAAAAAATAACTCAAAACTACCATGCCATCGCCATCAGAAGCTTTCTTAAATATCTTTCAAAGCGAGACATTGTCACACTTTCAGCTGAAAAAATTGAAGTTGGAAAAAATCCATCTCACGAAATTGAATTTCTTGATGGCGAAGAAGTTGAGAGACTTTTGCAATCAGCCTCAGCAAATGATCTCAAGAGCCTTCGCGACCGAGCGATTTTGGAACTTCTTTTTTCGGCGGGCCTGCGAGTTTCAGAGCTCATCAATGTCAACAGGGATCAAATCAATCTTACGCGACAAGAATTCAGTGTGCGTGGAAAGGGCGACAAGATCCGCATTGTTTTCATCTCAGACACTGCCAAAGATGCGCTTGAAAAATATCTAGACAAAAGAATGGACATCGACAATGCCGTCTTCATTCGATTTTCCAAGAAGAAGGTGACGGAGAATCAGGACACGAAAAGACTCACTCCTCGAAGCATTCAAAGAATCGTAAAATTTTATGCAGCCAAAGCTGGAATCGTCAAAGATGTTCATCCTCACACCCTGAGACACAGTTTTGCCACTGATCTGCTTGCAAACGGAGCCGACATCAGAAGTGTCCAGACCATGCTTGGCCACTCCTCAATAACCACAACTCAAATCTACACTCACATCACAAACCAACAACTCAAGAGTGTGCACGAAAAATTCCACGGAAAAAGAAAATAGCCAAGAAGCGTATTTCCTTGTTTTTATTTTATGCACATTGCGAAGTGCGTAGGCAAAGCGCGAGTGATAAGCGTTAAGAAATTTTTGCGAGACGACTCGAGAGGTGCAGTAAAAATTTTAGCGAAGAGCGAAGAGCTTGCCCCAGCAACGAGCAGTGCAGAAAATAAAAACAGGAAATGCTAACTATTTTTTTTCAAATTCGCATACTCCGCAGAAAGTCTCTTAATTCCTGCTTTCTTGAAGGCAACTGTGATCGTATCCTCAACAACCGAGATCACAAGTCCATCCCCAAAGATTTCATGGGAAACACGTTCCCCTCCCTTAAATATTGCACCACCCGAAGATCCATTTTTTCGACCAAAACCTGTGGACTCTTTTTGTCTTTGCAAAAGATTTTCAAAAACTTTTTGTTCATTTTCACGATACGAATTTTTCTTCATCAGTTTTTCAGGAATATCATCCAAAAATCTTGATGGGCTGTTCATCTGAGTTGAACCGAACAAAGTTCTTTGACGAGTAAACAAAAGGTATATTTTTTCTTTAGCTCGAGTGAGTCCAACATACATCAAGCGTCTCTCTTCTTCCATTTCCGCAGCCGAAAGCAAACTTCGAGAATGTGGCAAGATTCCTTCTTCAAGCCCAACAATGAAAACGACTGGGAATTCCAAGCCCTTGGCGCTGTGCAATGTCATCAAATGAACCGCGTCTTGATTTTGATCAACATTATCCGCATCTGATGCCAAGGCCACCTCTTCCAAGAAAGCACTAAGCAAATCTTCATAGTCCTCTTTCATTTCATCATATTTTTTGGCAACAGAAATAAGCTCTCGAACATTTTCACTTCGCATCTCACCTTCTGAGCCATCAGCCGAAAGCATTTTTTCATAGCCACTCTCTTGAAAAACTTTCTCAATAAAATCAGACAAGGAAATTCTTTTCTGCACATCTTTCATTCTCTTGATGAATTCTGAAAATTTCACAATCGCATCTATCTTGGAAGCAACCAGCTTATTTTTTTCAGAAGCTGCACTCAAAATTTGAGCTTGTGATCCTGTCTCAATGAAATCAAGGCCAGCTCGGCGCGAAATCTCAATCCACTTTCTCAAGGTCACATCACCAATGTTTCTTTTTGGTTCGTTGATTGCGCGCTCAAGTGAAATCATGTCAGTTGGATTTGAAATCAAGCGAAGATAGGCCACGATATCCTTAACTTCTTTTCGTTGATAGAATTTGATTCCACCAATAATGCGATACGGGATTGATCTTTTCAAAAAAACTTCTTCGATTGTTCTGGATTGCGCATTGGTTCGATACAAAATTACAAATTTTCCAAAGGTCCCGCCTCG
>CAYVME010000006.1:19996-42589 GCA_964452415.1 uncultured Bdellovibrionales bacterium
AGGCGAGTCCATTATTTGTATTTCTAATTTCACTAGCAATAAACTCAGCTTCGTCTCTTTCATCGGCCGCTTCAAACGAGGTCACCAAGTGTCCCTCTTCTTTTTCTGTCCAAAGATTTTTGTCTTTGCGATTGATGTTCTTTGAAATCACACCATACGCCGCATCCAGAATCACCTGACTTGAACGATAATTTTGTTCCAAATGAATCACCTTAGCTTCGGCATAGTCTTTTTCAAAATTCAAAATGTTCTTGATATCAGCTCCGCGAAACTTATAAATACTTTGCCAGTCATCTCCCACCACGCAAAGATTGCGATGCTTGCTGGCCAAAAAATTAATCAGCAAATATTGTGCGCGGTTGGTGTCCTGATACTCATCCACCATGATGTATTGAAATTGATTCTGATATTTTTCCAACACTTTTGGAAAATTTTTGAAAAGTGAAACGGTGAACATGATGATGTCATCGAAATCAAGTCCGTTATTTTCCTTCAGGCGTGTTTGATATAGTTTGTAGCATTTTGCCACCACTTCCTCATAATATCCATGTGACTGCAATTCGAATTGCTCGGGAGTCATCAATTCATTCTTGGCTTTGCTAATCGCAGCCAAAATCGCGCGAGGAGCAAATTGTTGAGGATCAATCTCCAATTCCTTCAAAATTCGCTTGATCAAAATTTGCTGATCCTGATCATCCACAATATGAAATGTTTTGGCATATCCCAAGACTTCAATCTCGCTTCGAAGAATTTTGGAGCATATTGCATGGAAAGTTCCCACTGTTGGCAGGTCAGCATTGCCATACAAGCTGTATTTGTAACCTGCATCGGCTGTTGGATGAAGAATCTTCATGATCCTCTCTCTCATTTCTCCTGCTGCCTTATTGGTGAAAGTCACAGCCAAAATATTTCTAGCTGGAACCATGTAATGTTTGATCAAATATGCCACGCGGTGCGTCAATGTCTTTGTTTTTCCTGATCCTGCTCCAGCAATCAAAAGCATCGGCCCCTTGGCCGTGATAACCGCCTCTCTTTGTTGATCATTAAGTCCTTCTAAAATATCCATAAAAGTTTTCTTCATTATCACTCCCTCTCCTTCCGGGAGAGGGCTGGGGTGAGGGTGAATTTATTTTTTATTGTCATTCCGGCCCCTGAGCCGGAATCTAGTATTATTTTTCAGCTAACCCATTGTACCATAACAACATCAAAAAAACAGTGATATTCAATACCGCTATTTTTTCTTATTTCCATTGCAAGTAGCTATAAAATCTCAACCAGTTTCTTCCAATCCTCAACTCCCAGCTCTTGCGCTCGGGTGTTGGCGGCAAATCCAATTGAAAAAAGTGCATCTTCAATATGCTTTTTATCAAGTTGCAAGCTGTTGGCAAGGTTATTGATCAAGGTTTTTCTTTTGGCGGAAAATCCCGATTTCACGACTCGGAAGAATTTTTTTGTTTCTTCAGCACTTGGCTGCTCGTCTTTGATGTTTCTTGAAATGTGAATGATTGCGCTGTCCACTTTTGGCATCGGCTCAAATGATTCTTTGAAAACTGTGAAAAGAAAAAGTGCTCTCGCATAATATTGAACGCTCACAGCCAAGATGCTCATCTCGCCAGGTTTGGCACAAATTCTCTCAGCAACTTCTTTTTGAACCATGAACATAACTTCGGTTGGCGGAATTTTTGTCTCCAAGAACAAACGAATGATTGGCGCCGTGATGTAATATGGGATGTTGGCAACCACCTTGTAACTCGTTGCATTGTTATCTTTGAGTTGCTTCTCCATCAATGCTGGCAGATTCAATTTCAAAATATCATCATGGATAATTTCAACATTCTTATCTCCCACGAATTTGGTATGCAATGGCTCAATCAATCTGTCATCCAGTTCAATCGCAATGACCTTCTTGCACACGCCAGCCAAAAGCTCGGTCAATGCCCCCTGCCCTGGACCAACTTCAACCACCACATCATCCGAAGACAAATTTGCAGACTTAATAATCCGGCCCAACACCTCAGCATCCTTCAAGAAATTTTGACCCAATGACTTTTTAGCTTTCAACATATTTTTTATAATTTTCAGATAAATATCCTTACTGTTTTATAATTAGTTCGTTATCACTTCCATTTTCACATTCACCACCCCAGCGCCAACGGAGGCAATCTTGGCAAACGCAACTTTATCAAGATCAATGATGCGTCCATTTCCAAATGGTCCACGGTCATTGATTTTCACAATCACTGATTTACCATTTTCCGTGTTTGTCACTCTAACATAACTTCCCATTGGAAGCCAGGGATTGGCTGCAGCCATGGTTCCTGTCCAAGCATACCAACTGGCAACTCCAGTGTGAACTTTGCCAACTTTCACCATTGTCCCTTGCGTCACAATTTCATCCACAGGATCTTTTGTAATGTTGCTTTCCAAAATTTTTCTTGAAATTTCCTTTCCGTCATTGAAAACCACTTTGTATTTCACTTCCTTAATGCCAACTTCTCCTTTTTGGGTCACTTTTTTCACTCTCCATCCAAGCTTATCATCCTCATTTGAAACTATCTTGAAGTCAATATCGACATTTTTTATTTCTTCTTTTATCAAGACATGCGTAACTGTGACCAGCGTTCCGTCTTTCACCAAAGACTCTCTGTCGGGAACTGTGATATCATCCTGATCCAATTCTATCTTTTTATCCTCCCAAATGGCCTCTTGGATTGTTTTTTGCAAAGTAAAAATGTCACTTGTCTTTCCTCCCTCTTTTACTGTAATTTTTTTTGCCCTATGAATGATGATTTTTGAACCTGAAAAAATCTTTTCGTTCTTGTCAGGAAAAACAACATCCTTATCCCTTAAGTTAATTTTTTTTTCATTCAAAAATTCCTGCACTGTTTGAGCATTCGTCAAAGACTCAAAAAGCATTCCTTCATCCTGAAAAGAAATTCTTTTTTCAGCTTTTCCAAAATCAAGGTTCTGAGCTTGAACTTTCTGAGCAGAAAAACTTGCACAGAAAAAAAATACTGCAAGCAAATACAGAAATTTTTGGGATTTTTTGTTTTTTTGAAAAAATTTTTTCATCAACAGATTCTTTATTTATATTTTTTACGAACTTGTTTTCTCTTGAGACAATTTAATAACATCCAAAAAATAAATTTGAGCAGAATAAATTTTTTAAAAATACTTTCCTTGCTTAAGTAAGACCTTATTTTCCCTAAAATTTTCCATTGATTGTGCCCCGTGAGATGAAAATTTTAGTTAGAAAATAAGGAGCGTCGAGGAGGATTTTTCAAAAAATTTAATTCTGTGAGAATTTATCTTCATTGCCTCCTACTCAGTTTTAAACCTATATTGGATCGCTTCTGCAATATGCATCTGATCTATCTTTTCACTATTTGCCAAATCAGCAATCGTTCGCGCAATCTTAATTATTCGGTGATATCCTCTAGCGCTGAGTTTCAATGAGCTAACAGCACTCCGCAAAAGATCCTGACATTCCTCATCGAGATGACAAAATGTTTTGATCTGATCGGATGACATTTCACTATTTGAAATGATCGGCAAATCCGCAAATCTCTTTTGTTGAATCTCTCTTGCTCCCTCAACCCTGTTTCTGATTTGCTCACTTGATTCTTCTTTGCCATCTGATTGCAACTTTTCAAAACTGAGTCGTGGAACTTCGATGTGCAAATCAATTCTGTCCATGATTGGTCCTGAAATTTTTTGTTGGTATCTGATGATTTGAGAAGGCGTGCAAGTGCAAGTTCTTTCTTGATCAGTTGCCATTCCACAAAAGCATGGGTTCATCGCTGCCACCAAAATGAAACGAGCCGGAAAATGAAGCGAGCCCTTTGCCCTTGAGATTGTTATCATACCATCCTCAAGTGGCTGGCGCAAATTCTCCAGAACACTTTTTGGAAATTCTGCAAACTCATCCAAAAACAAAACCCCTCGATGCGCCAAGCTGATTTCCCCAGGTTTTGGATATGTCCCACCACCAATCAAAGACACGCTGCTCGCGCTGTGATGTGGCGATCGATATGGCCTAATTGTCACCAAAGATTGACCTTTGTGCAATTTTCCAGCCACTGAAAATATTTTGGTAATCTCCAAGGATTCGTTGAGCGTTAATTTGGGCAAAATTGTTGGCATGGCTTTGGCAAGTAATGTTTTTCCTGATCCTGGAGGACCATTAAGAATGACATTGTGCCCGCCAGCTGCTGCAATCTCGAGAGCTCTTTTGGCATGTTGCTGACCTTGAATGTGTGCCATGTCATTAATATGCTGAGCTGAAAGAAAAAGTTCTTCACCTTCAATACTCGGGAAATATGCAATGTGCTTATTTCCAGAAAAGTGATCCGCCAGTGCATACAAAGTGTCCACTGGCACAATATTAATCCCTTTCACCACGCTAGCTTCAGCTGCATTTTCAGCAGGAACATACAATTCTCTAAAACCTTTTTCTTTGGCCAAGAGTGCAATTGGCAAAATTCCTTGAATTGAACGGACTCGACCATCCAAAGAAAGTTCACCAACAACCATT
Source organism: uncultured Bdellovibrionales bacterium (assembly GCA_964452415.1). Lineage (GTDB taxonomy): Bacteria > Patescibacteriota > Minisyncoccia > Moranbacterales > GWC2-37-73 > UBA12068. Next base: position 24,531 of record CAYVME010000006.1, read on the forward strand.
TTTCCATTGAAATCAAGTTGCAACTGTTTTGTGGCCAGCAAAATTCCAATTGCAACCGGCAAATCATAAATCGGACTTGCTTTTGGCAAATCCGCAGGAGCAAGATTAACAGTAATCCTTCCGCATTGATGCGGAGGTTTAAAACCAGAATTTTTGATTGCGCTGCTCACGCGATCACGGGATTCCTTGATTGAAGTGTCTGCCAAGCCGACAATATTGAAAGCATGAAGACCCGCGCCCAAGACATCAACCTCAACCTCAACAACCTCCCCGTCAAGTCCAATGGTTGCCGCCGAAAATATCTTTGAAGACATAGGATTACAAATTTCTAGTTTCTAAAAAATTTCTATTCAAAGCAAACTAAGCTGCCATTTCTTCATTATTCTTCTCATGATTATCTGCGGATCTTTCTTTAGGTGCATTTTTTCTTTCCAATAATGTCAAATAATAGATCACCGCTACTGTTAGGGATTCTATTGGAAAAAAATCAATTCCCGGTATTGAATCGGCAATTCCACCACCAATCAACACTAAACCTTTTTTAATAAGAGAACTTGCCATTCCTCTCTTACTGTTAGAGTTAACCAATAACAACATCATAAAAATAAAGATCGAGCAGAGAATCGAAAAAAGCACCGCCAAGATAATTGTTGGTCCCGCTATAAAATCCAATAAATCTTTCAGGAGAGCACCGCCAAAAGCCGCGACGAAAGGCATGTCAGCCATTAGATTTATCTGTTTTCCAAGAGACAGTGCGTCCTTGGCAAGTGAAAGCGCCGCCACAGGTGATCCAGCTGCAGCACCGGCAACATTTTTTGCTGTTTTTGCAATATCTTTTACTGATTCTATTTCACTCTTGATGCCACCTCCAGAACTATTTTTTCGTGCCTCCTCAAGCCTTTCTGCATGATTATCAGTTGATCCATTTTTCGGCACATTAAATTGCCCAGGGCTTTGCAATTGATTAGCTCCGGAAAGCTTTTCATTGCCCTGGCTTCTCGCCTCACCTGACTCATATGAATACTTCCTGGCAGTATTTTCTCCAGCCATACAATCAAAAACAATATTCAACAGACAGTATTCAAAAGAATTTTAAACTTGATTGAAAATCAAGATTTTTGAAAATTGAAAATTGAAAATTGAAAATTAACGCACTATTCCCCTTCTTCTTCATCAAATTCTTTCTTGGCTTGCTCAATTTCCATGAGTTGGCGTGGATCAGATGTGATGATCTGATCTTCAGCATAAGAAGCAATAACCTTGATTGCGACATGCTTCGCGCCCGCAAATAAAACACCTTCTCCCACATTACTTTCCAACAGTAAGAACTTCTCTTGCTCTGTAAGATAGAATGTGTCTGAAATTGTGTCGATTGCAGCTGGAGATTGCCTGAGTAAAAGTTGCAAAGATGAATTGGTTACAATTGGTTTTCCATAACGAGAACTCATGAAATCAGCAATATCTTGTGTTATTGTTGTTAGTCCTGTGTAATATTTTCGACACCTCTTGGCAATTCCAAAAAGAAACGAGGCTGCGTCTTCATTTTGCATCATCACCCAAGCCTCATCAACAACAATGATTCTCTTCTTGATTGTTGATCGCATTTCATTCCAGATGAATTGCAAAATTGTATACATCGCAATCGGACGAAGCTGTTCCTCCAAATCACGAATATTGAAAACTACCAACTGGTTATTGATTTGAACATTAGTTGGATGATTCAAAACTCCAGCGAAAATACCTTCCGTGTATTTCTCAAGTCTTCTGGCAACTGATTCTCCTCCTTCTGAATTCCTAATCACACTATACAAATCAGACATTGTTGGAAAAGAATTTGAATTAAATGTTTTAAAATTACTATCCGCAGTTATGTCTCTCATGGCATATGTTTCGCGAATTGCAATATCCAAAATGGAATCTTCTTCTGGCGTCACTGCCCCAAGCATAATATGCAAAAGTCCGATCAAACTTGCAATATTGCTTCGAAGCACATCCTCGGGATCCTCATCTTCACCTATCGCAGGGAGATCAAACGGATTCAAATGATATGAAGAATTTAATGAAAGTTTGATAAAAGTTCCACCTACAGTCTCGCAAAGATATTTGTATTCATTTTCAGGGTCAATCACAATGACATTTGTTCCAATCATCAAGGAGCGGAAGATTTCCAATTTCACAGTATAACTTTTTCCTCCTCCAGATTTTGAAAACACCACCATGTTGGCATTCTCCATTTTGAAGCGATCAAACAAAATCAAACTGTTATTGTGCCTGTTAATTCCATACAAAATTCCTTCATTGGATGAAAGATCCGATGAAACAAAAGGGAAGGTTGTAGAAAGTGGAGATGTGTTCAAATTGTTTGCAACATCCAATTCATCGTTGCCCAGCGGAAGTGTGGATGAAAATCCTTGTTCAACTTTCAAAACCGCCGGCTTGAGGTATACGAGCTGAGCTTCCAAAATTGATTCAATTTGTTGATGAGCCTTTTCAACTTCCTCCATGCTTGCGCCATACAATGTCATGTACAAGCCAAAACGAAAAAACTTTTCCGTTCCTTGTTGCAATTTGTCTCGAAGATCCTCAATATCCTGCAGAGCCGTTTCCAAAATTGGATCACGAATTTTTCCGCCCTGCTCTTCAATATGAATCTGAGATTGAACTTGCGTGGAACTTTTTCGAAGGGTCTTCAAAATCTCAGCCGTATCAATCGGATGAATAAACATGGCCGTATCCATCGAAAAATCAATATTGATTATCGGGGAAAACCAATTAGTGTGCAAATATCGAGGATAGGCAACCACAAAAAGTGTTCGCGCATATGTTTCACCGATCTGCAAACTATTAGAATTAATCTTCATGGCAGATGGCGCAATCAAATCTTTGATTGTTGCGACTCCTCGTTGATACAACGCCTCGCTTTGCAAAATCGAATCAGTCGATGCCGCAGAATTTTGTTTTTTGTTTTTGAATATATCCAACATATTTTTTATCTTAATTCAACCTTATCAATATCTTTTATTATGGTATTATTGTGCATCGATGGATTATATGAGTTGTAAAGCAATTCTATCAGTTCTTCAGTTTTAAGAGGTGTTACTTTAATACCCGTTCCTGAAAGTCCGGCCGCAACATGATCGAGCCTTTGCCAAAGCTGATTCTTGTATGTGTCAAAAAGCTCCCGCCTTTTCGCAACCGCCATCTGAGAATTTGTTGAGCCAAACAAGCGATCAAGCAAACCACTCTTGGTGCTTTCGACAGGATAAAAAGGCACAACAACATAAAAGAATTTTGACATAATATTGGAAACCTCCGCCAAATTCTTAATGAAGTTACTATACTCAGAAAGTTGCATCGCAAGAAGATCATTGGTAAGCTCGCTTTCTTTTTTCTTTAAATATCCCAGGTATGGATTTATATTTAATTTTCTTGAACTTATGACAATCTCCATTGGAAAATCAAGTGAATTCAGGAAATTCTGATATTGACTAATGATTGAATCTTGCTCTTCTGTCGCCTTGAGATCAAAATTGATCGAGCTTACCAATAAAACAGCTCGGAGTGATCCGTTTTTCAAAATAATAACTCCGTCTCGAACCTCCTCAACATCAACATATTTTTGAGTACTGAGCCCCCCTCCATTTCCATTTGTCAGATTATTTGAATGCAATGATTCCATTTTTTTGTTTACCCTGATAAATTCCGCAAAAAGCGAACCATTCAACAGGTGTTATTTCTTAGGCGCTTTTTTTAATAACATCTCCAGATCACTATTGGAATTTTGCCCCTCACTATCCAAGAGTCTGGCCAGATTTCGAAGTGATTCCTGTGTGATGTGCTTATCTGGAACAACAACTGTTTGTGCTTGTATTTTTTGAGCAACATCAGTCACTTTTTGTGGTGTTCTTTTCCACACATAAATTTTTGGCCTAAAATAATACAGGATCCCAAAAACAACAAAACTTCCCAACGGTTGACCATATGGCTTGAAGAATGCAAAAGACAAAAACACAACAGCAACAGGAAAGCCAATAATACAAAACATTACAAAAGAAAGCGTATTCCAAAGAATCAAAAGCAATATGGAGCCACCAATAAGCCAGCCGAGTTGCTTGGCTGTTATTGGTCCGACAATTTTATCTTCAACATCAATATATTGAGGAACATTGATCAACATTTTTGTTTTTGTTTATTGTTTAGTGAAGCGAGAGAAATGAAATAGCAATTTCATTTCCGAGCGAACGACAACATCAAAAAGTTCCGAAACCTTTCATATTTAAATAAAAAATTGTGCAATTTGTTTAACCAAGACCATCGATCCCATCGCTAAGGCAACACCTATTAATGAATATTTTACAATATCCTTACCCTTATCAATTCTATCCTCATCTCCAGCTGAGGTCAGATACATTGATGCGCCAAGAACAAGCATTATGAGTGCAAGCACACCCATCACTCCAAGAAGGAAGTTGAGCACATTAAGGCCTATTTGAGACAGTGTTAATGCATCTATTGCGGCTCCATCACCCCAACCTATAATATTAGCGAGCTCTTTCAAAAGTGAAGGCGCTGCAAAAGCAAGCGCGAAACCGACCAGTGCCATCGTTATGGCAGCCTTACCTTTTTCAAGCATTCCTGAGTCTCCTGCTGAAGTCAAGATCATGACCGCTCCAATAGTAATAAAAACCAAAGCCAAAATAACAATTATTTTTTGAATTGCTGACATTATGCCACCAAGAAAATCTTCCACGGTATTGAATTGAAGTGGATTTGTGAAACTTACTGAAGCACTGGAATCTGTTGTACTAGTTGTACTAGCTGTACCAGTTGTGCTAGTTGTGCCAGTTGTGTCAATTCTTCCATCCGCATCCGCATCAGTGCCTGAAACAATTTTTGAAGCACATGTTGGATCTACGCATTGCAATCGTCTGGCTCCACCCGTTGTCGATGCACTAGAACATCTAGTACATGTTGCGCTGTCCGCACTAAGACAACATTGACTAGTATCCGTACACCTAGTGCCAGTAGAATTAGGAATACCACCTGCCTCATCAGTCCCAGAAATTGATCCGTCAATCGAATATCGCGTAAAGTCCTTACAATAATTCATGCACCCCGAATGATCACTTATACTGGCATTATAATCCTGATAAAAGCTAGGTGTTACACAATAACACCAACAACCAGCTTTTGCTGCATAACTATCTTGATTATAATTCAAGAATATTACAGAAAAGATAAAGATTAAAAAAGATTTTAACAAAATATTTCTCATTTTCATATTTATTTCTATATTTTAAAAAAATTAATCAACTTTATTCACCTCCGCGATCCTTGGCTGCGCAGTCAAATTCTCCCCAACTTGTTATATTCATACCAAAAGTTGGTTTGCCAGTTGTCGCATCCTTCCTTGAACCAATATAAGTAATCGTAGTATTTATAATTAGCCAACCAGCAAAAATAACCACAAATCCAATCGCTGCATTTTTCATTGTGCTTTTTGCTTGGTCAATAAGACCACTGTCTCCAGCGGAAACAATATACATGACCCCTCCAATTGTCACAGCAAGAAGCGCAACACCTATAGATATCTTCATCAAATATTGAATTACGGTATTCATTCCGGAAATTAAATCACAAAGCGTGCACATCTCCCTTCCTGTTCCGCAGGTGATAATTGCGGCTTTGGCAGAAAATGGCACAACAAAAAGCATAACGCCAAGCATCATACCTACGAAGACTGTCTTTATTTTTTTCATATTTGTATTATAAAGAATTTTTTTACCTGTTCAGCAAAATATCACAACCCCCTATCTCTTGTTTCTTGATCCTGATAAATAATTTATTTTATTTCCAGCCAAGGTCAATCCTTCGCGCAATGTTGAATCACTTCTGTTCGTTGATTCGATAAGCTCAATCAAGATCTTCTCTGTTTCTTGAGGATCAACCTGGTACCAATGTTTTGCAATGAGATTTCCTCTCACAAATGGTGCGAGATCCACATCTGTTTTCTGAGCTTCAATAATATCCCTTCTTGCTGCAGGCTGTTTTGTTTTTGTAAGATAAGTGATCGCTGGATCGAAATTTATTGGAAATTCCTTGCTATTTTTTGTGATGGCATTAAACAAGGTCACATTCCCAGAATTTTTCAAAGCAAGAAATCTCAAAAATTGCCAAGCCTCGTGAATTCTCATCTCGTTGGTGACACTGACGGTTGTTTTTCCTGTTGCTGATGCGCTAGTAATTTTATTTTTTGCAACAGCGTAAGCCCAATAATTTGCTATATTAACTGGATTATCTGGATAAACTTGAGGCACATTAGCCGTTCCAAAATTAAGCTTGGGGTTTAGTTTCTTTATTTCATTTGCTTGCCACGAATACCCAAATATCATAGCTACGGATCCTTCCACGAAAGCATCTGCCGAATAATGTTGTCTCGCATTCCAAGTATACAAAGGGTTCGAAAGAATGGATGATGAATTTAATTTCGAAAAATTAGTATAGAAACCCAATGCTTTCTCTCCAGCAGGAATAATCTTGCCATCCCCGCCCATGACACCCTCTTCCAGCTTCACAGAAGTGCCCTTCTTTATTGGAAGATTTACTCCATTTTGAAACATCAAAAGACTCAGCAGATCAGCAGCTTTTTTCACATTTGTTGCTGTCCCAATTGCCGCACCTGAAATTTTGAAAGTTCCATCTGGATTTATCTTTGTCAATTTTTGAACATCCATTTCAAATTCGTCCCATTTTTGAGGCGGTGCCGTTATCCCAGCGGCATTGAACAAATCCTTATTGTAATAAAGAGCCATGGAGTCAACACTCAATGGAACTGCATATGCTTTTCCGTCAATCAAAAAATCACTTGCGACAACATCTGGAAAACTGCTTTTCATTTCTTGTTCTGCCAAGAGTGGTTCAGGAGAAGGTTCCACTTTGTTCTCAAAAGCTGGCAACCACCCATTGTTAATAAGAAATATATCTGGTCCTTGACCCGACGCAAGTGCATCAATAAGTTCCTGCTGATAAGAGTTCTCGGCAAATTTTCTGAATTTTATTTCTCCAACATAAGGGTTTATAAGTTTATATTGTTTTATGATTTCAGTATAAGCAGATGAATCATCAAATGTTCCCCAGATCTCAAGATTTACTTTGTATGTACTATTAGTAGCCTCCCCACAGCCAGAAAAAAAGGGGACAACTACAATAGCAAACAAAAGCACTGCGATTCTTTGTTTCGATCTGATATATTTATTTATTTTTTTCAAAAAATTCATACTTTTTTTATTTTATCCATTGCTTATCTTGTAAACAAAATGATACCGACTTCGAATCTTATCTTAAACCTTCCAAAGAACCCTCAACATCAGCTTTTGCTTGCTATAACAGCATAATGAAAGTCTCCAGCATCAATATCCCGATCTGTGACAAATTTTTGATCGCTCAAGATCCTCTCAAGGTCAGATTTGGCAATTCTGATTTCTGCAGCTGGTCCGATCAATGACTCTTTCTTATTCCATTCAACTATCAAAATTTTTCCACCATCTTTAAGGATACGATGAGCTTCCTCAATGATAACATTTTTATCACTATTTTGAAATAAGATATCTTTCATTACAACCCAACTAGCAGACATTGATTCTAATTTGGAGCCTCCTTTTTTTTCCAAATTAGCTCTCTTTGTTGTTATATTAACAATTCCAAGATTTTTTGCCTTGCCCTCAACAGCTTCCAAAGCTTGTGGCAAAATATCCAAAGAAAAAACTTTTCCGTCTTCACCAACAGCTTGAGCAAGTGGAATGGAAAAATATCCAGGTCCACAACCAAAATCAACGACAACACTTCCTTTTTCTATTCCGGCTAACTCAATGATTTTCTCAGGATCGAGAAACTTTCCAGCTGCATTTTTATTTTCTTCCATAGGATATTTTTGTTCTTAATGAATATACTTAGTTTACAACAAAAACTAGAAATGACAAAATGGAAAATATGGAGAGGTGACTGAGTGGTTGAAAGTACCACTCTCGAAAAGTGGCATGCCAGAAATGGCATCGGGAGTTCGAATCTCCCCCTCTCCGCACAATAATTTTTCTTGAGCTAAATAAGGCTTCTTTTTTGAGCTAATTTTTCTTTACATAGGGCATAATAAGTGCTACGCTTTCAATTGTATCGGTCTAATAAACTCGTCTCATGGAAGCATTATCCCAATTTTCAATTTATTTTTCCCTGGCTGGACTATTTCTGGCTATCTTGAGCCTTGTTTTTGGATTTTTAATTTGGTTAAAAGTCAAAAAGACTCAAGCAAATCTTGAAATCCTCTTTTCAGGCAAAAAAGCCATCGATCTTGAATCAGTAATTCTGGCCCATACCAACGAAATTTTAACTATAGATAAGGAAATTCAAGAACTTTTTGAAATTTCAAACAAAATTCACAATTTGACTCAAAAATCGATTCACAAGGTTGGAATCATCCGATTCAACCCATTCAAGGACATTGGTGGTGATCAAAGCTTTGCTTTGGCACTGCTTGATGGGAAAGATTCAGGCATAACAATATCGTCACTTCACACTCGTGAAGGCACCCGCATTTACTCCAAGCCAATCATCAAAGGTTCATCTGAGAAATATACCCTCACTGAAGAGGAAAAAACTGCAATCAAGAATGCCACAACAATTAAGCCCACCAAGATTTAATCTTTCAAACAAGCCATTTTTAACATAATTCATAAACATATCAACTTATAATGACCGAAGAAATAAAGAAAATCGTCAAAGTGCCAACCAGTATTACAGTGAAAAAATTCAGTGAACTTTTGGGCTTGCCTGTGTCTCAGGTCATCACTGAGCTTCTCAAAAACAGCATCCTGGCGACCATCAATGAAGAAATTGACTTTGATACAGCCACAATTATTGCCCAGGATCTTGGATTCGAGACTGAAGCTGATTTGGTGGTTGCCGACAGCGAAACCATCACGGTTGAAAAATTAATTGAAATTTGCAAAAAAGAGAAAGAATCTGGCAAAAACTTGCACCCAAGACCGCCAGTTGTGACCATTCTTGGTCATGTTGATCATGGAAAAACAACTTTGCTCGACACAATCCGCAAAGCCAGTGTGGCTGCCAAAGAAGCCGGGGGAATCACTCAGCACATAAGCGCCTATCAAGTGAAAAAGAAAGGTCAACTTATCACCTTTATCGACACTCCTGGACATGAAGCCTTTTCCGGAATGCGCGAACGAGGAGTTTCAATTGCCGACATTGCAGTGCTTGTGGTTGCGGCTGATGATGGAGTCAGACCTCAAACCAAAGAGGTTATCGAGTATCTAAAAGAAAAAAAGATTCCAACAGTGGTTGCAATCAACAAAATTGATAAACAAGATGCAAATCCACAACGAGTGAAACAAGAATTGGCCGACAATGGGATCATCATTGAACAATGGGGTGGAGATGTTATGGCCGCAGAAGTCAGCGCCAAACAAAATATCGGGATTGAAGACTTGCTTGAAAACATCTTGCTCGTGGCTGAAGTTGAAGACTTCAAGGCTGATGATAAGCGAGATGGATTTGCAATCGTGCTTGAATCCAATCTTGACCCACAAAAAGGACCAGTTGCGACTGTTCTGGTAAAAACTGGAACACTGAAAGTTGGACAAGATGTGACTGCTGGAACAGTATACGGAAGAATTCGAAAGATTGAAGACTTCACCGGAAGAAACCTGACCAGCGTTGGACCATCAACTCCAGTAACAATCATGGGGCTCAATGGAACACCAAACACAAATGATGTGCTTCAGGTTGTGAGCGGAAAATCAATCGCCAGACTCAAATCAAAAGAATTTTCCGGAGGCTTGATCGAAAGAAAAGAAAAAGTGACTTCTCAAAAATTGATGAGGATCATGGAAGAAGACAAGATTCAAAAACTCAATTTGATTCTCAAGGCTGATGTGCAAGGATCACTTGAAGCAATCGAACAAATTCTTTCAACCATCAAAACTGACGAGGTTATCATCAACATCATTGATAGTGAAGTTGGAAACATTACCGAGTCTGACATCAAAACTGGAGCACCGTCACAAGCAATCGTGCTTGGCTTCAATGTTGAAGTGACAACGGTTGCCAAAAGACTTGCTGAAACAAATGATGTCAACATAAAAACTTTCAAAATCATCTATGAATTGGTTGAGGAAGTGAAAAAAATGGTAATTGACATGCTTCCACCTGAAATTGTTCGCACTGATCTTGGGATGGTAAATGTGTTGGCAATTTTCAAAACTGGAAAGCGCGACATGATTGTAGGCGGAAGAGTCACCGATGGAAAAATCACCAAGGGAGCGTTGATTGAAATTCGCAGAGATGGAGAAATTGTCGGCAAAGGAAAACTTGAACAGCTTCAACAAGACAAGAAAGTCACCGCTGAGGTTGGAAAAGGAAATGAATGCGGAATCGTTTTTGAAGGTGACACCAAAATCAAGGAAGGCGACACGCTGATTGCCTTCACTGAAGAAGAAAAGAAAAGAACCCTATAACAGCTAAAAGGCAAAAGTCAATCAAGTCACAAGCATCTCAAATAAGCTTATTTATTTCTGACTGCTTTACAGACTTTGGACTTTATAGACTTTCGACTCAAATTTATGACTGAAAGAATAGTAAAATTAAACAAGCTTTTCAAGGAGCATTTGGGTGAGATTTTTCAGCGAGAATTGTCCATCAAACCAGGTGTTTTTTTGACGATCGCCAAGGTTGACACAACCCCAGACATCCGATATACTCGAGTATCCATAAGTGTTTTCCCATACAAGGAATCCGACTATGTGATGAAAACTCTTGCCAAAGAAATGTATCCAATCCAAGGAGCGCTGAACAGAAAATTGAAGATGCGACCTCTTCCAAGAATTCAATTCGTGCTTGATTCAACAGAAGAAAAAGCCGATGAAATTGAAAAGATTCTCAAGGGGATCTAGGGTCAAAAACAAAAATACATATCATAAAAATTCTTAAGCCTATTTTGGTTTAAGATTTTTTATTCGAAAATTCAGAAAGGATATTTTTTGCGAGATTGTTTTTCTTTGAGACAATAGTGAGCGACAGCGAGCTCTTAGCGATGCAGTCATAGCTGCCGACTGCGAGCGTGCCGAGAAGAAGAACAAGCAAAGCAAAAATTAATCAAATTTTAGAAATGAAAAATTTCACCACAGAATTTAATACGCTTTCATATATAATTCAGAATTCCAAAAAGATTTTGCTTTTTGCGCATTCCGGACCAGACGGAGACACTGCTGGATCAGTTCTTGCTTTCAAGGAATATTTGGAATCAATCGGAAAGATTGCAGACATTTCTTGCGTCGATCCAATGCCACTTTTTCTTGAAACGCTTACTCAAGAAGTTTTTCATGCGCCAGATCATCTTGATTTGAAATCCTATGATGCAGCAATTGGTTGCGACAGTGTTGAACGAGGCTTTCAAAAAATACTGCCCGAACTTTCAGAAAAAACAGTGACTGTGATCATTGACCATCATCCCGACATCACAACAACAGCAGATGTTGTCATCATCGAAGCAAAACGATCTTCCACTTGTGAACTCATCTACGAATACCTCATCAGTCAAAATGCTCACATCTCAAAAAACATCGCAACCTATCTCATGATCGGAATTCTTTCTGATACTGGAAATTTTCAGCATGCAAACACAACGAGCCGCGTAATGGAAATTTCATCCGACCTCATGAAAAAAGGAGCATCCGTTTCAAAAATAATCAAAGCTTCCTTTGCCAACAAAAAACTTTCGACTTTGAAACTTTGGGGAAGAGCATTTGAAAAAGCCAAAATAAACCCAAAGAATGGACTCATAACAACAGTGCTAACACAAAAGGACATCGATGAATGCTTGGCCACGACTGAAGACATCGGACAAGTTGCTTCAATCTTGAACACTGTTCCAGGCACAAAATTTTCACTCGTGCTTTCAGAGCGCGACAACGATGTCATCAAAGGAAGTCTCCGAAGCGAAGAATACAAAGGTGTTGATGTGAGTGAAATTGCCCACATGTTTGGTGGTGGCGGACACAAGCTTGCCTCAGGCTTTGAAGTGAAAGGAAAAATTGTCGAAACTCCCAATGGTTGGGAAATAGTTTAAGACAGGTTTTAGGTTTTAGCTTATAGGTTTTAGGTAAAATTCAAATACAAAAAAACAGGATACAATTTCCTGTTTTTTTGCGAGACTATTTTCTTTTGAGGCTATCCACAGCGACAGCGAGGACGAGCAAGCAGTCATAAGCAAGCTTGTTGTTGTCGCTCGTTCGGAAATGAAATTGCTATTTCATTTCACTCACTCCGCTAAACAATAGTTCCTAAATGCGAGCGTGCCGAGAAAGGAAACGGGCGAAGCAAAATTTCAGTTATCATTTAGAGAAAATTATCCTTTGTAGTATTCGAGTTTCAGTTCGTGATCGACAACCACATACGAACAGTTATCGATCCAGTCTCCTGAGTTTGCAAAAACGACACCATCTGGATTATTCATCAGTTCTGGCCAATGACTGTGGCCAATAATGATTCCGTCCATTTTTCGCGACCGGGCATAAGACAAGGCAAGCGTTCGAATCTTCGAAACGATTTCGGCATATTTCTTTGAGTGCTTTTCTTTTGACAGAGATTTTTTTGACCTGGAAAATATTTTCAAAAAAGAATTGATTCTGATTAGTAAAACATAGAACTGATCCAACAAAATTGAAATGACAACGTGATTCCTTGTGAAAGCATCGAACTCATCACCATGCATCACGAGATATTTTTTCCCATCATGCCGGATCACATATTCATTTCGCATTTTTATTTTTCCAAAAGTAAACTCAAAAAATGCTCTAAATGCTCTGTCATGATTGCCAGGAATATACACGATCTTGGTTCCCTTTTCCGAAAGAGCTGCAACCAACTTGATCACGCGATGCTCATCAGCTCCAATATTTTTATAGTTCGTGCTCCAAAGCTCAAAAACATCACCGTTCAAAATCAAACGATAAGGAGGATTTTTCGAAAGCTCATGCAAAAAATTGCCGAGTTTTCTGGCCTTGCTTTGCTTTGAGCCAAGATGCATATCACTGATGACAATTGTATCTTCTTTTTTGTAATTCAATTCCATTTTTGTTTTTGATAAAAAAAGAAAGCGGGGAAAAACACCCGCTTTTTCACTCAATATATTAATTATAGCAGATTTTTTGCCTTTTGTCCAATGAATAATTGTATTTTGTGCCGGGTATATTGTAGTATATATACAAGGACTTAATCAATACTTTATACAAAATACTATGCTAATCGGTTGTCATGTTTCAATTGCAGGAGGAGTTTTTAATGCTCCAGCTCGCGCCAATGAACTTGGAGCTGAAGCCATGCAAATTTTCACTCGCTCGCCCCAAGGTGGCAAAGCACCTGAACTCACCCCTGAAATTGTTTCAAAATTCAAAGATGAATGCAAAAAAAACAAAATTGAAATGACCGTCGTTCACACACCATATTACATTAATTTCGCATCTGCCAACAATCGAATTCGCTATGGTTCGATCAGTGTCATTCGCGATGAGCTTGAGCGAGCATCTCTTCTTGGCGCCAAATATGTCATGACTCATCTTGGCAGTGCCGGCGAGCTTCCTGAAGAGATTGCAACAACTGAAACAATTGAAGCCCTGAAAAAATCTCTTAATGGTTACGAGGGTTCAACAGAACTACTGATTGAAAATGCAGCCGGATCAGGAAAAATAATGGGTTCAACTTTTTCACAAATTGCTGAAATCTTGAAAGCCGTAAATCACACCAAGTTGGTGGGAATTTGCATCGACACTCAACACTCCTTTGCTTCCGGCTATGATTGGCGTGATTTTGAAGATACATTGAAAAAAATCGACGCGGAAATTGGACTGGGAAGCATAAAACTGATTCATGCCAACGACTCCAAAACCGAACTCGCCTCTCGCAAAGATCGCCATGAACACATCGGCAAGGGACTGATCGGGCAAGAAGCTTTCAAAAACATTGTGGAATTTGCAAACGAACAAGACATCACCATGATCCTCGAAACAGAACATGATCTTGTTAAAGAAGACATTGAACTCATTAAAAAATTTCGTGACTAATATTTATCTACAATGAAAATTGCAATCATCTCAGACACGCATGACAACATTCCAAATCTCAAAAAGGTTTTGAATTATTGCTTGGAAAACAAAATTGAAAAATTGATTCACTGTGGAGACTTGGCGGAAATTGAAACATTGGATTACCTCAAGGAGAATTTTTCCGGTGACATTTTTTGGACTTTTGGCAACATGGATCGCGGTCACGCTGGAGACTATCCCTTTGCGGATGGCAAATACAAGTCAATCAACATTTTTTCCAAACATGGGGAAGTTGAAATTGCCGGCAAAAAAATGGCATTTGTGCATTATCCTGAATATGCGCGCAAGCTTGCAGAACAAGGAATGTTTGACTATGTTTTCTACGGCCACACTCACAAACCTTGGACTGAAAAAATTCAAGGCGAAAATTTTAATGGCAACTTCAAAGAATGTGAGATGCTCAATCCTGGCAATGTCGCCAATCAATATTATCCCCCAACTTTTGCCGTGTGGGATGACAATGATTACAAATTCAAATTAATTTTGATTAATGGACTCACATAATTTTTAATTTGAAATTTATCATTTAGATTTCATTTTAAATTATAAATTTCAAATTTCAAATTCCCGCGATGAATAAGACAGAACAACTGACAAAGCTGAATGACAAGATGTCGAAATGCTCCAAATGTGCCCTACATTCAAATCGCGGGCATGTTGTTTTTGGCACTGGAAATCCTGAAGCAAAAATAATGTTTATCGGCGAAGCTCCAGGAAAAAAAGAAGATGAACTTGGAATTCCCTTTGTCGGAAGCAGTGGAAGAATCCTGGACAAAATGATCGAGAGCATAAAAATGAAACGCCAAGATGTGTATATCACAAATATCTGCAAGTGTCGCCCACCAGAAAACCGCGATCCACTTCCAGAAGAAATTCAAGAATGTTGGCCATGGCTCGAAAAACAAATTGAGATTATTGATCCAAAAATAATTGTTACTCTTGGAAAATTTGCACTGAACAGTTTTCTGCCAGTTGCAAAAATTTCCGAGGCGCATGGAAAAATAATTGAAACGAAAATTCCCAAGATTGGAAATATAAAAATATTCCCTCTTCACCATCCCGCAGCCGCCAGGATCAACAAAAAAACACGAGCAATTTTTGAAGAAGATTTCAAGAAGATTCCAAAACTTTTACAAAACAAAAAAGAGCAGTGATGCTCTTTTTTTGATGGTTACTCTTTGGTGCCCGGAGCGAGACTCGAACTCGCATGGGATTGCTCCCGAGGGATTTTAAGTCCCTAGTGTATACCAATTTCACCATCCGGGCATTTGTATTTTTTGAGGTCCGAAGCAGACTTGAACTGCTGTGGACGGTTTTGCAAACCGCTGCCTAACCACTCGGCCATCGGACCCTCTAAATTTTCTCGACCAGAACTTAATTCAGCTTATCAAATACAAGGTCTTGAGTCAATTAACAAAAAGCCTTAATAAAACAAAATGCACCCCGCCGAAGCAAGGTGCATTTTGTCTTTAAAAGACAACTTTGGCATTCAAATTTTGTCTTCCGAAAGCAAAAGCTTCTTTTTTTGTTTTAACATAGATATCGATGTGGTTTCCTTTTATAGCACCACCACGATCCTCACAAGTGTATGTTCCCATCCCTTCAATTTCAATTTTTACCCCAAATGGAAACTCTGGAGGACAAGCGATTGTTCTGTTTTCTTGAACCTTGATTCCAGAAGCTGTAATTCCAAGATCATTGTCACATTCATCAGCCGAAGCTGTGTATGCAGAAGCATTGATCACAAATTGCTCTTTTGGAAGATTTGTCCACTTGGCAGTCTGCTTTCCTTTCCATTGAGCCAAAATCTTTTCATTTTTGATTTCTTCGTCGGTTTTCACCGGCTCAATGACCACAGTCTGCTCCATAACTTCCTCTTTTTGCTCATCAGCTAAAGCTGGAGCAGGAAAAAAGAAACTCGCAATACTATTTAAATTTATTTTGCTTTTTATATCAGTGTTTGGAGTTTCGCTTGCTAGAGTCACCATTGGAAGCATAGCTGCCATGAGCACCAGCAAGCCTATCACAAGCCTGATTATACGCATTTAATGAATCTTACTTCTTAGCCAGCATCTACCTTGCACTTCACAGCAGATAACTGAGCCGACATCCAATTCAATGGTCGACCGAATATAATAGCATGCCAGGCAATCCAAGTCAACCATAACCAGCACTTTTTGGCTTATTTAAGCCTTTTTATGTGTTAGAAATACCAGAAAACCGCCTTCTGGGGCTTGTTTAAAGCATTTTTAAAATTTTTCTTTTCCCAAAATTAAAACCCTCCTTGTGGGAGGATTTTCAATCAAAAAAATTGCTTATTGCCAAAAAAATTAAACGGATGTCGAGAACATACTCGACTTAATTTGAAATCACAAGTCCTAATTAAAAAGTCCCTTCACTTTTTCCATGATTTTTCCCATCGCATCTTCAGTTGCCATAATAATTGGGTTCATGAATGGCCAAGGAGTCATGCTTGGATGTGCAATGTAGTTAAATTTCAACATTTTCAATATGTTCAATTTCAAACCAATTGCAAAACTTGCCAATTCAGCCGATGCAATCACACCTTTTCCAAAAGCTTCATAGCCCACCAACCTCATCATCGGCCCTGCGAAAATAAGTTTCACTTCAAGCTCTTGTGCTATTGCCAAATCCTTATACACATCAGTTGTCACAGCTCTCCCAGTGATCACCCACTTAAACTTCTTTCGAGCCTCAGTTTCCGTAAGTCCAACTCCCGCATATTCCTTGTCGAGGGTCTGAAATGCAAATGCTCCCGTTGAGCCATTGTATTTGATCGGAAAACCAGCAATCTGAAATCCAACAATTTTGGATTGTTGAATGGCACTGCTTGCCAAAGCACTGGACATTGGCTCGCCTGTAACTGCTGACGACGCCAAGCAACAATCTCCACATGCATACACATTTGGAATGTTTGTTTGCATTTTGCTATCAACAACTATTCCCTTTTCCGTGGCTTTTATCTTGGTTCCTTCGATGATCTCCAAATTTGGTTTGATTCCAGTTGCAACCACAACCACATCAGCAAGAAAGTTTTTCTTTTTGCCATCATGTTTAACAATAACTTCTTTTTCGCCAGACGCATTGTCTGAGATTTCCACAACTTCATGATTGAAAAATGTCTTGACGCCATTATCACCAAGAAGTCCCACGATTTTTTCTGAAAATTCTTCATCGACAATGGCAGAAGAAATTGAATTTGCATATTCAATCAATCCAACCTCCAAGCCTTGTCTCCTGAGCGCTCCAGCCATTTCAATTCCAATGACTCCAGCACCGATAACTATTGCGCTTTTTGCATCAACCATGCAACCTTGAATGCACTGGGCATCTTTGCTTGTTCGAACCGTGTAAACATTTTTGCCATCGATTCCCTTAATTTGTGGCTTCGAAGGAGAAGCTCCTGTAGCAATAACCAAATAATCATATTCGAAAATGTTTCCTTTGTCGGTGTGTACTTCTTTTTTTCGAGTATCAATCTTTAAGGCCTTCTCATGAACAACTTTCACACCATAATCACCGGCCATGCTGTCGGGCTGGATGGCGTCTGCCAATTTAGCTTCTCCTGTCAAAATATATGGTGTGGTGCATCGGCAATAAATATCAGCCTCGTCAGATAATGCTATAGCTTTAAATTTTCCTTTTCTCAATTGAGAAGCAACGATTCCACTAAACATTCCTGCTCCACCACAACCTATGGATACGATTTTTTTCATTTATTTTTATATTATCATTTTATATTAATAAGTATAGCACGATTCATTTCTTCATTGATTGCAAACAAAAAAACTGCTCACTGCAGTTTTTTTTCTTGGAGCGGGTAAGCAGAATCGAACTGCCGTCTCATCCTTGGCAAGGACGTATAAT